>CAZRSA010000160.1:0-5800 GCA_964602525.1 uncultured Woeseiaceae bacterium
CGGAACAGCCCTTCGTCTGCGGCGACGCATTCACCGCCGCCGACTGCGTGATCGGCCACAACGTTACCTGGGCCCGGGGCTACGGGCTGTGCGGCGATGAGGTCTTCCGCGGCTATCTCTCCCGCCTGGCGAAGCGCCCGGCCTTCGCGCAGGCGTTCGCGGACGCCGGCGGCTTCGACCCGGAGGTACCGGCCCCGGTGCGTAACGCGGGCGTCTTCAACGGCTAATACCCGCCGTCAGGCTCTTCCCTGATGGAGGCCACGTTCTCCTCCCAGTTCTGGCCATCGAAGGGAGTGATCGCCAGGAAATCGATGCCCGCATCGAGACAGCGGGCGTTGACGTCGTAGCTGCCCGGGTGCGAGCGCGGCCGGCTGAACGGATGGATGCCGCAGGTCCGGCAGAAGCGGTGCCCGGCGATACCGGTATTGAAGCGATAGGTGGCCAGCCACTCCTCTCCCTGCAGCAGCTCGAAATCCTCGGGCGGCACGATCAGGTTGACCATGCCCTTCTTCGCGCAGATGGAGCAGTTGCAGGCGAGCGCACGCCGCGCCCGGATGCGCACGCGGAAACGCACCCGGCCGCAGTGACAGCCGCCCTCGAACCAGTCGCCGCCGTTCCCGCTCATGTCGTTTGTTCCCCTTCGTCGAGCAGTGCCTCGGCGTAGCGCCGCACCTGCTCCCAGTCGGTGTATTCGTAATCCCGGCTGGTGTCGGTGTCCTCGCCGGCCTTGCGCGCGATGCGCCGCATCATCCAGCGCAGCGGCAGCGGGTATTTCGAATAGCGCAGCGCGCCCGCGATCATCTCGACGCGGGCGAACGGCACGCGCAGCTGCGTCTCGATCTTGCCCCGCGCATCGCCGAGCCATTCCTCGCGCAGCGCGGGGTCCTTCGCCGCCGCGCTGAGGAGCACGACGAACAGCGAGCGCTCGCAGCGGCGTATCTCGTCCGCGTGGCCGTTCACGAACTCCACCAGCTCCTTCTCCAGGCCGCCGGCGTGCATGGAGGCGCCGAATACCAGGCGGTCGAAGCGCGCGAGCTCGAGCGCCTCAGCGGTGAGCTTGTTGGCCGCGTCGACCACGCTCACCTCTGCCCCGCCGGCGCGCAGGTGTTCCGCGATGCGTCCGGCGACCTTCGCGGTCTGGCCTTCCCGGGTGGCATAGAGCAGGAGGAAGCGGGTCATGGCCTTATTCTTGCGCTCCCGCCGGCCCGATGCCAGGGCCGGCGGTGCGGGCCGGTAGTCACTTCCCCGGATGCAGCGCGGTCTCGCGACGCCCCATATTGACCGGGCACAGACGCGAGAGGCAGCGAATCATGGCAGCGGAAGCCGGCAGAACCGGGGCCGAGGTCACACTCTTCCTCTGCGGCGATGTCATGACCGGCCGGGGCATCGACCAGATCCAGGCGAGTTCCGTGCCGCCGGAACTGCACGAGCCCTGGGTTAAGAACGCCATGGACTACGTCCGTCTGGCGGAGCGGGAGAACGGCCCCGTGCCCGCGCCGGTGGACCCGGCCTACGTCTGGGGGGACGCCCTGAAGGTGTGGGCGCAGACGCCTCATCACCTGCGCTTCGTCAACCTCGAGACGAGCATCACGACCAGCGACGAGTTCTGGCCGTCGAAGGGGATCCATTACCGCATGCACCCCGACAACACCGCCTGCCTGGAAGCCGCCGGCATCGACGGCTGCACGCTGGCCAACAATCACGTCCTGGACCTGGGCTACCGGGGCCTGGAGGAAACCCTGACGACGCTGGCGCAGGCAGGCATCGCCGTCGCGGGCGCCGGGCGGGACGCCGCAGCCGCCGCGGCGCCGGCCGTCTTCCGCCTCGCTGGCGGGGTGCGCGTGGTGATCTACGGCTACGCCCTCGGCTCGAGCGGCGTGCCGCAGGACTGGGCGGCGGGCCGGGCCCGGGCCGGCGTGAACCGCCTGCCGGACCTCGCGCCGGAGACGGCCGATGCCGTGGCCGAAACCATGCTCGCGGGCCGCCGCACCCGCGACATCACCGTGGCATCCATCCACTGGGGCGGCAACTGGGGCTACGAGGTCGGCCGGGACGAGCGCGGCTTCGCACACCGGCTGGTCGAGGCAGGAGCCGCGGACATCGTGCACGGCCATTCCTCCCATCACCCGAAGGGCATCGAATACCACCGCGGCAGGCTGATCCTGTACGGCTGCGGCGACTTCCTGAACGACTACGAGGGCATCGGCGGTCATGAGGCGTTCCGGCCGTGGCTCTCGCTGATGATCTTCGTCAGCGTAGACCCGGCCGACGGCCGCACGACGGGCCTGCAGATGGTACCGCTCGCGATGCGGCGGCTGCGCCTCGTCAGAGCGTCGCCGGAGGACAGGGACTGGCTGGCCCGGCGGCTGCAGCAGGCGGCGCCGGGCCAGCCGACGCCTCTCCGGATCGAGGGCGGTCGACTGGTGCTCGTCCCGGGCGGGGACGAGGCGTCTTAGGTATATCTGCTGATTCATGCGCCGGTGAGGGCCGGCCTAGCATGGGGTGGCGCGGTGTCGGCAGCGAAACGGGCGCCTGCGCACGGCACAGGGGAGGTGACCGGCGGCATGGAGAACCGCGGAGCGAGGAGCGAGACGGACATCCGCGCGGATGACGCGACACTCGCCGGCTGGCTGGAGATTCCCGACGGCGCGGCCGGGGTGGTGGTGTTCGCCCACGGCAGCGGCAGCAGCCGCTACAGCCGCCGCAACAACGCCGTGGCCGACTACCTGCGCGGCGCCGGGCTCGGCACCCTGCTGTTCGATCTGCTGACCGCCGAGGAAGGACGGGTCGACGCCGTCACCCGCGAATTGCGCTTCGATATCGAGCTGCTGGCCCGCCGTCTCGGCGGCACGCTGGAGTGGCTGGCCGGACAGGCCGCAGCCGCCCGGCTGCCGGTGGGGCTGTTCGGGTCCAGCACCGGGGCCGCCGCCGCGCTCATCGCAGCCGCGCGGGCACCGGAGCGGGTTGATGCCGTGGTCTCCCGCGGCGGGCGCGCCGATCTCGCCGGCGACGAGCTGCCGCGGGTGCTGGCGCCGACGCTGCTCGTCGTCGGCGGCGCCGACCACCAGGTGCTCGACCTGAACCGCAGGGCGCGCGAGCGGTTGCGCTGCCCCGCGGAGATCGCGGTGGTCGAGGGCGCCACGCACCTGTTCGAGGAACCGGGGGCGCTGGAAGAAGTGCAGCGGCTCGCCCGCGACTGGTTCCTGAACTGCTTCGCACGGGCCCGGCAGTGAGACCAGGGCGATGACCCGTCATTATTTCCAGACCCGGCTCGCGGAGCACATCTGGCGGTCGAAGTACCGCTATCACCCGCCTGGCGGCCATGCCGAGAAGAGCATCGGGGAGACGTGGCGCCGGGTCGCCGCAGCGATCGCCGCGCCGGAGACGACGGACCGCGACGGCTGCGCCCGGGAGTTCGAGGGGCTGCTGGAGGGATTCCGCTTCCTGCCGGCGGGCCGCATCCTCGCCGGCGCGGGCACGGTGTGGCATCGCACCCTGTTCAACTGCTTCGTCATGGGCGTGGTCGAAGACTCCCTGGACAGCATCTTCGAGCACGTGAAGGAGGGCGCCGTCACCATGCAGTGGGGCGGGGGCGTGGGCTACGACTTCTCCACGCTGCGCCCGGCCGGTCATCGCACCGATCACGTGGGCGGCATCGCCTCCGGCCCGGTGTCGTTCATGCGCGTCTGGGACGCCATGTGCGCCACCGTGCTGTCCACCGGCGCCCGCCGGGGCGCGATGATGGGCACGCTGCGCTGCGACCATCCCGACATCCTCGCCTTCGTCGACGCCAAGCGCGAGGCCGGCGTGCTTACCAACTTCAACGTCTCGGTGCAGGTGCCGGACGAGTTCATGCTGGCGGTACAGCACGACGAGGACTGGGCCCTGTGCTTCCCCGAGTCGGGCGGCGAGGAAGCCCTGCAGAAGATCTGGACGGGCAGCGACGAGCCCGTGCGCTGCCGCGTCCAGGGGCGTATCGCGGCCCGGGAACTCTGGCGCCACATCATGAATGCCGCGTGGGAATCCGCCGAGCCCGGCGTGCTGTTCACCGACGCGGTCAACCGGGAGAACAATCTTCACTACCGGGAACGCATCACGGCCACCAACCCCTGCGGCGAGATCCCGCTGCCGCCCTACGGCGCCTGCAACCTTGGCTCGCTGAACCTCACCCGCTTCGTCCGGGACGCGTTCGGCCGCGACGCCGCACTCGACGTGGACGCTCTCCGACGAGCCGTGCCCACCGCCGTGCGCTTCCTGGACAACGTCATCGACGCCTCCGGCTTCCCGCTAGCGGCCCAGCAGGAACAGGCCCGGGGCACCCGGCGCGTCGGCCTGGGCGTCACCGGTCTCGGCGACGCACTCGCCATGCTGGGCATCGCCTACGACAGCGACGAGGGCCGCGAGCACGCCCGCGAATGGATGACCGTCATGCGCGATGCCGCCTATCGCGCCTCGGTGGCGCTCGCGCGGGAGAAAGGCGCGTTCCCGCATTTCGATCGCGAGCCCTACCTGGACGGCCCCTACATCCAGCGCCTGCCGGCGGACATCCGCGACGCCATCGCCGCCGACGGCATCCGCAACAGCCATCTGCTCGCCATCGCCCCCACCGGCACCATCAGCCTGCTGGCCGACAACGTCTCCAGCGGCATCGAACCCGTCTTCGCGCTGGAGGGCCATCGGCAGGTACTCGACGAGTCGGGCGACTACCGCAACTTCGATGTGACCGACTACGCCTACGCCCACTGGCGCGAGCATCACGGCCGGCCGCAGTCGGTGCCGGACTCGTTCCGCTGCTCCCGGGACATCTCGCCCACCGAGCACCTGGCCATGCAAGCAGCCCTGCAGGGCCTGGTGGACAACGCCATCTCCAAGACCATCAACATGCCGGAGGACTGCTCGCGGCCCGACTTCGAGCAGATCTACACGCGGGCCTGGCAGCTCGGGCTGAAGGGCTGCACGGTGTTCCGCCCGAACCCGGTACGAGGCGCCGTACTCAGCACGGAGACCGGCCAGCCGCCTGACCGGGTGCTGTGCTGCGATATCGAGCGCGAGGCGGACTGAAGGCGCTGAACCCCGGCCCCGTTCAGGACGAAGGCGGCTGCGGTAGGCCCGGATACCCGAACCTCTCCCGGTCCTCCCGGTAATAGTCGCCGACCATGCCGGCGAGTTCGGTGTCGTAGTAGCGTGCCCAGTCCCGCCGTTCCGGCTCGCGCCTGCGCGCGAGCGGCACGGCCTCCAGGCCCAGGCGCGTGCAGAGCTGGCGCCAGCAGGCATCGAGGGTCTCGAAGCGACCGACGAAGTCCATGGCCACCCGGCCTTCCTCGTCGATCAGGAAATGCGTCTGGGGGAGGGTGAGCCGCCGGCGGCGGAAACGCTCCGTCCCCAGGGCCCGCTTCATCCGCGCCGCCACCGCCGCCGGGTCCGGGTCATCCCCTGCTTCCAGGGACAGGAAAGTATCGACGAAGCGCTCGAACGGGTCACGCACGAAGGCGAACTTCAGATAGGACTGCCAGAGCTCCTCCGGGAGGCGGGGGCGGATATCGCGCACCGACAGGTGGCCGTGCTCCGCGGCCGCGAGGTCGGAGACCGGCAGCCGGTGCCGGGCAAAGAGGTTCTGCTGCTGCCAGTCCATGGCATCGAGCTGCATGGTGAGTGCCTGGCGCAGCGCGCGGGTGGCGACTCTCGGCACGGCGACGAAGACGAACCGGTGCCGATGGGAGACGATCAAGCGGTCTACTCTATGTTGTAGCGGCGGCGCACCTCGGGGCCCAGCGCCTCCTTCAGCGGGTCGAGCCAGGGC
>CAZRSA010000161.1:0-5745 GCA_964602525.1 uncultured Woeseiaceae bacterium
CGACCAGCGGCGCCTCGGAGCGCAGCGTCGGCACCGCCTGGCGCTGCATGTTCGACCCCATCAGCGCCCGGTTGGCGTCGTCGTGCTCCAGGAACGGAATAAGCGAAGCCGCCACCGAGACGATCTGCTTCGGCGAGATGTCCATGTAGTCGATGATGCTCGGGTCGGCCAGCGTGAACTCGTTCCTGTGGCGCACCGAGACCAGCTCGTCGGAGAAGCGGCCCTTGGTGTCCAGCACGGCGTTGGCCTGGGCCACCACGTACTGGCTCTCCTCGATGGCCGACAGGTACTCGATCTTGTCGGTCACTCTGCCGCTCTCCACCTTCCGGTAGGGGGTCTCCAGGAAGCCGTACTCGTTGGTGCGTGCATACACGGACAGCGAGTTGATCAGGCCGATGTTCGGGCCTTCGGGCGTCTCGATGGGGCAGACACGGCCGTAGTGGGTGGGATGCACGTCGCGCACCTCGAAGCCGGCCCGCTCGCGGGTAAGTCCGCCCGGACCCAGTGCCGAGACGCGCCGCTTGTGGGTGACCTCCGACAGCGGGTTGTTCTGGTCCATGAACTGGGACAGCTGGCTGGAGCCGAAGAACTCCTTCACCGCAGCCGCGACCGGCTTGGCATTGATCATTTCCTGGGGCATCAGACCTTCTGTCTCGGCCTGGGTCAGGCGCTCCTTCACGGCGCGCTCCACGCGCACCAGCCCGATGCGGAAGGCGTTCTCGGCCATCTCGCCGACGCTGCGCACCCGGCGGTTGCCCAGGTGGTCGATGTCGTCCACCGTGCCGTAGCCGTTGCGGATCTCGATCAGCGTCTTCAGCACATCGATGATGTCGTCGTTGGACAGCGTGCCGGAGCCGGTGATCTCCTCACGGCCCACCCGGCGATTGAACTTCATGCGGCCGACGGCCGAGAGGTCGTAGCGCTCGGCGTTGAAGAACAGGTTGTTGAACAGGTTCTCGGCGGCCTCCTTGGTGGGCGGCTCGCCGGGGCGCATCATACGGTAGATCTCCACCAGGGCCTCGAGCTTGGTGGTGGAGGGATCGATGCGCAGGGTGTTGGAGATGTAGGGCCCGCGGTCGAGGTCGTTCACGTACAGGGTGCGGACTTGCTCGATGCCCTTCTCGATGAAGAGCTGCACCATCTCCTCGGTGATCTCGTCGTTGGCGGCGGCCAGCAGCTCGCCGGTTTCGGTATCCACGACGTCGTGGGCGAGAATCTTCTCCTCCAGGTACTCCGCCGGCACCACGAGGGATTCCATGTCCGCCTTCTCCAGGTCGCGGACGTGCTTGGCCGTGATGCGGCGGCCCTCCTCGACGATCACCTTGCGGCCGATCTTGATGTCGAAGGTGGCCGTCTCGCCACGCAGGCGCTGGGGCACCAGCCCCATGCGGATCTCCTTCTTCGTCAGGTAGAAGTCGTTCTTGTCGAAGAAGACGTCCAGCATCTCCTCGTTGGTGAGGCCCAGGGCGCGCAGGATGATGGTGACCGGCAGCTTGCGGCGGCGGTCGATGCGGGCGAACAGGGCGTCCTTAGGGTCGAATTCGAAGTCCAGCCAGGAGCCCCGGTAGGGGATGATCCGCGCCGAGAACAGCAGCTTGCCCGAGGAGTGCGTCTTGCCCTTGTCGTGGTCGAAGAACACGCCCGGCGAACGGTGCAGCTGGGAGACGATGACCCGCTCGGTGCCGTTGATGACGAACGTGCCGTTCTCGGTCATCAGCGGCAGTTCGCCGAGGTAGACCTCCTGCTCGCGGATGTCCTTCACCGGCTTGGGCGTGCCCGAGGCTTCCTTGTCGTAGATGACCAGGCGCACCTTCACCCGCAGCGGAGCGGCGTAGGTGAGGCCGCGCAGCTGGCACTCCTTCACGTCGAAGACCGGGTCGCCGAGCCGGTAGCTGACATACTCCAGCGCGGCGTTACCGGAATAGCTGACGATCGGGAAGACCGTCTTGAACGCCGCGTGCAGCCCGATCTCGTCCCGGTCTTCCTCGGACTTGTCCGTCTGCAGGAACTTGCGGTAGGAGTCGAGCTGAATCGACAGGAGATAGGGCACGTTCAGGATACTCGGACGCTTGCCGAAGTCCTTGCGGATGCGCTTCTTCTCTGTAAAGGAGTAAGCCATTAGAGATTACCTCTGTACGGACATATGAATCTGTCGGGCGCAGGAAAGCCGGCCGGCGGCATTGAAGCCGCCTGCCGGCACCTGGTCGCACGGGCCCTGCCCGCGCATGATCAGTTGAGTACCCTCAAGTCGTTCGCTATACGCAGTGTTCGCTCGCTTACTTGAGCTCGACGCTGGCGCCGGCTTCTTCCAGCTGCTTCTTGATCTCCTCGGCGTCGTCCTTGGAAGCGCCTTCCTTCACAGTGGTGGGAGCACCCTCCACCATGTCCTTCGCTTCCTTCAGGCCGAGGCCGGTGATGGCGCGGACGGCCTTGATGACGGACACCTTGTTGCTGCCGAAGCTGGTCATGTGGACGTCGAACTCGGTCTTTTCCTCGGCCGCGGCGGCTTCACCGCCCGCTGCCGGACCTGCGGCGACGGCCACCGGAGCGGCGGCGGACACGCCCCACTCGTCTTCCAGCATCTTCACCAGCTCCACCACTTCCATGATGGGCTTCGCGCTCAGTTCCTTAAGCAGCTCTTCGTTAGACATTGCCATTTTCGAATTCCTCTTTGATTTCCTGAATCAGTGTTTACTCAATTTCCTTGCCGATGCCTGCCGCTGGTCGGCGTCAGCGGGCGATACTCATGCCGCCTGCCGGCCGTAGGCGTCGAGCGTGCGGGCCAGCATGGCGGAGGGTTCCGCCAGCGTGCGCGCCAGCTTCGAGGCCGGTGCCTCGAGTACGCCGAGCAGCATCGCGCGAGCCTCGTCCATCGTGGGCAGGCTCGCGAGCCGGTCGAGCTCCGCACCCGGGTAGAGTTCTCCGCCGGTGGAGAGAGACACGGCTTTCAGTGCATCGTGCTCCCTGGCGAAGTCCTTGATCACCCTTGCTGCGGCGCCCGGATCCTCGCTGGAGAATGCGAGCAGGATCGGCCCCTTCAGAGTCTCCGTCATGCACTCGAAACCGGTACCGGATATCGCCCGGCGTGCCAGCGTGTTCTTCACCACACGCAGATACACCCCGGCGTTCCGGGCCTCGGTCCTGAGCGCCGTCATCTCGCTGACGGAAAGACCCCGATACTCCGCCGCCACGGCGGAGATGGCCTCACCCGCGACAGCATTCACCTCGGCAACGACTGCTTTCTTCTCTTCCAGTCTCAGTGCCATAGAGTTCCTCCTGGCTGTCGGTCTGACTCGGACGGCATTCCCTGTCCGTCCACCCGTTTTGTCGAAACGGTGACCGTCGCCAGCAGCGTGTTGCCTCACTGACTCAGGGTTCACCATCTACGCAGGCTTTCGGTGATTAAGCCCCGGCCCGTGGACAGGGACGCCTGCGGTCTTCGACGATCTGCCGGGCCGTGAAGCCCGGCATGCCGCGGCCCGCGAACGGGCCGCCACATCTCTCTATCAGGCCTCCAGGGAGGACTGATCGACTGCGATACCCGGGCCCATGGTCGAAGAAACCGTCAGCTTCTTCACGTAGGCGCCCTTGGATGCAGCCGGTTTCGCTTTCCTCAGGTCTGCCAGCAGCGCGTTCAGATTCTCGCGCAGCGCCGGCACCCCGAAATCCGCCTTGCCGATGGGGCAGTGGATGATGCCCGACTTGTCGGTGCGGTAGCGCACCTGTCCGGCCTTGGCGTTATGCACCGCCGTCTCCACGTCGGCGGTGACGGTGCCCACCTTCGGGTTCGGCATCAGGCCGCGGGGGCCGAGTATCTGGCCCAGCTGGCCGACCACCCGCATGGCGTCGGGGGTGGCGATGACCACGTCGAAGTTCATCTCACCGCCCTTGATGCTCTCGGCGAGGTCCTCGAAACCGACGATGTCCGCACCGGCCGCCTGCGCCTTCTCGGCATTCTCGCCCTGCGCGAACACGGCCACTCGCACGGTCTTGCCGGTGCCGTTCGGCAGCACCGTCGAGCCGCGCACCACCTGGTCGGACTTGCGCGGGTCCACGCCCAGGTTCACGGCCACGTCGATGCTCTCGGAGAACTTCGCGTTAGCCAGGTCCTTCAGCAGGTCCAGGGCCTCGTCCAGCGGATAGGCCTTGCCCGGCTCCACCTTTTCCCGGATGGCGGCCTTTCTCTTGCTCATCTTCGCCATGATCAGACCCCCTCGACTTCCAAGCCCATGCTGCGAGCCGTGCCGGCGATGGTCCGCACCGCGGCATCGAGATCGGCGGCCGTCAGATCCGGGTTCTTCGTGTTGGCGATCTCCTCGAGCTGTGCCCGGGTGACCTTGCCCACCTTCTCGGTGTTCGGGGTACCGGAACCCTTCTGTACGCCGGCGGCCTTGCGCAGCAGCACGGCAGCCGGCGGCGTCTTGGTGAGGAAGGTGAAGCTGCGGTCGTTGTAGACCGTGATCACCACCGGCACCGGCAGTCCCGGCTCGATGCCCTGGGTCTCGGCATTGAACGCCTTGCAGAACTCCATGATGTTCACACCGTGCTGACCCAACGCAGGGCCCACGGGCGGACTGGGGTTGGCCTGTCCTGCAGGCACCTGGAGCTTGATGTAGCCCGTTACTTTCTTTGCCATGTCGATCTACCTCACGGGTGCGAACGCCTCGCGGCTCCCCGTCTTTCAGTCTCGGGCGGCCGCTGCGGCGGCCGTCTCAATGCGGGTCAGGCCTTCTCGACCTGCCCGAAATCCAGTTCCACCGGCGTGGAACGGCCCAGGATCTGGACCGCGACCCTGAGCCGGTTCTTGTCGTAATTGACGTGCTCGACCACGCCGTTGAAGTCGTTGAACGGCCCGTCGGTCACGCGCACGACCTCCCCGGGCTCGAACAGCACCTTCGGCCGCGGCTTGTCCACGCCTTCCTTCACCCGCTGCAGGATGGCCTCGGCCTCCTTGTCGCTGATGGGTGCGGGCCGGTCGCTCGCGCCGCCGATGAAGCCGAGCACCTTCGGCACGTCCTTCACCAGGTGCCAGGTCTCGTCGTCCATCTCCATGTTCACCAGGACGTAGCCGGGGAAGAACTTGCGCTCGCTGCGCCGCTTCTGCCCCTCGCGCATTTCCACGACTTCCTCGGTGGGCACCAGGATCTCGCCGAACTTGTCCTCCAGCCCGGCGAGCTTGATACGCTCCTCGAGCGAGGACTTCACCTTATGCTCGAAGTTCGAGTACGCGTGCACGATGTACCAACGCTTGGCCAATGCTTTACCCCTGCGGTTGACGGCCCGGCCGCCTAGCCGGCATGCCCGGTCAGGTAGCGGGTGATCAGGAGCAGGATCGAGTCCAGCCCCCAGAAGAACAGGCCGAGGATCAGCGTGAACACGAACACCGCGATGGTCGTCTGGGTGGTCTCCTGCTTGTTCGGCCAGACCACCTTGCGGATCTCGATACGCGAGCCCTGGATGAACTTCCAGAGCATCTGGCCCTGGGTGCTGGTCATGCCCACGCCGATGCCGGCGCCCGTGGCGGCCAGCACCATCAGCACCCGCAGCGGGAGGGCGAGCTCCGAATACCAGTAATAGCCGAACATCCCGGCCACGAGGATCGCGGCGGCGATAATCAACTTGACCGTATCCAGCGTGCCGGGTTCCGGTGTTTCTGTCTTTGCGTTCATGCCTGCACGTCTGTCCGGTGGGAATGGCAGGCCAGGAGGGACTCGAACCCCCAACCTGCGGTTTTGGAGACCGCTG
>CAZRSA010000162.1:0-5715 GCA_964602525.1 uncultured Woeseiaceae bacterium
CCTCCAGGTCGGCGATGTCCCGGCGGCTGCGCTGGGCGGCGACGGCGAGCTGGCCGTATTCGGTGAACGAGCCGGTGTCGACCAGGTCGTCCAGGTTCTCGCGCGCGGTCCGGTAGCCGTTCGCGTGCCGCTTCTCGACTATCTGCGGCCGGTTGCGGTCGAGGGTCTTCGCGAGGCGCTCTTGCAGCGCCTCGGTCCGTTCGTCGGTCACGGCCGCTCAGTCCTTGTCGCCGCCGCGCACCGTCAGTACGGGGCACTCGGCGTGGCGCACTACGCCTTCGGCGGTGCTGCCGATCAGTAGGTGCCTCAGGCCGCTGCGTCCGTGGGTGGACATCACGATCATCGCGGCGCCCATCTCCTTTGCGTAGCCGGTGATCTCGTCCACCGGGCGGCCCTCCAGCACCTTGGCCACCGGCGGGTTGCTGAAGCCGGTCAGCCTGCTGCGGGTGAACTCGTCCAGCTGTGCCTGGGCCTGGGCGGCCAGCTCCTCCACGGTGGGCACGGCCGTGGGTACCTCCATGGAGGTATACACGATGGGCGGCTCCACCACGGTGATGCAATGCAGCTCGCCGCTCATCTGTTCGGTCATCCTGCGCGCCCAGTCGAGGGCGCTGATTGAGGTCTCGGAGAAATCGGTGGGAAATACGATAGGGGTCTTGCTGGCCATGCTCTGCTCTCCTCCCGGCGCTTCGCGCTCGCTGATTGTCCTGATGCTAGACAGGAACCGGCGGGTTTTCCATCGTGGAAACTCGTGGCAACGCGCGGCGGGCCTGCCATACCATCTTCCCCGGTCCTTCTCCGGCCTTGCCGGGCGGAACGGCGCGCGGCCGGGCGGCAGCTCAGTCCCGGGCGCCGAGTACCCGGAGGCGCGAGAACAGCAGCGGCAGCAGCGAGAGGTTGGCGATGAGCGCCACGGCCATGGCCAGTCCGGTGAGCAGACCGAAGTAGATGGTGGGCACGAAATTCGACAGGGCGAGGATGGAGAAGCCCAGCATGATGGTGATGGAGGTGTAGTACATCGCGTGGCCTATGCTGCGGTGACAGCGGTCGATGGCGGCGTCGTAGTCGCCGTCCTTGGCGAACTCCTCCTGGAAGCGGTAGACGTAGTGGATGGTGTCGTCCACGCCGATACCGATGGCGATGGCCGCGATGGTGATGGTCATGATGTCCAGCGGCACGCCCATGGCGCTCATGAGCGCCAGCACGGCGGCCGCGGCCACCAGGTTCGGCACCAGCGCCACCGCCGCGACGGGCAGCGACCGGAACGATACCCAGAACATGAGCAGGACGGCCACCGTCACCACCCCCGCCGTGGTGATCTGGGAGCCGAGCAGGCTCTGCAGCACGTTGTTGTACAGCACCATCAGGCCGGTGAGGTGGACGCGCTCTTCGCCGAGGCCGAGGTCTTCGGCGAGATAGCGGCGGATGGACTGGAGCAACTCGTCGCGCTCCAGGGTCTCGCTGGTCTCGTAGACCCGGGCCGCGATGCGGGTCTGGTGGCCTTCGACGGCAAGGTAGGGCTCGAACAGCACCTCCTTCACGTCTTCCGGCAGGCGCTTGTAGATGACCGAGAGCTGGAAGTTGTCCAGCTCCTCCTCGCCCATGACCTGGCGGATCACCTCCAGTGTGGTGGCCAGGGAGAGCACCTTGCCGATATCCTGGCGCGACTCCAGGTGATCGTGAGCCTCGCGCACGATGTCGCTGCGGGTGGCGTTATACCAGTAGCTGCGCGCGGCGAGGCCCGGCTCGCCCGGCAGGGCTAGTTCGTCCGCCTGGTCCTGTTCCTCTTGCTGTGCGGAGACGAACTCGGGGTCCGCGTCCAGGATGACGTCCAGGGGGGTGGTGCCGCCGAGTCGCTCGTCGATCACCTTCATGCCCTGGTAGATGGCGGTGGTCTGCTTGAAGTAATCGATGAAGCGGTTGTCCACGCTGAGCTGCAGCACGCCGGCCACGCTCGCCGCGGCCACCAGCGCATAGCCGGCCAGGGTTGCCCGCGGCGCCGACTTGACGAGGCGCGAGAAGACGCCCGTGATGCGGTTGGTGAAGTCGCTTCCCGGCGGTGGCCGGCCCGGCGAGAACAGCATCAGCGAGGCGGGCAGGATCAGGAAGGTCAGCACGAAGGCCATGGCCATGCCGATGACCATCATCCAGCCGAAGTCGATGACCGGACGGATGTCGCTGACCACCAGCGAGCCGAATGCCACCATGGTCGTGAGGGCCGTGTACAAGGCCGGGTAGAACTTGTTGCGCACGGTGGCGCGCACCAGCTCGCGCTGGGAGGCGCCCGGCTGTTGGCGGTGCAGCTCCCGGTGACGCACTACCAGGTGGACGTTCAGCGATAGCGTGAGGATGAGCATCAGCGAGACGAAATTCGACGACACCACCGTCACCGGCCACTGCACGAGGCCGAGGAAGCCGAGCATGCTGGTCACGGCCGCCGCACAGGTCACCAGCGGCAGCACCACCCAGCGGGGTCGCCGGAAGATCACGGCGAGCAGTGCCACCAGGGCCACCGTGAGCCCGAGGCCGAATACGATCAGGTCCCGGCGGATGAAATCCACCAGGTCCGCCGCGATCATGGGCAGGCCGCCCAGGTGCAGCTCCGTACCGTTACGGTAGTCGTCGACGATGCCGCGCACCGCCGCGATCGTCCGCTGCAACTCGGCTTGCTGTGTCTCCCGGCGCTCGCGGATGCGCTGCTCGATCTGTGCGAGTTCCTGCTCCTCCTCGCCGTGCAGCTCGCGCTCCAGGCGGATCTCGCGCAGGTCGGCCCGGCGGTTCAGCAGCCTGGCGTAGGCCTCGTCCTGCTCCAGGTTGATCTGCAGCGCCGTCGTATGCCCGTCCGGGCTCATCAGCCGGTTGCGGTAGAGGGGGCTGGTGGTCAGCTCCTCCTGCGCCATTTCCCGGTCGGCCCGGTCGGAGAGCAGCGTGGGCGCTCCGTCTGCGAGCTCGCGGGGGCTGAGCGGCGGGCTCTGCAGCAGGGGTACGTCGAGGATGGAAACCACGGAGGCGACGCCCGGCGCATCGGCGAGCTCGTCGCGCAGCGCGCCCAGTTCCGCGAGTGCGGCATCGGCGAAGAGGTTCCCCGAGGGGGTGTAGGTGAGAATCAGGAAATCGTCGGAGCCGTAGCGGGCCCGGATCGCGCGGTAGTAGCGGATGCCGGTGTCGCTCTGCAGGAGCAGCGAGTCGCTGGAGGTATCCAGCGCGAACTCCGGTGCCCGGCTGCCGAGGAGCGCGACCAGCAGGGCCGTGGCCAGGAGCGTCAGGACGGGATGCCCCAGGACCAGGGAATCGTAGAGTGACAGCGCCGCCCTACGCATCGGCGTTCGCAGTCAGGGCCGTCCGCATCATAGTCCCTGTACCCCTGTGCCGGATGGCGCCCGGTCGCCCCTCATTTGCCGCGGACGGGCGGGTTCGCGCGATTCCCGTCGGGTTCCTTCCGATCGCATCCACGCGAGTATAGAGCCTTTGCCGATCGATCCCCAGTCCGCGTGCAGGGTCAGATTCTGCAGGCGCACGGTGCAGATTCTGCATGCCGGAGCAGGTCCGGCGGCCCTCATGGCGCGGATTCCGTGCCTCTCCTGCCGTCGGCATAACGGCACGGTATTTGCTCCTTTTCTTTCGAGGACGACAGAAACCTGCGGAAAGGAGAATGAAGCATGTCAGTAGTCAAAGTGACCGAGATCATGTGCGATTCGAAAGAGAGCTTCGAGGACGCCATCAACGACGGTATCGCGCGGGCCAGCAAGACCATCCACAACATCCAGTCCGCGTGGATCAAGGAGCAGAAGGTGGTCGTGGAGAACGACAAGGTCAGTGAGTACCGCGTGGCGATGAAGGTGAGCTTCATCGTGGACGAGGCGTGAAGGGACCGAGGACCTTGAACAAGACGGAAATGACGGGCGGGGACGACGGACGTTTGCGGGAGATCGCCGAGGACCGCGGCGAGACGCCCCACGTCACCGTCGTCATCCCCTCCACGCCGCTGCCGTCCGACCGGCAGAAGAACGAGATACGCCTGAAGAACCGCATTGCCGATGCCGACGCCCAGCTGGAGGCGCTCGGCCTGGACGAGCGACGGCGTGCGGCCGTGCTCGGTCCGCTGGTCGAGGCCCGGGATGCGGGCACCTTCTGGCCCGCCGAGCCTCTCGATGGCGGCATGGCGGCGTACACCAGCGGCGGCGGGCTGACCCGCATCGCGCTGCCGCAGCGTCCGCGGGAGCTGACCGTGGTGGGCTGGCGCTATCACGTCAAACCGGTGCTCGAAGCGAAGAGCCGCATCGGCTCGTTCAACCTGCTGGCCATCAGCCAGAACGACGTGCGGATTTTCGCCGGCGATCATGACGAACTCCGGGCCCTGGACCTGGCCGGGCGAGCACCCCGCTCGCTGGAGGAGTCGGCCGGTCACGACCTGACCGAACCGAATCTGCAGCATCATGCCGGCCACCGGGGCAGCACCGAGGCGATCTACCACACCCATGGCGGCGGCAAGGATGACGTCACACCCGAGCTGAAGCGCTTCCTGCGCGAGGTCGACCGGGCGGTGCAGGACCTCGTCGCCGAGCGGGAGGAGCCGCTACTACTCGCCGGCGTCGACTTCATGGTCGCGCTGTACCGCGAGGTGAGCGAGCTGCCATTCATCCTGGAGGAGGAGCTGCACGGCAACGTGGAGCACCTCTCCGCCGCGGAACTCCACCAGCGCGCCCGGGAGCTCGTGCAGAACGAGGTGGCGCAGCGCAACCGGCAGGCGGCCGCGGCCCTCGGTGATGCCGCCGGCAGTCGAACCGCCACCGACGACACGGACGAGGCGCTGCTCGCGGCGCTGGAAGGCCGGGTGGACGAGATCGTCGTCGCCGCCGACCGGGAAGACTGGGGCTACGTCGACGAGGGCGCACACGAAGTGCGCCACCGGGACGAGCTGCCGCGGGAGGACCTGCTCGACCGCGCGGCGGTGGAGACCTGGCTGCACGGCGGCCGGGTCCGCGTCCTGCCGGCCGCGGACATGCCCGGCGGCCGCCTGCTCTGCGCCTCGCTGCGCTACTGACCCGCGCACGGGGTGGCATGGTCAGAAGCGGTAGGTCAGTCCCGCCGCGAAGCTGCGGCCCGCGCCCGGCAGGCGCTCGGCCACCGGGATGTCGGAGCCGCCGGCCCGGTTCAGCCCGGTGAGGTGATCGCGGTACTCCCGGTCCAGCAGGTTCTCGACGGCGGCCTCCAGCGTGAGTGCCGGCAGCGGCGACCAGGCGAATTCGAGGTTCACCAGGGCGTACCCGGCCGTCTCCCTCTCACCGTTATAGGCCGCCACCCGGTCCTGGCGCCGGTAGGCGACGACTTCTCCGCGCAGCGTGTAGCGCTGCCGGCGGTAGTCGAGACCGACGGTGACGTTGTCGGGCGTGAGCCGGTAGAGGTAGTCGTCGGTGTCCCGGCGCTCGCCGCGCACCAGGCTCGCGACACCGTCCACGGCCAGGTTTTCGGTGATACCGTAACGCCACGCCATGTCGAAGCCGTAGAGTTCCGCATCCACGTTGTCGAACCGCAGTGCGGGCGCGCCGGACATCATCGAGGCGATCATGTCGGCCGTCATGTCCGTGGCCGGGACGCCCTGGATGTAGTCGTCCACCCGCCGGTAATAGACGCGCGGTGAGAGGCTGAGCCGGCCGGCCGACCAGTCCAGGCCGGCATTGATCTCGTTGGAGCGCTCCGCGTCCAGGTCCAGGT
>CAZRSA010000163.1:0-5700 GCA_964602525.1 uncultured Woeseiaceae bacterium
CCGCCGACCAGGGCATCCGCATCTTCGAGCTGCGCTACTCGCCGGACTTCATCGCCGCGGCCCATCCGCACCTCGACTTCGAGCGCATCCACCGGGCTATTGTCGCCGGCCTCGCGCGCGCCCGTGACCTGCCGGTGGCCACCGGGCTCATCGGCATCATCCAGAAGACCCTGAGCGACGAACGCGCCGCCTACACGGCAGATTTCATCGTGGAGTGCCGCGATACCTTCGTGGGCCTCGACATGGCCGACCACGACGACGGCAACCAGGCTCGCTTCCTGCCGCTGGTGGAGAAGGCGCGGGCGGCCGGGCTGCACTTCACGACGCATGCCGGCGAGGAGCCCACTCCCGATGCGCCCGAGCAGGTGCGCGACGCCATCGAGGTGCTGGGCGCCGAGCGCATCGGCCACGGCATCCACATCATCCGCGACCCGTCGATCATGGAGTTCGTGATCGAGCGCGACGTGCTGCTGGAGGTCTGCCCCACCAGCAACTGGCTCACCAGCGCCGTGCCCTCCACCGCCGAGCACCCCATCCGCCGCCTGATGGAGGCCGGCGTGCCGGTATCCATCAACTCCGACGACCCGGGCCTGTTCGGCATCGACCTCTGCCACGAATACGCAATACTCGCCGCCGAACACGGCTACACCCGCGAGGAATTCGAGCGCCTGAACGACCTGGCCGCGGCGAAGAGCTTCGTCCCGACCGAGGAAAAGGCCCGCGTCTGGCCTCGCCCGTTGGAGGCCATGTAGGAGGGCTTTCAGGCCCGACCCCTATTACTCATGTTAATGACCAACGTCATCCGCAGGAAACGCGACGGCGGGACGCTCTCGGCCGAGGAGATCGCGTTCTTCGTCGCCGGCCTCGCCGACGGCCGCATCCCCGCCGAGCAGGTCTCGGCACTGGCCATGGCCGTGTTCCTGCGCGGCATGGAGTTCGACGAAGCCGCCGAGCTCACCGGGCGCATGGCCGCGTCCGGCACCATGCTGGAATGGGACCCGGACGCACTCGGCGGCCCGGTGGCCGACAAGCACTCCACCGGCGGCGTCGGCGACAAGGTGAGCTTCCTGCTCGCGCCCATCGTCGCTGCCTGCGGCGGTTACGTGCCCATGATCTCCGGGCGTGGTCTCGGGCACAGCGGCGGCACGCTGGACAAGATCGACAGCATCCCGGGCTACGAGTCCACGCCGGACCTGGAGCGCTTCCGCAAGGTGGTGGCCGAGGTCGGCTGCGCCATCATCGGCCAGACGGCGGACCTGGCGCCGGCGGACCGGCGCTTCTACGCAATCCGCGACATCACCGCCACGGTGGAGTCCATACCGCTGATCACCGCCTCGATCCTCTCCAAGAAGATGGCCGCCGGGAACCGCGGCCTGGTGATGGACGTGAAATGGGGCACGGGCGCCTTCATGGCCGCGCTGGACGACGCCGAGGCCCTGGCCGGGAGCATCATCGCCACGGCGGAGCGCGCCGGCCTGCCCACCCGGGCGCTGATAACCGACATGAACGAGACTCTCGGTCTCACCGCCGGCAACTCGCTGGAGATGGCCGAGTCCGTCGCCTACCTCACCGGTGGCACCCGCGAGCCGCGCCTGGACGAAGTGGTGCTCGGCCTGTGCGCCGAGATGCTGCACCTGACGGGCCTGGCGGACGATCGGGAACAGGGGCGGGCCCTGACGGAAGAGGCGGTGACCTCGGGCCGTGCCGCGGAGAAGTTCGCGGCGATGGTCGCTGCCCTGGGCGGGCCGTCGGACTTTCTCGAACGAGCCGACGATTATCTGCCCGCCGCACCCGTAGTGCGCGAGATCCACGCCGAGCAGGAAGGCTATCTGGCCGCCGTCGACGCCCGGGCCGTCGGCAACGCCATCATCGAGCTGGGCGGCGGCCGCCGTCGGGTGCAGGACGCACTGGATCTCTCCGTGGGCTTCGCCGACGTCGCGCCCACCGGCACCCGCGTGGGCCCGGCGGAAACGCCGCTGGCAACGGTGCACGCGACCTCGGACGAAGACGCCGAACGCGCGACGGCCAGCCTGCGCGCGGCCTGCACGATAGAGGACATGCCGCCAGCACCGCGGCCCGTGATCTGCGGCCGGCAGTCCGCGGGCTGATACGCGAACCGGACAGGAGTAGCGGATGGGCACCTGGATCAGCTTCGTCGGCATGGCCGTCATCCTCGGCATCGCCGTGCTGCTGTCGACCAACCGGCGGGCGATCAACCTGCGCGTGGTCGGCGCCGCCTTCGCGCTGCAGGCGGGCGTCGCCGCCTTTGTGCTCTATCTGCCATTCGGCAAGCAGCTCATCCAGTCGCTCTCCGACGGCGTGTGGACGGTCATCGGCTATTCCGGGGCCGGCATCGAGATGGTGTTCGGCAAGCTCGCCACCGACTACGAGAATCTCTCCTTCGCCATCAACGTGCTGCCCATCATCATCTTCTTCGCCTCGCTGATGGCGGTGCTCTACCACGTCGGCCTGATGCAGTGGGTCGTGCGGCTACTGGGCGGCGCGCTCCGACGCATCATCGGCACCCAGTCGGTGGAGTCGCTGAATGCGGCAGCCAACATCTTCGTCGGCCAGACCGAGGCGCCGCTGGTCGTGCGCCCCTACCTGCGAGGCCTGACCGAGCCCCAGTTCTTCGCCATCATGGTCTCGGGTCTGGCCTCCGTCGCCGGCACGGTACTGTTCGCCTACGCCTCCATGGGCGCGAAGCTCGAATATCTGCTCGCCGCCAGCTTCATGGCTGCACCGGGCGGGCTGCTGATGGCGAAACTCATCATCCCGGACGAACCCGGCGAGCGGGAGGAACCCGGCGAAAAGCCGCAGGTAGAAGCCGGCAGCAGCCACTACGAGAACGTGATCATGGCCGCCGCCGTCGGAGCCCAGGACGGTCTGAAGCTGGCCGTGAACATCGCCGCGATGCTGCTCGCCTTCGTGGCGCTGATCGCCATGTTCAACGGCTTCGTGGGCTGGCTCGGCGGTCTCGCCGGCATCGAGGCGCTGACGCTGCAGGACATACTCGGCTGGGTCTTCGGCCCGCTGATGTTCCTGCTGAGCGTGCCCTGGGAGGAGGCCCAGGTGGCCGGCGCGCTGTTCGGCGAGAAGCTGATCCTGAACGAGTTTGTCGCCTTCCTGCACTACCGGGAGCTGGTGGAAGGCCTCAGCCCGCGCGCCCAGGCCGTTATCACCTTCTCGCTGTGCGGCTTCGCCAACCTCTCGTCCATCGCCATCCTGCTGGGCGGGCTCGGCAGCCTGGTGCCGGAAAAGCGGGACCTGATCGCCCGCTTCGGCCTCAGGGCCGTGGCCGCGGGCTCGCTGTCGAACCTGATGAGTGCCGCCCTCGCGAGCGTGCTAATCGGTCTGTAGCAGAAACGAGTACGGCAGCAGCTCGTCGATGCCGTAGCTCACTGTCGCGCCTGCGCCGTCCAGCAGGACAATACGGGTCCCGGCGTCGGCGAACTCGCGGATCCTCTGGCGGCAGCCGCCGCAGGGCGTACAGGCGCCGGGGGTGTCGTGGCCACCGGCCACCGCAACGGCCCGGATGCGGCGCCCGCCCGCGGCGACCATGGCGGCGATGGCGCCGGCCTCGGCGCACAGCCCCTCCGGATAGGCCGCGTTCTCCACGTTGCAGCCGAGGTGGATGCGGCCCTCCTCGTCCATCACCGCCGCGCCCACCCGATAGGCCGAATAGGGTGCGTGGGCGCGCTCTCGCACCGCGAGCGCCTGCTTCATCAGCTCCGGGAATGCCGTCACGGGACGAGGCCTGCGCGCCTAGCGCACCCCGGTCCAGGAGCCGTACATGGGATTCGGCAGAACGAACCAGCCCAGGCCCCAGTATTCGCCGTGCTCGCGCACCATGCGCAGGCGCTCGGCCGCCGTGGCGGGCCGCTTGCAGGGGGCGATCACCCGGCCGCGGACGCAGTCGAGGAAGTCGCCGAGGTCGTCACCGAACAGCATGATGACCCGATAGTCCTGGGCCACGTAGTCACGGCGCACCTTCTTCTCGTCGGTCCAGTCCGGCCGCTCGTTGCTCAGCATGAGGTGCTCCGGATCGAACGCCAGGCCGATGCGACGCAGGTTGTCCAGCGTATCGTCCTCCTGGGGGCAGCGGTCCGCGGAGCCGGGCCGGCGCATGCAGTCGCGGTTCGTGACCAGGAACACGGCCACGCCGGCCTCCCGCGCCTGCCGGAGGAATTCGACGACGCCCGGAACCGCATCGGCCCGGGCTCGCGCCACCCACTGGTCCCAGTCGGTACGGTTGAAGGGCTTGTCGCCCAGCAGAATCTGGAACGGCGAGTTGTCCAGCACAGTCTCGTCCACGTCGAGGATAATGGCGGGCGGCAGGGAGGCGTCGGCCGGATGCGAGGGCAGCGCCGACCAGTCCTCGTCGGCGATCCGCCCGTCGAGCATGGCGCCCGCCGTCCCGTAAATCTGGCGGGTCAGCGCCCGATACTCCGCGCTCTCGGTGACCCAGCGCACGGCCAGCTGCGGGCGTTCCATCTCGGCCGCCGGCTCGCTCTTCTCCTCCACGGCCACGGAGACGCAGCCGGTGAGGACTACGGGCAGCACAAGCACGCCGAGGATGGCGGCGGCGCGCAGGCGGCGGACGGATTGCCGGAAGGGGCGGACGGGTCTCATAGCGGGCATCTCCTCGCAGTGCCGGGGAAGGGTCGCGCGGTGCGGCGGCCAATTATGCCCGCCCCACCCGCGGTTCGCGAACCCCGCTACGGGACGAGCGGCCCGAACTCGTCCATAATCGGCACATGAACATAGACAACGTCCCCATCGGAGTAGACCCGCCGCAAGAGGTCAACGTAATCATCGAGGTCCCCCGGGGCAGCGATCCCATCAAGTACGAGATGGAGAAAGCGAGTGCCGCCCTGTTCGTGGACCGCTTCCTCTACACGGCCATGCACTATCCGTGCAACTACGGCTTCATCCCGCATACGCTGTCCGACGACGGCGACCCGGTGGACGTCATGTGCGTCGGCAACCGGCCCCTGATCCCGGGATGCGTGCTGGCCGTGCGACCGGTGGGGGTGCTGATGATGGAGGACGAGTCCGGTCAGGACGAGAAGATCCTCGGGGTGCCCGCCCGGCGGCTCACCCGCTTCTACGACCACGTGGACAGCTACAAGGACCTGCCACCCATCCTGGTGGAGCGCATCAGCCACTTCTTCGAGGAGTACAAGGCCCTGGAGAAGGACAAATGGGTGAAGGTGGTCGGCTGGGAGGATGCCGACGCCGCCCGCCGCACGGTCATGGAAGCCATCGAGGCCGCCAGGCAGAATCCGTAGGAGTGCCTTCAGGCCCTATTCCCTTCTTTCACGGCCGCCCTGCGGGGGCATCCGTCTTGCTCCCGACAAAAGGTCGCGGCGACGGATACCCCCGCATGACGGCCACGACTGCGACCGCATGAAGGGGCTGCCAGTCAGCAGCGCGTGCTGACCTGTGCCAACCGTCTCGGCTACGGGCCCGGTAGCGGGTGGGCAAGGGTGGCGGGGTCGTCCGGGCCGACTGGAGCCATGACGGCGGGAAGGAGGCCCGGCCGAAGCGAAGGAGGACAGGACGTCCGAGTGAGCGTCCCTGCCATCCTTGCCCACCCGATGGCAGGCCAATGCCAAAAGAAAGCCGGATCGGGCCTGAAGGCCCTCCTACCTGCGGGCGATATTGACTACCAGCGGCAGGTGGTCGCTGACGCCCTCC
>CAZRSA010000164.1:0-5645 GCA_964602525.1 uncultured Woeseiaceae bacterium
CCGCATCGCGTTCTAACACGCCGCCCACCCGGCAGGTGTGGAACAGCGCACATTCCGTCCCCGACGCAACCCCGGCACTTTTAACATATTGTTTTGACTGCTGCCACGCGGCAGCACGCAGAATGGCACAAGCGCCACTCCGGCTCGTCCGATCATCTGCTGACGGGGCCCCGGCAAAGCCCCGGCGCACCCCTCACCGCCTGGCCGGTTCTCCTCCGAAACGGAACCGGAACAGCTCGACCTTGCCCACGCGCTGCAGCGGGTCGTCCATGCGGAACAGATCCGGCTCCCGGGCCGCCTGTTCCGGGTCGTAGAGGGGCAGAAACTCGAAGTCCACCTCGCCCACCTTCGCCTTCTCGAGCTCTTCGCGCTCGCGGCGCAGGGTATCGCCCATGTCGGGCAGCCGCCATTCGTCCCTCCGTCCGTAGACGATGATCTCCTCGATCACCTCCTCGTCCGCGCGGGGCGCCGGCTCGAAGGGGACGCCGCCCGGCCTCTCGACAGCGTCGCCGGGCTCGTCCCCGCCCGGCGCCTGGGCGAGCCCCGGCGGCGCCAGGAGGACCCATAAGGCTGCGAGCGGCCAGTAGCGCACGTCAATCCTCAAGCCGCTCCCTCCAGCGCAGACTGCGGAACCAGTAGGACTCGGTGGAGGGCAGCCACGTGTCGGCCTCGCGGGCCGTGATCCAGGCGTTCAGGAAATACACCAGGTCCGCGTTGCCCTTCGCCACCGCGAACGCCGAACGGGTGACCAGCAGCGGCTTTGCCAGCGGCGTATCGATCCGATCGGGATTCTCCAGCGCCAGGAACTGGGGCCCCGGGTAGCTCTCGAGGTAGCCGTCGATACGTCCGGCCAGCAGGGCCTCCGAGGCCTCGTCGTCCTGTTCGAACACCCTGATCTTCGCCTCGCCGAACACGCGCCGGGCGAGGTCCTCGGAAACCGTGCCCTTGACGGCGCCGATGCGGTAGCGCGGATCGTTCAGGTCGTCGAGCCGGGTCACCTCCGTGGTCTTAGCCATGTTTGTGGCCAGCGTGATACCGCTCTCGTGATAGGCGTCGCTGAACCACACGCGCAGCGCCCGCGCGGGCGTCACGGACATGCCGGCGGCGACGAGGTCGATCTCGCCGTCCTCCAGAGCGTTGATCAGCTCCTTCCAGGGATAGACCTTCAGCTCCGGCTCCACGCCCATGTCCGCGGCCAGCTTGCGGGCGACATCGGCCTCGAACCCGATCAGCCGGTCCTCGCCGGCGCGTATCGTCCACGGCGTGAACAGGGAGACGCCCACCCGCAGTACGCCGGCCTCGCGTATCCCGTCCAGATCGCGCGCGGCAGCAGGACCGGACGCGAGCAGCAGCGCGAGGGCGGCAACGATGAAGAGAGTGAGTCGGTATTTGGAAATCATGGGCAGGCGGTCCGTCGGCTGATTTCGTCCGATGGTAATGGCACCCGGTGACACCCGCAATCGGGAACGGGCGCAACATCGTCGCAGCGGGGTGCGCGCGGTATAGTTCGACCGCGAGATCTTCAGGAGCACCTATGAATACCAGAAAGATCCGGCTGGGCGTCGTGATGGATCCCATCGCCGGCATCACGCCGAAGAAGGACTCCACCCTCGCCATGCTGCTGGAGGCCCGGACGCGGGGTCACGAGATCCACTATATGGAGCAGGGCGGCCTGTGGCTCGACAGCGGCACGGCCCGGGGCGAAATGCGGCCACTGGAAGTGGCCGACGACCCGGAACGCTGGTACACCCTCGGTGAGGCGGTGCACCGGCCTCTCGGCGAACTCGACGTCATCCTCATGCGCAAGGATCCGCCGTTCGACATGGAGTACGTCTATACCACCTACATTCTCGACCGCGCCCGGCAGGCCGGTTGCCTGGTGGTGAACCGTCCGGACGCGCTCAGGGACATGAACGAGAAGGCCTACACCGCCTGGTTTCCGGAGTTCGTGCCCCGCACGGTCATCACCCGCTCCATGGAGCGGATGCGCGGGTTCCTCGACCAGGTCGGGCGCATGGTGGTCAAGCCGCTGGACGGGATGGGCGGGCGCTCCATCTTCTCGGTGCGTAGCGGCGAGCCGAACACCAACGTGATTCTGGAGACGCTGACCGGCCACGGCCACCGCTACGCCATGGCCCAGGAGTTCATCCCCGAGATCACGGAGGGCGACAAGCGCGTCATCATCGTCGACGGGGAACCGGTCCCCTACGCCCTCGCCCGCATCCCTACCGAAGCCGACGGGCGTGGCAATCTGGTTATGGGCGCCAAGGGCGTGGGACGAGAGCTGAGCGAGCGCGACCGGGAGATCGCGACCACCGTGGGCGCGGTGCTGAAGCGCGAGGGCGTCCTGTTCGCCGGGCTGGACGTGATCGGGGACTATCTCACCGAGATCAACGTCACGAGCCCCACCGGCATCCGCGAGCTGGACCGGGAGTTCGGCATCAACATTGCGGGCCTGCTGTTCGATGCCATCGAGGCCCGCCTCGGCTGACGCCGGCATCGACGCCGCCAGCGGGTGAACTCCGTCGCATTCCCGTCGGAGCAGGAACGGTTAGAATGGCGCGGGACGGGCAGACCGGGACAGGGAGACAGCGGAGCAGACGCCAAGTGGCAGAGACCAGGCCGAGTTTGACAAGGGACATGCTCCCCGCCGCACCGGTAACACCGGACCGGCTGCCGCCGATGCTATTTCTGGCGGCCCTGTTCCATGCGGTGCTGATCCTCGGCATCACCTTCGAGGCCGTCCCGCTCGGCGGTAACGAGGCCACCACGCTGGAGGTGACCATCGTCGCCGACTCCAACCAGCATATCGAGCCCAGCGACGACGCCGACTACCTCGCCCAGGCGAATCAGCGCGGCAGCGGCAATACCACCGAGCAGGTGCGCCCCGGTGCCCGGCCGCGGGCGACGCAGGCCCGGCCCTTCCCGGAGGAGATCCCGGGCGAGACGCCGGTGGAATCCGCGCCCGGGGAGACGGACCCCCGCACCACCCTCGTCTCCCGCTCGCCCTCCGAACGCCGGGATTTCGCACCCGAGGACACGAGCCCGGCGCCGAACCCGGAGCAGACCACGGTCCAGGCGGCGCCACCGAGCGAGCCCCGTAGCCTGCCGCTGCCCGTCGAAGAACAGGCGAATCTGCTTATTCACGACGACGACCCGCGCCAGCTGGTAATCAGCGCGGACACCCGCGAGTCCCGCATCGCCGGTTACCTGAACCGCTGGAAGCGCAAGGTCGAGAGGGTGGGCACTCTGAATTTTCCGGAGCAGGCCCGCACCCGGGGAATGACCGGCAATCCGGTGCTGGAGGTGGCGATCGACGCCGACGGCGAACTCACCGACATCGTGGTGCGGCGTTCTTCGGGCCATGGCCTGCTCGATCAGGCGGCCCTGAATATCCTGCGCCGCGCCGCGCCCTTCGACCCGTTTCCGGAAGAGCTGCGCAAGGACTACGACGAGCTGCGCTTCGCCTACCAGTGGCAGTTCGACCGTGACGGCAGCCGCCCGCGCATCGCCACGAGCCGATAGCGGGCCCTCCAGGCCCGCCCCTTCAGCCGATCCCGTCAGGCCCCGCTCCGGCGCGCTTGTCGATGCCGGCCGGAATACCGATACTGGTTACCCATGAATCAGCCGAATTACGTCAATCAGCTGCTGATCGCCATGCCCGGCATGCAGGATCCGAATTTCGAAACCACGGTCACGCTGATCTGCGAGCATACCGAGGACGGCGCGCTCGGCATCGTCATCAACCGGCCACTGGATCTCCGGCTGGCCGACGTGCTCGATCAACTGGAACTCACCGCCCGGAGCGAGGAGATCGGCGATACGCGGGTGCTGGCGGGCGGACCCGTGGGCCACGAGCGGGGATTCGTGCTCCACCCCGCCGGCCAGGAATGGGAAGCCACGCTGGACGTGTCCGCCGATATTCGGGTGACGTTCTCCCGCGACATCCTCGCGGCCATCGCCGCGGGCACCGGACCCGGCCGCTCGCTGGTGGCCCTGGGTTATGCCGGCTGGGACGCCGGGCAGCTCGAATCCGAGATGATGGCCAACGCCTGGTTGAACGTCACCGCCACGCCGGACATCGTGTTCGAGGTCCCCTTCGACCAGCGCTGGCAGGCCGCCGCGCGGCAGCTGGGCATCGACATCACCCGTGTGGCCAGCGATGCGGGACACGCCTGAAGCCGCCGGCCCCGCGGAGGACACACGAGCTGCCCGCACGGTCCTGGCCTTCGACTTCGGCCTGCGCCGTATCGGCGTCGCCGTCGGCCAGGTCGTCACCCGCAGCGCCACCGCGCTGACGACGCTGCCCGCCGTGGAGGGCGAACCCGACAGAGACGCCCTCGCCCGGCTGATCGGCGAATGGCGGCCGGATCGCCTGCTGCTCGGCATGCCGCTCGCGGCAGGAGAGACCTCGGCGCTGGAGCAACCCCTGCAGCGCTTCCGGCGGCGTCTCGAGGCCTTCGGCATTCCCGTGGAACTGGTGGACGAGCAATTCTCGTCCGCCGAGGCCCAGTCCCGCCTGGCAGCCGAACGGCGCAGCGGTACCCGCCGGCGCCGCGTGCGTAAGGCGGACATCGACAGCCTGTCCGCCCGGATCATTGCGGAGCAGTGGCTCGCGCGCCGCTGAGCGGGCGATGCGGCGCGGCGAGGTGATAGAATCCGCGGCGGCATGAATAACGAGACCCAGACCGCCCTCGCACCCCGCCCCGACCGCGCCCATCGCGGCACCATCTTCGTCGAGGACGGCGAGGTGCTGGAGGTGCGCGACTACCCGGGCGATCAGTACATCGTGCGGGTGAGATCGCCAAAGTGTGCGGCCCATGCCCGTCCGGGCAGCTTCGCCCACGTCACCTGCGACGATTCCCTTCCCATGCGGCGCCCTCTCTCGATCATGCGGGCCGATGCCGCGGAGGGATGGATCGAGTTTCTCTACAAGACCGTCGGCCAAGGCCTGCGACTGCTGAGCCGCCACCGGCCGGGCGAACTGCTGAGCGTACTCGGGCCTATCGGCCAGCCGTTCCGTCCGGATCCGGCGCGCCCCCGCACCCTGCTCGTCGGCGGCGGCGTCGGCATACCGCCGATGGTCTTCCTGGCCGAGGCACTGCAGGCCGACCGGAGCGTGGAGTGGCAACCGCTGGTGCTGATGGGCTCGGAGATTCCCTTTCCGTTCGAACTCCTCCGGGCCACCGCGGAGGTGCCAGGCATCGCCGCGGACGTCTGTTCGGTGATGCCCCTGCTGGATTCCCTCGGCGTGCCGTCCCGGCTCGCCAGCGGCGCGGGCTTCGACGGCTGCTACCGGGGCTTCGTGACCGAACTGGCGGGCGATTGGCTCGCGACTCTGGACGAGGCGGAACTCGCCGGCGTCGAGATGTTCGCCTGCGGTCCCACACCCATGCTGGCGGCGGCGGCCGGCGTCGCACGCCGTTTCGGCATTCCGTGTCAGGTCTCCCTGGAGGAATACATGGCCTGCGCGGTGGGCGGCTGCGCCGGCTGCGCCGTGGAGGTGCAGACCGCGGAAGGCCCGGCGATGAAGCGCGTCTGCGTGGACGGGCCGGTCTTCGACGCCAACAGCGTCTTCCCCCCGCGAACGGCGTAGGAGATTCTATGGCGTTTGGCTATAGGCGATTTCCTTTTTTTGGAAGGTT
>CAZRSA010000165.1:0-5607 GCA_964602525.1 uncultured Woeseiaceae bacterium
GGATGCTGTAGTCGTGGCCCTTCGGCTTGTCGGAGAAACCGAAGCCGAGCATGTCGGGGATCACCAGGCGGTAGTCTGCCTGCAGCCCCGGGACCAGGCGGTGGAAGTCCCAGCCCGCTGTGGGGAAACCGTGGATGAAGAATATCGTCTGCGTCCGCTCGCCGGCGGGGTCGGTATCCAGCAGGAACAGCTCGCGGCCGTCCGCCTTCACGTAGCGGCCCCGGTGCCGCCATTCTTCCAGGTTCATGCTCGCCTCCCGCCGGTGTCTGCCGTCGCGCGCAGATGCTACCGCATCCCGTCGCGTTATACTGACGGGCTGCACTCACCAACGGGCGCCCGACGGCGCCGGGACCGACGGGCGCCGGACGGCGCCGGAACCAATGGGCGCCTGACGGCGCCGGGAGACCCCGCCACATGTCGCTACGCATCCTCGTACGCCCCGCCCTCATGCTCGCCCTCGCGCTGCTCGCAGCCGTCCCCGCGCTCGAGGCGCGGGAGCCGGCGGGCGAGCCCATCATCCGCTACGACGCCATCCATCATCCGGTAATCGACGCGGAGGGCATGGTGGCCACCCAGAACGCCATCGCCACGGAGGTCGGCGCACGCATCCTGGCCGAGGGCGGCAACGCGGTGGACGCGGCGGTGGCCGTGGGCTTTACCCTGGCGGTGACCCTGCCCCGCGCCGGCAACCTGGGCGGCGGCGGCTTCATGCTGGTGCACCTGGCCGACGAGGAGCGCACCGTCGCCATCGACTACCGAGAGATGGCACCGGCGGCGGCAGGCCGGGACATGTATCTCGACGCCGAAGGGAACGTGGACAAGCAGGCCTCGCGCTTCAGTCACCGGGCCTCCGGTGTGCCCGGTACCGTGGCGGGCATGCATCTCGCGCTCAGCCGCTACGGCACGATGTCCTGGGCCGAGGTCATCGCACCGGCCATCGAGCTGGCCCGGGAGGGTTTCCTGGTCAGCCACGACATGGCGCTGAGCCTCGAGCGCCGGCGCGAGCGGCTGCTCCGCCATCCCGCCACCGCGGCGGCCTACCTCAAGCCCGACGGCAGCGCGTGGCAGCGCGGCGAGCGCTTTCGCCAGCCGGACCTCGCCGCCACGCTGGCGCTGATCGCCCGGGAAGGACCGGAGGCGTTCTACGAGGGCGAGATCGCCCGCAGGATAGCCGCCGAGATGCAGGCCAACGGCGGCCTGATCACGGTGGCGGACCTGGCGGCCTACCGGGCCGTCGAGCGGGAGCCGGTCGTCGGCGAGTACCGGGGTCACCGGGTGGCGCTGATGCCGCCGCCGAGCTCCGGCGGCGTGCACATCGTGCAGATGCTGAACGTGCTCGAGCGCTTCCCGGTGGCCGAGATGGGCTGGGGCAGCGCCGACAGCCTGCACCTGCTGGCCGAGGTGATGCGCCGGGCCTACGCCGACCGCGCGAAGCATCTGGGCGACCCGGATTACTATGACGTGCCCGTTGACTGGCTGACGAGCCGCGCCTATGCGAAGGAACTGGCCGCCGCCATCGACATGGACGAGGCGACGCCCTCCACCGAGATCCGCCCGGGGACGGTGCCGCCGGCGGAGAGCCGGGACACCACCCACTACTCCGTGATGGACGCCGACGGCAACGCGGCCGCCAACACCTACACCCTGAACTTCTCCTACGGTTCCGGCATCACCATCCCCGGCACCGGCATCCTGATGAACAACGAGATGGACGACTTCTCGGCCAAGCCGGGGGTGCCCAATGCCTTCGGGCTGCTCGGCGGCGAGGCCAATGCCATCGAGCCGGGCAAGCGACCCTTGTCGTCCATGACGCCCACGCTCGTGTTCCGCGGCGGCGAGCCGCTGCTCGCCACGGGCACGCCGGGGGGCAGCCGCATCATCACCACCGTGCTGCAGCAACTGGTGAACGTGATCGACCACGGCATGGGGATTGCCGACGCCACCCACGCCCCGCGCATCCACCACCAGTGGATGCCCGACGTGCTGGGCATCGAGCCGGGCTTCAGCCCGGACACCCTGGCGCTGCTGCGTGAGCGCGGCCACGAACTGGCCGACGCCCGCTGGTCCATGGGCAGCCTGCAGTCGGTGCTGTACCGGGACGGCTACTTCTACGGCGTCTCCGATCCGCGCCGGCCGGACGCGGCCAGCATGGGGCCCGCGCTGGTGCGCTGCCTCGCATCCGGCCAGGCTTGCGTGCACTGACATGACCGACGTCAGCCGCCTGCGCAACATCGCCATCATCGCCCACGTGGATCACGGCAAGACCACCCTGGTGGACCGGCTGCTGCAGCAGTCGGGCACGCTCGATGCCCGGGCCGACCTGGGCGAGCGCATCATGGATACCAACGACCTCGAGCGTGAGCGGGGCATCACCATCCTGTCGAAGAACACCGCCATCCGCTGGGGGGAGTGGCGGGTGAACATCGTCGATACCCCCGGCCACGCGGATTTCGGCGGCGAGGTGGAGCGGGTGCTCAGCATGGTGGACAGTGTGCTGCTGCTGGTCGACGCGGTGGACGGCCCCATGCCCCAGACGCGCTTCGTCACCCAGAAGGCCTTCGCCCGGGGCTTCACGCCGATTGTCGTGATCAACAAGATCGATCGCGACGGCGCGCGCCCGAGCTGGGTGCTGGACCAGACCTTCGACCTGTTCGACCGCCTCGGCGCCACCGACGCCCAGCTGGACTTCCCGGTGGTCTATGCCTCCGCGCTGGGCGGCTACGCGGGCCTCGAGCCCCACGTCGCCGAGGGCGACATGACGCCGCTGCTGCAGGCCATCGTCGATCACGTGCCCGCGCCGGACGTCGACCCCGACGGTCCGCTGCAGCTGCAGGTCTCCAGCCTGGACTACGACCCCTATGTGGGCGTCATCGGCATCGGCCGCATCACCCGCGGTACGGTGGAGGCCAACAGCACCGTCACCATCGTCGGCGCGCACGGTTCGCAGCGCTCGGGCCGGGTACTGGAGCTGTACGGTTTCCACGGCCTGGAGCGGCAGAAGATCGAGTCGGCCTCGGCGGGGGACATCGTCGCCTTCTCGGGCATCGAGACGCTGCACATCTCCGACACGCTGTGCGACCGGGAGCATCCCGAGGGGCTCGCCGCACTGACCGTGGACGAGCCGACCATCTCCATGACCTTCCAGGTCAACAAGTCGCCGTTCGCGGGTCGGGAGGGCAAGTACCTCACCAGCCGCCAGATCGGCGAGCGCCTGGACCAGGAGCTCAAGCACAACGTGGCCCTGCGGGTGGAGCGCACCGACGACCCCGACAAGTTCCGGGTCTCCGGCCGGGGCGAGCTGCACCTGTCCGTGCTGATCGAGAACATGCGCCGGGAGGGCTACGAGCTGGCCGTCTCCCGGCCCGAGGTCATCCGCATCGAGAAGGACGGCAATTGGCTGGAGCCCTGGGAGCTGCTCACCGTGGACTTCGCCGAGGATTATCAGGGCGCGGTCATGAGCCGGCTGGCGGAGCGCAAGGGCGAGCTGATGGGCATGCAGCCGGACGGCAAGGGCCGCATGCGCCTCGACTACCGCATCCCGTCGCGGGGCCTGATCGGCTTCCGCACGGAGTATCTCACCGCGACGGCCGGCACCGGCCTGATCCATCACGTCTTCGACGAGTACGGCCCGGCAGTGGAGGGCGGCATCGGCCAGCGCATCAACGGCGTGCTGATCTCCAACGTGCAGGGCAAGGCGCTCGCCTACGCGCTGTTCAACCTGCAGGAGCGCGGCCGGCTGTTCATCGGCCACGGCGTCGAGGTGTACGAGGGCATGATCATCGGCATCCACAGCCGGGGCAACGACCTGGTGGTGAACCCCACCAGGGCCAAGCAGCTCACCAATATCCGGGCGGCCGGCTCGGACGAGAACATCCTGCTGACCACCCCCATCCGCTTCTCGCTGGAGCAGGCGCTGGAATTCATCGACGACGACGAGCTGGTGGAGGTGACGCCGGCAAGTATCCGCCTCAGGAAGAAGCTCCTGACCGAGAGCGAGCGCAAGCGGGATTCCCGGCAGAAATCCGCCGTCTGAAGGCCACCGCCGGGGGGGTATCTCGGTGCCTCCCTGCAGCCGTAGTGGTATCCCCGGATTCCGGTGAGCGGCCCGTTCCCTAGACTCGGTCTAAACGGCGCGATCCGCGCCGTGCCGTTATCGGCGCAGAAGGAGCGAGTCTTACATGGATGCAGAAATTCTGGCACGGGTCCAGTTCGCCTTCACCGTCTCATTCCACATCCTCTTCCCGGCCTTCACCATCGGCCTGGCCAGCTGGCTGGTCATGCTCGAGGCGCTGTGGCTGAAGACGGGCAAGCCCGCCTACATGAGCCTGTACAAGTTCTGGCTCAAGATCTTCGCCGTCTCCTTCGGCATGGGCGTGGTCTCGGGAATCGTCATGAGCTTCCAGTTCGGCTCCAACTGGAGCGGTTTCTCGGAGGCCACGGGCAACGTGCTGGGGCCGGTGATCGGCTACGAGGTGCTGACCGCTTTCTTCCTGGAGGCCACCTTCCTCGGCATCATGCTGTTCGGTGCCAACCGGGTGAGCAAGGGCCTGCATTTCTTCTCCACCTGCATGGTGGCCCTCGGCACGTTGATCTCGGCCTTCTGGATCCTGTCGGCCAACAGCTGGATGAATACCCCGGCCGGCTTCAGTGTGGAGAACGGCATCTTCTACCCGGAGGACTGGTTCCAGATCATCTTCAACCCGTCCTTCCCCTACCGCCTGGTGCACATGACGCTGGCGGCCTATCTCACCACCTGCTTCGTGATCGGCGCGGTCTCGGCGCGCTACCTGCTGGAGGGGCGGTTCCGGCAGCGTGCCCGGCACATGTTCTTCATGTCGGTGATCTTCGGGGCGATCGTGGTCCCCGCACAGGTGCTCATCGGAGACTTCCACGGTCTGAATACCAAGGAGTATCAGCCGCAGAAGGTGGCGGCGATGGAGGCTCACTGGGAGTCCGAGCCCCGGGCGCCGCTCATCCTGTTCGCGATACCGGACGAGGAGAACGAGACCAACCACTTCCAGCTCGGCATCCCCGGCCTGGGCAGCCTGATCCTCGAGCACGACATCAATGCGCCGGTCACCGGTCTGAAGGAGTTCCCCGCCGAGGAGCGCCCCCCGGTGGCGCCCGTGTTCTGGGCCTTCCGCATCATGGTGGGCCTGGGCGTGCTGATGCTGTTCGCCGCGGGTGCGGGCGTGGTGCAGCTGATCCGCGGCCGGCTCTACCAGACCCGCTGGCTGCTGAAGCTCTACAGCTGGATGTGGCCGACCGGGTTCATCGCCGTCCTGGCCGGCTGGTTCACCACGGAGATCGGACGCCAGCCCTGGGTGGTGTGGGAGCTGCAGACCACCGCCGACGCCCTGTCGCCGGTGCCCGGAGCCAGCGTGGCCACGTCGCTGCTGCTGTTCTTCCTGGTCTACGGCCTCGTTTTCGGTGCGGGCATCTACTACCTGCTGCAGCTGATCCGCAGCGGCCCGGGTGAGATCGAGGGAGAGCCCGAGCAGGGCACGGCGCGCCGTCCGCTGTCGGCGGCGGGAAGGCCGGCAGAGGAGGGCACGTGATGGAAGGCGGCTGGCTGCCACTGATCTGGATCGTCCTGATCGCCGTGGC
>CAZRSA010000166.1:0-5603 GCA_964602525.1 uncultured Woeseiaceae bacterium
CTCAGCCTCACCGTCGATTTCATCTACGACTTCGTCCTGGGCGGCCTGGAACACCAGTTGCTGGTGGGCACCGACTACTTCACCGCCGACACGGAGTTCGATTACCTGCGGGCGCGCTACGAGGCGGATAACGTCGTCGACCTGAACGTTTTCCAGCCGAACTATGGCGAAACGGATCCCTCGACCTACGACCTGACGGACCTCAACCGCGACGGCACCGAATCCGAGCGCTACGGCTTCTACGTGCAGGACTACGTGCGCTTCACCGACCACTGGAGCCTCATGGCCGGCTTCCGCTACGACGAGTTCGAGGACACGGACAAGGCCAGCGGCTTCTCGGTGTCGGACAGCGATATCGCGCCGCGAGCGGGGCTGATCTTCCAGCCGTCGGCCGACACCTCTGTCTACCTGAACTACTCCGAGAGCTTCAATCCCGCCTCCCTCCGTAATCAGGGCAACGTGGCGGAAGACGGCACCCTGCCGCCGGAGAGCGGCATCCAGTACGAACTGGGCTGGAAACAGCAATGGCTGAACGGCGCCATACTGACCACCTTCGCCCTGTACCAGATCAACAAACAGGACGTCGCGCAGGCGAATCCCGACGATACCGGCCCCGGTGACGGCATCCCGGCACTGCTGAGCCTCGGCGAGGTGGAGAGCAACGGGTTCGAGGCCACGATGGTCGGCGACCTCACCGAACGCCTCACGCTGACGGCGAGTTACGCCTACAACGACGTGGAGGTGGTGGAGGGTGTCGAGATCGACAGCCTGCGCAATACCTTCGGCGACGGCAGCCGTTTCGCGAATGCCCCGGAACACCAGTTCGGCATCTGGATGCGCTATGCGCTGCCGGCCATCAACTCCTCCGTCGCGTTCGGCGCGGACTATGTCAGCGAGCAGTTCAGCCTCAGCGGCCAGCGGGTCAAGCCCTACACGGTCTACGACGCCAGCTGGACCACCGCCTGGGACCAGTTCGAGCTTCAGGTCAACGTGCGCAACCTCTTCGACGAAGAATACGCGGTCAGCGGCTTCATCGAGCGCACGGGGCATTTCCCGGGCGCACCGCGCGAGGTTATCGCGCAGCTGCGCTACAGCTTCTGAGCGCGCCGTCGCCTCGCTCGCCGGAGTAGCGTGATGCAGCGCGGCCGCTGGTTCGCCTGGCACAGCTGGGTCGGCCTCCAGCTGTCCGTACTGATGGCGTTCGTCCTGCTGACCGGAACGCTGGCGACGGTATCCCCCGAGCTGGACTGGCTGTCGACGCCGGCAAAACGGGCGACGTCGACGGCGCCCGCGGGCAACGTGCCCTGGGGCGCGATGCTCGCGGACTTCCAGCGTCGGTTCCCCGAGGCACGGGCGACCTTCATCGATGTCCCCGGCGAAGGCTGGTTCGCACCGGAGCTGATCGCCGTGGATGCCGACGGGGAGCGCTTCCGTGTGTTCTTCGACCGCGCCAGCGGCGCCGTGCAGGGCACGGGGCGCTGGCTCAACTGGCAGCGCTTCCTGCGCGAAGCGCACCGTCACCTGGTAATGCCGATCGAGATCGGACTGACGATCGTCGGCCTGCTCGGCATTCCGCTGCTGGTCACTTTCTGGTCGAGCCTGTACGTCTACAAGCGCTGGTGGCGGGGCTTCTTCCGACTGCCCCGGCGCGCGGCTGCGGACCGGAAGCGCAGCGTCAAATCAAGGCGCCGCTTCTGGGGCGACCTGCACCGGCTGGCCGGCGTCTGGAGCCTCTGGTTCGTGCTGCTGATGGCGGCTACGGGCATCTGGTATCTCGTGGAGCATCTCGGACTGAACGCCACCCTGCCGGCGCTGGACGAAGAACCTGCAGCGTCCGCCGAGGCTCCGCGACTGCTCGAGCGAACCCCCCTCGCACTGGACGAGCTGGTCAGCCGCGCGGCCCGCGAGTATCCGGGTCTGCGCGTAAGCTCCGTATTCCTGGACCTCTATGACGGCGCGGTGGTGATACAGGGGCAGGCGGACGCGGTGCTGGTCAGGGACCGCGCCAACCACGTTGCTTTCGACGGCGTCTCCGGCCGCCTGCTCGATGTCCGGCAGGGCGAGACGCTCGACTGGCACAACCGCATCGCGGAGGCGGCCGACCCGCTGCACTTCGGCGACTTCGCCGGCGCCGCCACCCGATACCTCTGGGCGATGTTCGGAGCGTTTATGACCCTGCTGTCGCTGAGCGGCGTCTATCTCTACGGGCTGCGCAGCGCCGCGACACTCCGTCGGCCGGCCGAACGCATCGCAGGCGCCTGGCGGACGGCCCTCGCGGGAATCCCGCGCCGCTATCTCGTGGCGCAGGGCTTGCTGGTCGCAGCCTGCCTCGTGCTCGCGGGGCTGCGCTACCTCATCCTCTAGCAGAAAGCGTGGCGCCAGGAAGCCGGCCGCGGCCGGGACGCCTCTTCCCCGCGCAGCCAGGCGAGCACCGTGTCGGCATCCGGCGCCTCGCAGCACTCCGCCGGGCAGGTGCAGGCGGGCCCCTTGTCGACGAACAGGCGCTCGATTCGCCGATCATCGACGACCGCGGCGTACGAACAGGTGGTGGCGAAGGGCTGCCCGGCCCTGTCGCGGGTCAGCATGCCCATGCCCCGGGTAAACACCCCGTCGCTGTCGGGGAGCATCAGCACGTTCCAGATATCCAGGCTGTAGGCCCACTGGAAGACGAGCGGCGCCTCGTTCACCGAGACGCAGTACAGCTCGTCGATGCCGGCCTTGAGGAACTGGCCGTAGCACGCCTCGTAGTGCAGCAGTTGATTCGCCGTACACCCGGGGTGGATGGCACCGGGTGCGGCAAAGACCACCACGCGGCGGCCGCCGAACAATTCCGCGGTATCGGTAGGCTCCCAGCGAAACGGGTTCTCCCGGCCGAGATCCTCGGCGGGCAGCCGCAGATCGAATGTGGTCTGAGGGACGGTTGCGGCAACCATGGCAGCTGCACCATTGAGTTTTTGACTTTGCATGCTGAAAGCGTATCATGAAGATGCGAATGATTCGCATTTCGGTTTATACTGACGAGGAACACCATGCAGACACGCTACGACCGGGCCGCATACTGGATCGCAGGCCTCACCGCGCTCTTCCTGGCAGCGCAGCCGTTCAGTACGGCTTCCGCGCACGGCGAGATGGATGCCGAGCACCTCGAGGAATTCCACCTTCATCTGGACGACTACGAAGAGGAAGTCGAGGAGCTCGTCGGCGAGATCCGAGCCGTTGCCGACATCCGGGCGCAGGGCGAGAACGCCGCCCCGGCCATGGGCGAGCTCATGGAGCACTGGGAAGAGGCCGGCGTGCATGCCGCAATCGAGACGAAGGCTTCCGTGACCTACCCCGATATCTGGCAGACCCTGGCCGCTTTCCGCCAGGCGGTCGAGAACGAGCGGGGCGCGGAGACGGTAAGGGGCGCGGCCGATGACCTCGAGGCCGCGCTGTGGCAGGGCTACGGCGCGCTCCGGCTCGCCGCCTCGCGGGTCGGTGATTGACCGGGAGCATGCGCGATCCGGCAGCAGCGAGGCGCGGACTCGCCTCTGCCGCCTGCGGATCTTCGCAGCAGATTATGCGGCCATCGCCAACGCCCGGCCGGGCATCGGAGCGCGGCGTCCGTTGGCTTCACTGAGAACCGGGCTCTGCCACCATCCATCGTCGGACCGTGACGCCGTGAAGGCCGGCGCCGGCCGCGTGGGATGAAACAGGCAGCGCGGCTCTGCGGAGAATGCGCGCATTGGTGTTACCGTTTTGTTGCCAACAGTCCCCTGCCCGCAGCCGGGGACTTCCAAATCAGGGGGTTGCCGGGGGCGCGGCCGTTCACCATTTCAGAGTGGCAAAAAGTGCATTATCCTCCGGGCGAAATAAACGCGTAACGACCATGAAGAATCAGAACCCCGAGAGCGGAAACGGAGCCGGACCAGTCGCCTCCTGCGAGGCGAACTTCTCCGCCATCGATCTCGTCGATCAGATCCAGCGCGAGGCCTTCCGGGAGCGATTCAACAGGGCGCCCGGGCCGCAGTGGTACCCGTCCCTCGACGCGGTCAGGCGCGCGATCGCCGAGTCGGATTAGGCCGGGCGAGCGCAGCTGCCGGGCGGTCAGGCAGGTAATCCCGGCGTAACGCCTCCCGGCTATCCTGCCGTCTTTCCCGGACGGAGGCCGCCGTGCCCGAACTCGCCTCTATCACCATCGTCGTGCCCACCCGCAACGAGGCGCGCAACGTTCCCGCCTTTCTCGCTTCCATCCCTGCCGAAGCACGGCTGCTGGTCGTCGACAACAGCGACGACGACACGGTTGCCGCCATCGAACGTCTGCGGCCGGGCAACACGCGCATACTGCATTGTCCCGGCTCCGTGACCGACGCCAGACAGGCCGGCGCCGAGGCTGCGCAGACGCGTCATGTACTCTTCACCGATGCCGATATCGTTTTCGGCGGGGGCTATTTCCGCCGTCTCTCCGCGCTCGCGTATCCGGTGATCTACGGCCCGAAACTCTCTGCCGACCGTTTTCGCAACTACTATGCGCTCATCGCCGGGGCGCAGTTCGTCTCGGACCGGCTGGGTGTCCCTGCGGCCAGCGGCTCCAACCTCCTGGTGAGCCGGCGGGCACTGCTCGAGGCGGGAGGCTTCGATACGCGACTGACCTGCAACGAGGATTCCGAGCTGGTCTGGCGCCTGAAACGAAACGGTAACCACTGCCGTTTCGATCCCGGCCTGGTGGTCCGGGCCACGGATCACCGTCGTCTCGAGCGCGGCCGGCTCCGCAAGACGGCGCACTCCCTCGCGCGCTGCACCCTCCTCTATACCGGCCTCATGCCGGAGCGCTGGCGTACCCGGGACTGGGGCTACTGGGACGACGTGGACTCGCGGGCCTGACTCAGTACACATCCTGATTAAACCGGCCACGGCGCACCGCTAGAGTGAACGATAAGCCCGCCAGGGCACATTCGAAGCTCAGACGGAGGTGCTGACTCATGCCTAACGGTGACCTCGCAAAAGGATTCGCCCTCGGTCTCGGCGCCGCCGTGGCCATCCCGGTGGCACTGGTCGCGGTCGCGGCCGGCGCGCCCCCCATCCGCCGGGCGATCGGCCGCACCGGCCTGATCGTCACCGAGAAGTTCCGGGAGGGGACCGCGGAGATGGTTGAGGTGGTCGAGGACCTCGTCGCAGAGGTCCAGGAGCAGAGGGAGACCTCGATCCGGGCCAGCCAGCCGGTGCGGCCGGCAAAGAAGACGACGGCGACCCGGTCGTCCCCGCGCAAGAAGACGACGGGGTCCTCCGGTAAAGCCGCATGATCCCCGCAGCCGTCCTCTGCCACCAGACGGTCTCCCGGGCCCGGCTGCGGGTGGAGGCGATGCGCGACGATGCGGACTACTTCGAGAGGGTGCGCACACGCCTCGATGCCGAGTGCGACGCGGTGCGGGTGAATCCGCGAACGGGCAGCATCCTGCTCGAGGGGCTGCACGTCCCCCTTGCGGAGGTAGTATCGAAGGCGGAGGACGACGGGCTGTTCGCGATGTCCCCGGCCAGCGCCGAAGCGCTGCAGGCGGGCGAACTCGTGCCGGCCGTCGATCGTGCAATGCGGGGTCTTTTCCGCGGACCCCGCCACTGGCCCG
>CAZRSA010000167.1:0-5547 GCA_964602525.1 uncultured Woeseiaceae bacterium
TCCGCAACAAGGAGCGCCTGTGGCAGGCGGCCGCCGACCGGCTGTTCGGCGAACTCAACGAGCGCCTGGAGCGCGCCGTGTCCGGCGCGGAGACGGGAGACGACCGTCAGCGCCTCACCGGCGCCATCCGCACGCTGACGCTCTACTCGGCCGAGCACCCCGAGTGGTATCACTTCGTCCGCGACGCCACCGCCGAGAACGGCGACCGCGCGACGTGGCTCAGCGAGCATCACATGCGCCGCCTGTTCGGGCTGCTGGTCCCGTTGCTCGAGTCTCTGCAGTCGGCCGGTGACATCCCGGCCCGCGAGCCGGGCCAGGTCTGCGTCGCCCTGCTTGGCGCCAGCGGCTGCGCGGTGTCGTTCGGCGCGCAGTACGAGCAGCTGACCGGGCGCAACGTCCTCGACGGCGGCGCCGCAGGCGATTATGCGGACTACGTAATCCGTCTCTTCCTGGGCCCGGAGCGCAGCTGATCCGCCGCCGCCGGCGGCGCGATGCCGTGGGGTCAGCGGGGCGGCCTCACGGCGCGCCCAGAGGGCGGCCCGGTGAGCCGGCGCCGGACAGTACCGCGTGGATCTCCGCGACGATGGACAGGGCAATGCTCTCCGCCCCGCGAGCCCCGATGTCGAGACCGGCGGGGCCGTGCAGCCGTCGGGCGAGGCGCTCGCCGGCCTGGCCCAGATCCGCCAGCAGCTGTTGCCGCCGCCGGCGCGGCCCCAGCAGTCCCACGTAGGGGATGGCGCTCTCGGCCAGCGCCCGCAGGTAGGTGCGGTCGGTGGCCAGGTGGTGGCTCATGACCATCGCCGCTTCGTAACGCGCGAGGTCCGCTGCCGCGAGTTCCTCCGCCGGTGCCTCGATACAGGACTCGGCACGCCGGAAATCGCCTTTCGCGAGATAGGCAGGCCGGTGGTCGCGCACGGTCACCCGCCAGCCGAGGCGCGCCCCCAGGTCCACCAGCGGGACCGCGTCCAGGCCGGCGCCCAGCACCAGCAGGCGGGGAGGCGGCAGGACGGCGGCGAACAGCACGGTGACGTCACCGTCCCGCAGCGCCACCGTACCCGTGGCGGAGTTGCCGCTCTCGAGATGCGGAACCGCCGCCTGATGCACCGCCGTCAGCACCGGTCCGCCCATGGTGGTGTGTCGGACTCCGCGGCGGTCCAGCAGGACGAACTGGCCGGGCTCGGCTACCGTCGCGCCGCTCTCGATCACCGTCGCCAGCACGGCGCTCTCGTCCCCCTGCAGGCACTCGGCCACGCCCGCAAAGGGCTGGTAGTCGGGCCGCGGCAGCGGCTGGAGGAAGATGCGCATGGTGCCGTCGCAGCCGACACCCAGCCCGAACAGTTCGTCGTCGGCGCCGCCCAGGTCGTAGGTGACGGAATCCGGTTCGCCCGAGGCGCTGACCCGCGCCGCGCGCTCGGCGAGGTCGCCTTCGAGGCAGCCGCCGCTCAGCAGGCCCTGGAAGTCGCCGTCGCCGGTGATCAGCATCTGCGTACCGGCCTTGCTGTAGGTCGAGCCCGCCGTCTCGTAGACACTTGCCAGCACCAGGCGTCGCCCCTCCTCCCGCCACTCGACGAAGCGGCGCAGCATCTCGCGGGTGTTCATCGTGTTCGCCTCCTTGCCTTCAGGGTATCGCCCAGGCGGGTCGCGAGGTGTTCCAGGCTGTCGATGTTGTGGACCGGCACCAGGTCGTCGACGTGTGGCAGCATCAGCCGCATGCCCCGGGCCCGGGGCCGGAATTCATCATAGCGCAATAGCGGATTCAGCCAGAGCAGCCGGCGGCAGGACATGCCGAGACGCTCCATCTCCCTGCCGAGCCGCTCGTCCGGTTCCCGCTCCAGTCCGTCGGTGAGCAGCAGCACCACGGCGCCCTGGCCGAGTACGCGCCGGCCCCAGTCCCGGTTGAACACGTGCAGGCAGTCCGCGATTCGCGTACCGCCGTCCCAGTCCCCGATGTCGGCGGCGATCAGTGCCAGGGCCCGGTCCGGGTCGCGGCCCCGGAGCCGGCGGGTCACCGGCGTGAGGCGGGTGCCGAACAGGAATGTCTGCACCCGGTCGCCCCGCGCCGTCAGGGTGTGGGCGAAGTGCAGGAACATCCGCGTATAGCGGCTCATCGAGCCCGAGATATCGGCCAGCAGGACGAGCGGCGGCGGCCGGCGGCGCGCTCGGCGGCGCCGGAATTCGATGAACTCGCCGCCCTTGCGCACGCCGCGGCGGAGCGTGGCCCGCAGGTCCGGCCGCGAGCCGGCGGAATGGCCGGTGAAGCGGCGGGTGCGGAGGCCGGCCAGCGGCAGCGCCGCCTCGCGGAGCATCGCCCGGGCCATGCTCCGTTCCTCGCCGGTCATCTGTTCGAAGTCCTTGCCACGCAGGACTTCCAGCTCGGAGGCGCCACCCGAGGGTTCCCGCTCGCGGCGGCGGGTCTCGCGGGGGCGCTCCCGGCCGTGACCCGCCGCCGCCAGGGCCCGCGCGAGGCGAGCGAGATCGGTATCCGCACCGCCGTCCGTAGCGCCGGCGCACTGCGCGCCGCCGGCCGCCCTGGCGGGATCGTCCAGTTGCGCCAGCACGTGGGGCCGTTCGAAGAACAGCCCGAAAGCCTGGCGGAACAGCGCCGCCTCCCGGGGGCTGCGCACGAGCGAGGCCGCCAGCGCACGGCGGAGGTCGTCCCGCTCGGCGATGCCGACGGCCGCCGCTGCCTCCAGGGCAGCCCGGGCGTCTCCCGGCCCGAGGCCGAGGCCCGCGTGGCGCAGGGTGCGCACGAACAGGACCAGGTGTTCGCGGAAGCCGTCGCCGGCCGCGGCAGCCCCCCCGCTCAACCGGGCGTCTGCTGCGCCCCGTCGCCCAGCAGCCTCCCGATCTCCTCCGCCCGTACACGGGCGATGTCGTCCTGGTATTTCAGCAGTGCGCCCAGCGTGGAGTCGACCAGGCCGGCGGTCAGGCCGTCGGCGCCCAGCCGGCTGAGGGCCGCCGCCCAGTCCAGGGTCTCGGCGACACCGGGCCGCTTGTACAGATCGGCTTCGCGGAGCCCCTGCACGAAGTCGATGATCTGCGCGCCGAGCGCCTCGCTGACGCCGGGACACTTGCGCGCCAGGATCTCCCGCTCGACCGCCGCGGTGGGGTAGTCCACCCAGTGGTACAGGCAGCGGCGGCGCAGCGCGTCGTGGATCTCCCGGGTGCGGTTCGAGGTGATGACCACCACCGGCGGCTCCGGTGCGCTCACCGTGCCGAACTCGGGGATGGTGATCTGGTTGTCGGAGAGGATCTCGAGCAGGAACGCCTCGAAGGGCTCGTCGGCCCGGTCCAGCTCGTCGATCAGCAGTACGGGCGCGCCGCCCGGCGAAGGCTCCAGCGCCTCCAGCAGCGGCCGCTTCACCAGATACTCCGAGGAGTAGATATCCTCGGCAATCACGCCGCCCTCGCCGCGGGCCTCGGCCAGCCGGATGGCCAGCATCTGCCTGGGGTAGTCCCACTCGTAGGCCGCGGTTGCCAGATCGAGACCGTCGTAGCACTGCAGGCGCAGCAGCCGGCGGTCGAGCCGGTCGGCAAGTACCTTGGCCACCTCGGTCTTGCCGGTGCCGGCCTCGCCCTCCAGCAGCAGAGGACGCGGCAGGGTCAGTGCCAGATAGACGGCGGTGGCGAGGTCCCGGCCCGCCACGTAGCTGCCCTCGGCCAGCAGGGCGACGGTGTCGTCCACCGAAGCGGGCAGGTCCCGCGCCGGCTGCCCGGCCGCCTCAGCCACGGGCGGCAGCGACCGCTCGCCGCGCCATCACGCCGATCAGGTGGGCCCGGTACTCGGCGCTGGCGTGCAGATCCTCGTTGAGTTCGTCCGCGGGCACATCGATGCCGTCGAGGGCCTCCGGCGACAAATCCCGGCTGAGTGCCGCCTCCATCTCCGCCACCCGAAACGCGCAGGGTCCGGCGCCGGTCACGGCCACCCGCAGGCCCTCTGCGGTATCGGCCACGAACACACCCACCACGGCGTAGCCCGACGCGGGGTTGGCGAACTTCGCGTAGCCGGCCCGGGCCGGCTTCGGGAAACTCACCGACACGATAACCTCGTCGGGCTCCAGCGCAGTCTCGAACATGCCGCGGAAGTACTGCGCGGCTGGGATGCTGCGCCGGTTCGTACGGATGGTAGCGCCCAGGCCGAGGACGGCGGCCGGATAGTCCGCGGCCGGATCGCTGTTGGCCAGGGAGCCGCCGAGGGTGCCGCGGTTGCGCACCTGGGCATCGCCGATTCCGCCCGCCAGCGCGGCCAGCGCAGGGATGCTGCCGGTCACCTCCGGCGACGCGGCCACTTCGCCGTGAGTGGTCATGGCGCCGATCACCACCGGGTCGCTGCCGCTCACGCCGCGCAGCTCCTCCAGACCGCCGAGGTCCACCAGCGTCTCCGGCTGGGCCAGGCGCAGTTTCATCGTCGGCAGCAGCGTCATGCCGCCGGCGAGCACCTTCGCCTCGGCGGAGGCGCCCAGCCGCTCCACGGCGTCGTCGAGGCTGCCTGCCCGGTGGTACTCGAAATCGTACATCTCAGCCGCCTCTCCGCATCTCGGCGGCTGCCGCCCGCACCGCGCGCACGATCCCGTGGTAACCCGTGCAGCGGCAGAGATTGCCCTCCAGCCACTCGCGGATCTCGTCCTCGTCCGGGTCGGGGTTGGTCTGCAGCAGATCGAGCGCGCTCATGATCATGCCGGGCGTGCAATAGCCGCACTGCAGGCCGTGGTGCTCGCGGAAGGCCGCCTGCAGGGGATGCAATTCAGCCTCGCTGCCGACGCCCTCGATGGTGGTGACCCGGCGCCCGTCGGCCTGCACCGCCAGCAGCGTGCAGCTCTTCACCGACCGGCCGTCGAGATGCACCACGCAGGCGCCGCACTGGCTGGTGTCGCAGCCGACGTGGGTGCCCGTCCTGCGCAGGCGCTCACGCAGCGCCTCCACCAGCAGCGTGCGCGCCTCCACCTCGACGCTCACGGACTCTCCGTTCAGTTCGAATTCGATACTGTGCATGGGACGCGCTCCGCTCCGGGACCTTGCCGTCTATGCCGCGGGTTCGCGGCCCTGGCTACCGGCCGAACAGCAGCCACAGCACTACCAGCAACGCGACCGCCCCCGCGACCGCCAGTGCGGTCTTGCGTGTCAGCCCGCCGCCGGCCGGCTCGACCTCCTCCACCTCGATCTTCGTCGCGCCGGGGTCGAGTTCGCGGGAGAAATTGGCGAAGAAATCGTCGGCGGTCTTCTTCGTGGCGCCCACCACGAGCCGCGAGCCCACCTGGGCCAGCTTGCCGCCCACCTTGAACTGCGCATCGTAGCGCAGCACCGTTACTGCGCCGTCTTCCACCAGCTCGACGTCGGCGGCGCCCTTGCCGAAACCGGCCGCACCACCCTTGCTGACGCCCACCAGCCGGTAACTCGCAGGCGGGTTCATGTTCTCCAGCGTCAGCGTGGTATTGAAGCGGGACTTCACCGGACCGATGGCGGCGAGCACCTTCGCCCGCATCTCCTCGTCCGAGACTCTCTCCAGGGACTCGCAGCCCGGGATGCAGCGCTGCAGCACCTCCGGGT
>CAZRSA010000168.1:0-5534 GCA_964602525.1 uncultured Woeseiaceae bacterium
AGAGCCCGGTACCCCGCGAGCTGGCCATCGTCTCCATCCTGCTGCTGGCCTGGGGTGCCTGGTACTACTTCCAGAACACGGGCTATCCGGTGGCCGCCGGTGACCGGCGCACGGCCGTGGTGGCCGCGGCCGCCGACAGCGTGGACGGCAGCGTGGTCTACGCCGGCAACTGCGCCGCGTGCCATCAGGCCAATGGCATGGGTCTCTCCGGCGTGTTCCCGCCGCTGGCGGATTCGCGCTGGGTGCTCGAGAACGACGAGCGGCTCGTGCAGATTCTCCTGCACGGCGTTCAGGGCGAGATGGTCGTGCGGGGTGAAACCTACAATGGCGTGATGCCCGCGTTTCCCCAGCTGAGCGACGCCGAGCTGGCCGCCGTGCTCACCTACATCCGCACGTCCTGGGGCAACGCCGGCGCGCCCATCTCGACCGACCAGGTTGCGGCCGGCCGCGAGCAATTCCCCGATCGCGGCGTCTGGCAGGGGGGCGCCGAACTCGACGAGGTGTTCCCGCCGGAGGAGGCGCCCTAGGTGAGCGAACCGCGCCGCGACGTGCTCACGGTCGACGGCATGTTCTGCGCCGCCTGTGCAGCCAGCGTCGAGGCGGTACTGACACGCCAGCCGGGCGTCGCCAGCGCCGCCGTGAACTTCGCAGCCGATGCCGCCGTGGTCGAGTGGCAGCCGGGCGTGCACGACACGACGCCCCTGGTCGATGCGGTGCGCAGGCTGGGCTACGAGACACGCCTGATCGGCGAGGAGTCCGGCGCCAGCCCCGGCGGGAACGACCCGGGCCGGGATCTCGGTCTGCGCCTCGTCGTGGCCCTGTTCTTCGGCATGTGGGCCATGCTGCCGTCCATCGTGCTGTATCTCGACGTGGTAAGGGATCCCGCATCGCGCTACGGGCTCGCGCTGGCCGCCGGGTTGTTCTCACTGCCGGTCGTCCTCTATGCCGGGGTGCCCTTTTACCGGATGGGCATCGCGACCCTGCGGCACGGCATCGCGGGTGTCGACGCGCTGGTGACCGTGGGCGTGGCGGGCAGCCTGGTACTGTCCGGGACCGCGCTGCTGTCCGGCAGTGCGGAGGTGTATTTCGAAGTGGCGGTCGCGCTGGTCACCCTGCAGCTGATCGCGCGCCTGCTGGATCTGCGTGTACGGCGCAAGGCCCGGGATGCCGTCGTCGGCCTGCTGGAGCTCGCCCCGACCACACTCACGCTCCTGGACGAGCACGGCGGTACTCGCCGGGCCGTTCTGAAGGAGGTCGCGCCGGGCGCGACCGTCCGCCTGGGACCGGGCGAACGGGTGGCCGTGGACGGGCGCATCGTCTCCGGCCGCGCCCGCATCGATCGCAGCCTGCTCACCGGCGAGTCCGATCCCGTCACGCTCGGTCCGGACGACGTTCTGCACGCGGGGGAACGGGTGATCGACGGGGCCTGCGACCTCAGCGTGACCGCCGCCGCCGGCAAGCGCCGCATCGACGGCCTGGCGCGCCAGGTGCGCGAGATGCTGGCGGCACGTCCCGCCTGGCAGCGCACCGCGGACACCGTGGCGCGGCACTTCCTGTGGCTGTCCGTGCTGGCGGCGGCGGCCGGTGCGGCCCTGGTGCTGACGGCCGGCGGCACGCCGTCGGAGGCGGCGGTTCGTGCGCTCGCGGTGTTCGTGATCGCCTGCCCGTGCGCCCTGTCGCTGGCGGCCCCCATCGCCGGCCTCACGGCGTCGGCGGCGGCCGCGCGGCGCGGCATCATCCTGCGCGATCTGAATGCGGTGACCGGCGCGGCGGTGCCCGACCGCGTCTTCATCGACAAGACCGGCACGCTGACCCTGGGCCGGCCGGCAGTGGTCGCCGTGCACACTTTTGCCGGCGCTGACGAGCGGGAGGTCCTGCGCGCGGCGGCCATGGCGGAATTCGCCTCGTCGCACCCGATCGCCCGCGCGCTGGTCGCGGCGGCCGAGAACGCCGGTGTGCCGGCCGTGGGGCCGGCCGCCGCCGGCGGCGAACTGCGCGAATCCCCGGGCCGCGGCGTCCGCTGGTCGCGGGGCGGGGAAAGCATCGACGTGGGCAGTATCGACTGGCTGCGCGCCGGCGGCATCGATATGCCCGCGCTGCCCGGGACTGCCGCCACGCGCTCGGGGGTCGCCCGCAACGGCCGCCTCATCGGCGTGGTGGACCTGGAAGACGCGCTGCGGCCCGGGGTCGAGGAGGCGATCCGGGCGCTGCGCTCGCGGGGACTGGCGCCCGTCATCCTGAGCGGGGACGGGGCGGGTCCGGTGGCACGCATCGGCGCCCGGCTCGGCTGTGAGGCGCACGCGGGACTGACGCCGGAAGACAAGGTGCGTCGCATCGAGGACTGCCGGCGGTCGGGGGCGCGGACCGCGTTCGTCGGCGACGGCATCAACGACGGCCCGGCGCTGGCCGCCGCCGACCTGGGCGTTGCCGTCGGCCAGGCCACCGACGCGGCGCGCTCGGCGGCAGCGGTGTCCCTCGTCGAGGCGGATGCGAGGGCGCTGCCGGCGCTGTTCGACCTGACGCGCCGCGCGCGCCGCATCGTCCGGGAGAACCTGGCCTGGGCCATCGCCTACAACGGCGTCGCCATCCCGGCGGCGATGGCGGGCTGGGTCCATCCGGCCGTCGCCGCACTCGCCATGGCGCTGTCCTCGGTCACCATCGTGCTGAACGCACTCCGCGCACGCTGAGGCGCCGGCCGCCGCCGCTCGACAGCCCGGCGGCCACGCTGCAGACTCACTGCACGGGAGCAACAACCGGGGAGAGCCCGATGGCCGGCAAACGCTATCCACTGCCGAAGCGCTTCAGCGCGGCGCTGTCCGAGAAGGCCTATGCCAGGCTGCGTGCGCTGAACGAGCAGTACCACTACGGCAACAACTACCTGCTCACCATACTGCTGGAGAACCTGGACACCGTCGTCGACGACAAGGCCCTTGACCGCGCCTTCGCGGAGTTCGCTGCGGAATACGGGGCGCCTCCTTCGTGATCCGGCGAGGCTCGCCCACGGCCCCGGCTCGCCGATAGTCGGCAGTCGCTTCTTGCCCGGCGCGCCGGCGCCGGCCGACCGCCAGCTACAGGAGCAGCCGGAGGCCGTTGCGGCGACGCGCTCGAAGTTCGAGGAGCGTGACACGGCTCTGGTCGTCCTGCTGGACGATGCGGCATCGACAGCATGCCTATACGGCAACGGGAGATGAAGGAGCGCTAGCCGTATCGGGCAGTGGCAAGCGGTGGTTCTTACCGAGGCGTGTGGGCCGCAGTTGTCTACGATAATGCTGACTCGGGGAAGAGTCTGCTTGCGACCCACTACCGCCTTTCGCCGTTCGCAACGATCCGGCTTGTCGCAGGTTTGAAAAGGAAAATTAGATCAGTGACGATTGATGCTAGTCGCTCATTGTCACTGCCTATCTGGTCGGAGGGAATATGGAAGAAGCCGCAAATGCCTCTGGTCCAAGTGCAGTCGAACTGCTATCCCTAGCAAACGAATACAATGAGCTGGGTAGCAACTTTTTCACGCTCTATCTCACGATCCTGAGCGGCTATCTTGCAGTAGCCTACCTTGTCGGCGCTCAGCTCACACGCGGCCAACTGAAACTAGTCAACGCTATGTTTGTGCTCTCGTCTGTCTACTTCCTATGGAGCACGATGACCATGTGGCTCGCGGGACTATCCACCTATCTTCAGGCTGCTGCGGGTGGCTGGGTTGTTAGTTTGTATATTACCGCCGCCCTTAACATTTTTCTCGCCGTTGCGATGCTTGCCGGTGTTTTTGCCGGCGTTCAGTTTATGAATCGCATCAGACGTGAGGCAGCAAAGCAGGCATCGCCGATGGGCGACGGGTAGCGAAAGCAGGCCCGGAATGTGCGCATAAAATGGCCGCTTCTGGCCTATTGTGTTGAAAAACTCGGTTCTGTAATACGTTACTGCGATAATCACCATCGGTCGATAGCGGGAGCGATCGCTGATGATGGGCAGCAACGAGAAGCCGCAGTCGCAGCTTTTCTATTCCTTTAATCTCGAGGAGCTGGTGCCAGAGGATCATCTTCTCAGGCACATTGATCGATTCCTCGATTTCTCCGATCTGCGCGATCATCTCGCGCGTTACTACAGCCACACGGGCCGTCCCTCGGTGGATCCGGAGCTGATGATCCGGATGCTGCTGATCGGCTACTGCCTCGGTATCCGCTCCGAGCGCCAGCTCTGCGAAGAGGTCCGTCTCAACCTCGCTTACCGCTGGTTCTGCCGCCTTAGCATCGAGGACAAGGTGCCCGATCACTCGACGTTCTCGAAGAACCGTCATGGGCGATTTCGCGAGTCGGAGGCGTTTCGATATGTGTTCGAGCAAGTGCTGGCGCGTTGCATCGAAGCGGGACTGGTCGGCGGCGAGGGCTTTGCAATCGATGCAAGCGTCGTCAGGGCGGATGCGAGTCGCCAGCGCTACCGAAGCGATGATGATGACGACGGCTGGGGCAGCGGTGGTGGCACCCGTGCCGTCAGGGAGTATCTTGATGCGCTCGATGAAGGCAACCCGGCAGGCGTCACACCGGCGAAGCGAGTCTCACCGACCGATCCGTTGGCGCGCTGGACGGCGGCACCGGGCGGCCCGGCCTTCTACGCCTACTCGACGAACTACCTGGTAGACACGGAGGCGGGGATCATCGTTGACGTCGAGGCAACGCCGGCGCATCGAACCTGGGAAGTGAACTCGACGCGCACGATGGTCGAGCGCGTCAACGAGCGTACCGGCCTGAAGGTCGGAAGGCTGATCGGCGATACCGCCTATGGTACTGCTGCGCTCCTGGCCTGGATGGTGGATGAGCAAGGCATCGAGCCGCACGTCCCGGTGTGGGAGAAAGCCGAGCGCCGCGACGGCACCTTCTCACGCTCTGACTTCCGTTACGATGCCGAAAGCGACACCTACACCTGCCCTACAGAGAAGACGCTCAGGCCCCGGCAGCGCCACTTCCGGAAACTCCAGACCCTCGCCGGCAAGGACGAGATGGTGCGCTACCGTGCATCGGTCAACGACTGTCGCGACTGTCCGATGAAGGCGCGCTGCTGTCCCAATACGCCGGTGAGAAAGGTGACTCGAAGCATCCATGAATCGGCGCGCGATGTGGCCCGCGCCGTGGCCGCGACACCTGCCTATCAGCAGACGAGGCGACAACGAAAGCAGGTCGAGATGCTCTTTGCCCACATGAAGCGGGTACTGAAGATGGATCGGCTGCGGCTTCGTGGCCTGAGTGGCGCGCGGGATGAGTTCCTGCTGACCGCCACCGCACAGAATCTCAGACGACTGGCGAAATACCTGGGCACGGATCCGCCCAGAGTGCAGGAATCACCGGCCGGTTAAGCGGAATCCGAGGGCGAATCGAACGAGTTCAACGTGATCGACCGAAATCCGGCAACCGCCGGACGGAGATGATCAACGCCGCGAATGTGGCGACGTCAGTTCTGCGTGAGAAGCGAGTTTTTCAACACAATAGGCCGTTAGCGACCCTGCACGCAGTCGATACTTTGAATTCCGCGGTCGGCCGTCT
>CAZRSA010000169.1:0-5434 GCA_964602525.1 uncultured Woeseiaceae bacterium
CGACCGTGGTCAAGACGTTCCGCACCAAGCGTGACGCCCTCGACTGGTCGCGGCGCACCGAGGACGAGATGGTGCGTGGTGTCTACATTGACCGCGCCCTCTCCGAGAAGACGCTGCTGAAAGATGCCCTCGACCGCTACGCGGCGGAGGTCGTCCCGACCAAGCGGGCATCCACGGCACGTCGGGAAAAGCCGATCATCGCCAACCTGAAGGCGGCGCTCGGTAACTACAGCCTGGCGGCGCTCACGCCCGACATCATCGCCCGCTATCGCGACCGGCGACAGGAGGCCGGGCTTTCGGCCAGCACCATCCGGCTCGAGCTCTCGCTGCTCTCCCACCTCTACAACGAGGCCATCAAGGAATGGGGCATCGGGCTCCTGTACAACCCCGTCACCAACATCCGGAAGCCGCCGCCGCATCCCGGCCGTAACCGGCGCCTGACCGCGGCGGAGGAAGCAAAGATCCTCCGGGCGGCCAGCGCCCACTCGAACCCCATGTTCGGCTGGATCGTCCGCCTCGCCCTCCACACCGGCATGCGGGCCGGCGAGATCCAGACGCTTCGTGTCAGCCAGGTCAACCTCGAACGCCGCGTCATCACGCTGACCGAAACCAAGAACGGCTCGTCCCGCACCGTGCCGCTGTCGAGCGCCGCCACGGGCGTCGTCCGTGCCGCCCTGGAGAATCCCCTCCGGCCGAAAGAGACCGATCTCGTCTTCTTCGGCGAGCCGGGCCGGGACGGTATCCGCCGGCCCTACGAGTTCCGGCCTGGGTGGCACCGGCTGCTGAAGCGGCTGGGTATTCACGGCCTTCGTTTCCACGACCTCCGCCATGAGGCCGTTTCGCGCCTCGTCGAGGCCGGCCTGGGTGATCAGGAGGTGGCCGCCATCTCGGGCCACAAGTCCATGCAGATGCTGAGGCGTTACACCCATCTGCGGGCCGAGGATCTGGTGAAGCGGCTCGATCAGCTGGGGATACAGTAATGGCCACTGACGCAGCGACGAAGACCCGCTCGACCATCACCTGTCCCGCCTGTGGCGCCAGGACACCCGAGACCATGCCGACGGATGCCTGCCAGTTCTTCTACGAGTGTCCCGGCTGCGGCGAGGTGCTGAAACCGAAGCCCGGCGATTGCTGCGTGTTCTGTTCCTGGGGCGATGTGCCCTGCCCGCCGGTGCAGCAAGACAGGGGGTGCTGCTGAGGACGGCGCCGGCCGTTCGATCCGTTTGGATGGCGCTGTCGATGCAAAACTCACCCAGCTGGTGTCGGGATAGTTCGTGGTCACGCAGGACGACGCCGGCTACTCATAGGTTCCCGTTTCCCGGAACCTGTGAGGACAGCCCATGCACGACGACATTATTCCCCGCCAGGATGAGACCCTTGCCATCCAGCTTACCGAGCGCTTCGGCCCGCTTCTGACCCAGACCCAGCTGGCCGAGCTGCTCGGCCGTACCCCGGGCGGTCTCCGCTACAGCCTCTGCTGCCCGAGCGATGCCCCCACGCGGGCGCTGAAGGCCTGCGGCCGGAAGATCGGCCGCCGTGTCTACTACCCGGCCAGCGAGGTAGCCCGCATCATCACGGGTGACGAGGCGCGGTGACACGCCGCATCTTCCGGGTCCGTGATCGCAAGGGGTATCTGATTGTCGAACGGGCCGCGGTCGAGGACGAGCGCCTGTCCTGGGCGGCCCGGGGCCTGCTCGTCTACCTGCTGGCCAAGCCGGACACCTGGCAGGTCATCGTCAACGACCTGGTGAAGCGTGGCGATCTCGGCAGGGACGGCATCTACGGGCTGCTGCAGGAGCTCAAGACCGCCGGCTACGTCCGTTATGAGAAACACCGGGATCCGGATGGCCGCCTTCGGGGCGGACACTACCTGGTCTTCGAGCACCCACCCGCGAGCGAGCCTCTACCGCTTCCGGAATCACCGGAAACGGTTCAGCCGGACCCGGTCCGACCGGAGCCGGCCAGGCCCGAAGCTTTAGTTATTAGCTACCTCAATAAAGAACCCATTTTCACCAAACTACCCACTACTACATTTTCAAATAGAGACCAGAAGACGGATTCCGTGACGGCCTCCCACGTCTTCCCGCCGACCGTCTCCCCGCAGGAGCGGGCATCGGCGAGCTGCATCGTCGCTTCTCTCGATGCCGAGGCCCGCCAGCCCGCCCTCGACGAGTGGGGCGAGGCCATCGCCAGGGGCGCCATCCGCTCGAGCCCGCTCGGCTATCTGGATGCGATCGTGAAGCGCCGACTGGCCGAGGCAAAGAACGTCGACCGTGCCTGCAGGAATTGTTGATGACACTGTCATCCAAATTCGCTGCGGCTCCGCTGCCCGCGTCCCTACCCCGGCCCGGACGGGTAGGGACGCGGGACGCCAGCCCAATAACGACGCGGGCTTCAGCCCGAGATTCTGAGGGACGCGTGAGGGACGGACCCCTATAACGAGCTGCGGGCGGCCAGAGCCGCCCGCAGTCCGCCGTCTTGCTGTTGGCTGACTATTGAATCAGCTCTGGCGCAGCGAGCTGACCATATCGAGCACTTCGTCACGTTGGTCGGGGTTGGCGTTGATCATCGTGGCGGTCTGGTTGTACTTGTCTACCGTCCAGCCATGATCCTGGATGGTGCGCTCGATTTCCTCCTGCATTTTCAGCTGCACCTCACGCGCGTCCTCCTGGGTCTGCGCCTGGCTCATCTCGACGGACATCTCCTCCCGGGTCTGTTGGACGTCCACGTAGATCCGGGCGAACTTCGCGAGATCCGCCTCCTTGACCCTCTCGGCCTGCGGCGAAGGAGCCGGTGCCGGAGGCGGCGGGGGAGTCGTCTGGGGCTGGCTAGGCTGCGTCGTCTGTGCGAACGCGAGCAGGGGGGCCATCGCCAGTGCGGATATGGCAGCAATGAAACGAGTCTTCATGGTTCCTCCTTAAAGTTGGCAATCAATCGTCCCTTCCCGGGACGGCACAAGAGGGGGTGCAAGCGCCGTGCCAACCGAATTGGCTCCGTAACTCCCTGATTCGTGGCACTGGGTAATCACGCAACCGTCCCGTAGCAGTGCCGTAATGACACACTGTGCAGGCGGATGAGCACCTACAAAGGCTTTTCCACTGCGAATTACAAGCAGCTGTGTCATTTTGACGCATGTGCACACAATCGGTACCCTGCGGCCATGCTTCGTTACCTGCATCCGGCGGACTTGCGCATCGCGGCGCTGGGCGCCGTTGTGCTGCCGATGCTTGCTCTCTTTGGTGTGGCGGGCTATGCGGTGCTCGCAACCCTCGAGGCGCAACTCGAAGCCCGCCTGGAAGAGGACATCGCGCTGATTGCGCGCTCGCTGAAACGCCCGGTCGCCCGGTCTCTGCAGAGGGAGCGCGCGAATGCCATGGATGAGGCGTTGCGTTCCGCTTTCGACTTCGGCCGCGTGTACGGAGCCTATGTCTACGACGCGGACGGAGAGCTGCTGGGCAGCGCCGATCCGTCCGGAAGACCCCGGGGCACGGATGCGCAGTCCCGGGATGTACGCAAACTGGCCGGTGCGGCAGACGACAGCACGGATCTCGGCGACTATCGTTCTTTCGGGGGCCTGGAAGTTTTCTCGTATTTCACTCCCCTGACCGGGCCCGGCGGGCAGGTGATCGGCATGTTGCAGATCACGCGCGAAGCCAGCGAGATGCGTGATTACCTCGGTACCATTCGCGCCCAGGCTGCCGCGCTGCTCGCCGTCTCCGCGCTGTTGCTGGCCGGCATCATCTTTGCCGGCCACCATCTGGCCATCGGCCGGCCGCTGGCCCGGCTGGCCGGGGCAATGGAAAAGGTCGCCCTCGGCGACCGGGCACGCCGGGCACGCCCGTCAGGGCCCCGGGAGATCCGTCAGCTCGGTGAGCGCTTCAATCGCATGCTCGCGGCCATCGAGGAGCGGGACCGTCGGCTCGCGTCGGAGTACGAGAAGCAACAGCATCTCGCCCGCAAGCTCCGGGAATCCGAGAAATATGCCCTGGCCGGACGTCTGGCGGCGGGCGTCGCCCACGAGCTGGGTACACCGCTCAGCGTCATCGAGGGTCAGGTGCAGCGGCTGCTCCGCGCTGAGGAGGCCGGCAGCCGTCGCCACAGCGGGCTCATGGGCATCCGCGAGGCGGCGCGGACGATGGCACGGGTCGTGCGCCAGTTGCTCGGGTTCGGCCACGGCACGGCGAAGTCGCTGGTGCCCTGTTCGCCGGACCGGATACTGCAACTGGCCGCGGCCGACGTGAGGGCCCTGTACGAGGAGTCGGGCACCCGTCTCGACGTGGAGCCGTGCCGCCCCGGCGTCGAGATCGCCGCGGATCAGGAACGTCTGCGCGAGGCCCTGGTGCACCTCCTGCGAAACGCCCATCATGCGGCGTCCGGCGGCGCGGTACGGCTCGGGTGCGAGGCGCGCGAGGAAGTGATCCGTCTCTATGTGGAGGATTCCGGGCCAGGTATCGCCGAGGCGGATCGCAAGCGCATCTTCGAGCCGTTCTTCACGACCAAGCGCCCCGGGGAAGGCAGCGGGCTCGGACTCGCGGTGGTAAGAAGCATCGTCAACGATCATGACGGCAATATCCGGGTCTACGAGGCGCCGGCGGGGGGCGCGGGATTCGCTGTGGACCTGCCGGTGAGCACGGCATGAATCAGCGCTCCGGGGCAGAGCGCATATTCGTCGTGGAGGACGATGCCGCACTTCGCCAGCTGCTGCTGGACGAACTCGGCGATCGCGGCTATGAGACCCGGGGTTTCGGAACCGCAGGCAGCGTACGCGCAAAGCTCACCGCCGACACGTGTGACCTGGTGATCTCCGACATCCGCCTGCCGGACGGCGACGGCTTCGACGTACTCGAAGCGGCCCGGCAGATCGAGCCGGCACCTTCGGTCATTCTGATCACCGCCTTCGGTTCCATACCTCAGGCGGTCGAGGCGCTGCGCGCGGGCGCCGAGGACTTCCTTACCAAACCGCTCGACCTCGACCATCTGGGCATCCGCATCGAGCGCGCTCTCAGGCATCGCCGGACGAACTACCAGCTGGAATCGCTGCAGAAGACGCTGCGCGCATCCAGCGCCGAGGGCGGCTTCCGCGGGATGATCGGAACGAGCCCGGCCATGCAGCAGGTCTACGCGGCGGTGCGCCGGTTCGCACGGGTCGACGAGCCCGTACTGATCACCGGCGAATCCGGGGTCGGCAAAGAGCTCGTCGCTGCCGCCATCCATGCCGAGAGCGAGCGGTCGAGCCGGCCCCTCGTCTCGGTCAACTGCGCCAGCATTCCTGAGAACCTGCTCGAGGCGGAATTCTTCGGGCACACGGCGGGTGCTTACACCGGCGCCACGGGCGCACGGGAAGGGCTGGTACGTGAGGCCGACGGGGGCACGCTGTTTCTGGACGAGGTCGGCGAGATGCCGGCCACCATGCAGGCGAAGCTGCTGCGCGTGC
>CAZRSA010000170.1:0-5384 GCA_964602525.1 uncultured Woeseiaceae bacterium
AACCTTCCAAAAAAAGGAAATCGCCTATAGCCAAACGCCATAGAATCTCCTACCTCCTGGTCAGGCGGTCCACGATGCCCTGCAGCGTATCCTTCAGCGCCATCTCTCTCGGGGTGTCGCCGAGGTCTCGGCCGGGTATGCCGAGGCGTGTCGCCAGCGCCACGTCGCGTTCGCCGGCCGAGATCCGGGCCGCCGCGGCATCGAGCAATCCGGCAAGCTCGCCGGCCAGCTCCGCCGGCACCGCCGCGTCGCGCAGCAGCTGATCCAGGTACGCCTGCGCCACCACGGGGTGATCCGGCCAGCTCACGCGAAACTGCTGCTGGGGGTTGAAGACCTCGCCCTGGTCGGCCATCGCCGCCGCCGCGATCTCCGCCTGGCTCAGGTGCTCGCTCGGCGTGAGCGCGAAGACGTCCAGGCCGCGCACGATCTCCGTGCCGTAGATGCGCCCGTCGTACCAGTAGGCGGACCAGTATCCGCCGGTGATGAGTTCCCCGGCATCGATGGGCCCGCGGTCGAAGTAGGCGATCTCCACCGGGTTGGCCGTGTCGGTGAAGTCGATCACCGAGATGCCGCCCTGGTACCAGGCCTGCACGAAGAGGTCGCGGCCCGGCACCGGGATGATGGAGCCGTTATGGGCCACGCAGTTCTCCATCTCGTCCTGGGGTGCCGGCATCTTGAAGTAGCCGCGGAAGACGAGCTCGCCGTCCACGATGTCGTACAGCGCATCCGCGCCCCAGGTCAGCGGGTCGTGGGCCCGGCAGCGCGCGCGCACACCGCCGCCCCACTCGTCGGTGAAGATCACCTTGGTGCCGTCGTTGTTGAACGTGGCCGAATGCCAGTAGGCGAAGCCCTTGTCCGCCACCGCGTCGATGCGCTGCGGATCGCGCGGGTCCGACACGTCGAACAGGATGCCATTGCCGGAGCACGCACCCGCGGCAATGCCGAGGTCCGGGAACACCGTGATGTCGTGGCACTCGTCGGTGGGCTTCGTCTCCTGGGTGCGCTCGCCCTCCTCCGCGTAGTCCTCGTCGTCGTGCCGGCCGCCGCGCCAAAGCCCGGCCAGCGCGCCGGACTCCGGGTCCGCGAACACCGCCGGGCTGTCGATGATGCGCGCCTGCGACGGGTCGTCCACGGGAATCTCGATCACGTCGATGCGGAACAGCGCCGTGCGCTCGTCGCCGGGGGTCTCGTCGATGCAGCCGGGCAGCTCCTCGTCCTCCCGCACCGTCGAGGTGCCGGAGTTGTAGATGATGATCTTTCCGTCCTTACCTGGTCCGCTCACCACCGAGTGAGTGTGCGAGCCGCGGCAGGTCTGCACCGCGCCCACCTGCACCGGGCGCTCCAGGTCGGAGATGTCGAAGATGCGGAGGCCGCGGAAGCGCTCCGGGCTCGCGTCCTCCGACACGCCGCCCAGGCCGCAGTCCAGCCGCCCGCGGGTCTCCTCCACCGACATGATGAGCAGATTGCCGACGATGGACACGTCGCCCTGCCCGCCCGGGCACACCACCGAGCTCACCAGCGACGGCATGCCGCCCTCGCCGAGCCGGTAGATATTGAAGCCGTGATAGCTGCCCGCCACCAGCACGTCGCCGTCGAAGGCCATGTCCGTATTGGAGAAAGAGAGCATCGGGTAACGCTTCTCCTCGTCCTCGTCGACGGGATCGGCTTCGGCCGCGGCCTCTTCGTTCTCCCCGTCTTCCGGCGCCGCCACCCCGCGCTCCGTAGGGTTGCGTGGGTCGAAGAAACCGGGCGGTCTCGGCAGCGTGGCCACCGGCTCCAGGTTCCAGATGGCCTCGCCGGCGTCGTCCAGCCCGGCGGCGAGCCCGGCGCGCGGGTCCGTGGAGAGCCCCGTCAGCAGCACGTTCATGCGCTGGATCTCGGCGGCCTGGTCGTTGGTCACGTCGGCGGTGAACTCGAACAGCACCGGGTCATAGGCGGAGCCGGACTCCTCCAGCAGCTCCTCCACCATCGTGATGGCCCCCTCGTGATGGGTGATCATCAGCGTGAGGAAGAGGCGATCGAAGGCCGTGCCTTCGGCCGCCGCCAGCTCCGCCATCTGCTCCGGCGTGGCCATGCCCGCCATCTCGTGATGCATGTGCATGGCGTGATGCGCGGTCGGGTCCGGCACCCGCTCGCCGCGCTCGCGGAGCCATTCCTGCATGAACGCGATCTCGTCGCGCTGGGTGGCGTCGATGCGCCCGGCCACGTCGATCAGCTCCCGATTGTTCGTGCGGTCCTCCACCAGCGCCGCCATCTCCAGCGCCTGGTGATGATGCGGGATCATGTCCTGCATGAAGCGCACGTCGGCGGGGGAATAGCTCGTGTCCGCGATCTCCACCGCCTCTTCCGCGCTGAGTTCGCGCGCGGGCTCACCGGGGGCGCCGGGCTGGACGATGGGCGCGGCGGCGGCCGGGCCAGCGGCCGGCACGGCCAGCAGAAACAGGACGGTTGCCGCGGCGGCGAGCGGCGACTGTTGCAGTGATCCGGGGCTTGCAGTCAAGGTTCTCGCTCCTTTCTCATGGCGGCGACAGTTAACCGGATCGCAACGCGGGAGGCAACGGTGCACCCGCCCGCGTCTTTAGCACGTGGGCTATACTCGGCAGCACACACAGTCATCCACCCTCAGACCCGGAGCGCCCCATGCCATTCACACTGAACGTGAACGGTGAGTCCCGCACCGTCGACGTCCCCGAAGACAAGCCCCTGCTGTGGGTCCTGCGGGAAGACCTCGGACTCACCGGCACCAAGTACGGCTGCGGCATCGCCCGCTGCGGCGCCTGCACCGTCAGCCTGGACGGCGAGGCCACCCGCACCTGCCGCCTGCCGGTATCGAGCGTCGGCGAACGCCCGGTGGTCACCATCGAGGGCCTGAACTCCCGGGCCGGCCTGGCGGTGCGCGGCGCCTGGCGCGACCTCGACGTGGTCCAGTGCGGCTTCTGCCAGTCGGGCCAGATCATGTCGGCCACCGCGCTGCTGAGCGAGAATGCGGACCCGGACGACCGGGACATCGACCGGGCCATGCGCGGCAACCTCTGCCGCTGCGGCACCTACCAGCGCATCCGGGCGGCCATCCGCCAGGCTGCCGACGACCTGAAGGGCTGAGCCATGTTCGGACGCATCGACAGACTGCCCCGTCCCCCCGTCGACCGCCGCACCTTCCTCAAGGTGATCGGCCTGTCCGGCGCGGGTTTCATGATCGGCTGCGGCCGCGGCGAGGACGCGGCGCCGGGCGCCGGCAGCGCCGCAGACACGGCCGCGGGCTCCGCCGCCGGGACCGCCGCCGGCGCGTCCGCCGCCGCCGAGGAGATCGCCACCGGGCCGTTCATCCGCATCGGCACGGACGACACGGTCACGGTGATCGTGAAACACCTGGACAAGGGCCAGGGCGTCACCACCGGCCTGCCCACCATCGTGGCAGAGGAGCTCGAGGCCGCCTGGCCGCAGATGCGCGCCGAGTTCGCGCCGGCCAACGTGAAGCTCTACAACAACCTGGCCTTCGGGCCCATGCAGGGCACCGGCGGCTCCACCTCCGTCGCCAACTCCTGGATGCAGCTGCGCAAGGCCGCCGCCGGCGCCAGGGCCATGCTCACGGGCGCCGCCGCCGCACGCTGGAACGTGCCGGCGGGCGAGATTATCGTGAAGGAGGGCGTGCTCACCCACGAGCCCTCCGGCCGCAGCGCCACCTTCGGCGAACTCGCCGTGGCCGCCGCCGACGTCACGCCGCCGGAAGACCCCGCGCTGAAGGACCCGGCCGACTTCACTCTCATCGGCACCCGCGTGCCGCGGCTGGACTCGGACGCCAAAACGGACGGCAGCCTCGAATTCACCATGGACCTCACCCGCCCGGGCATGCTCGTGGCCCTGGTCGCCCATCCGCCCCGTTTCGGCGGAAAGGTGAAGTCCTTCGATGCGGACGCGGCCAAAGCCGTGGCGGGTGTCACCGACGTGGTCGAGATCCCGCGCGGCGTCGCCGTGCTGGCAGACAGCTACTGGTCGGCGCAGAAGGGCCGCGAGGCGCTCACGGTGGAGTGGGACGAGTCCGCCGCCGAGAAGCGGGGCACGGAGGAACTCTTCGCGCAGTACGAGGCGAAGGCGAAGGAAGAGGGCCTCGTCGCCAGGGACGACGGCGACGCACCCGCGGCACTCGGCTCGGCGGAGAACGTCATCCGCCGCGAATACCGCCTGCCGTTCCTCGCCCATGCCGCCATGGAGCCCATGGACTGCGTCGTTGAACTCGACGACGGCGGCTGCCGCATCTGGACCGGCTCCCAGATCCAGACCCTGGACAAGAACATCGCCGCCGGCATCCTCGGCATGCAGCCCGAGCAGGTGGAGATCAACACGCTGTTCGCCGGCGGCAGCTTCGGCCGCCGCGCCGTGCCGGACTCCGACTATGTCTCCGAGGCCGTCATGATCGCGAAAGCCATCGACGGCCGCGCGCCGGTCAAGCTCATCTGGACCCGCGAGGACGACACCCGCGCCGGCCGCTACCGGCCCATGAGCTACCACGTGCTCGAAGGCGCCGTCGACGACGACGGCAAACCGGCCGCCTGGCGGCACAGGGCCGTGGTCCAGTCCTTCATGAAAGGCAGCGCCTTCGACGGCATGATCCAGGACGGCGTCGACCCCTCTGCCGTGGAGGGCAGCCGCGAACTGCCCTACGCCATCCCCAACCTGCGCGTGGACTGGCATCCCTTCGACAACGGCGTGCCCACCCTGTGGTGGCGCTCCGTCGGCCACACCCAGAACGGCTACGTCACCGAGGTCTTCATCGACGAACTCGCCGAGGCCGCCGGCCGCGATCCGGTCGACCTCCGCCGCCAACTGCTCGCCGACCATCCGCGACACCTCGGCGTGCTCGAACTGGCGGCGGAGAAAGCCGGCTGGGGCGAAGACCTCGGCGCGAACCGCGGCCGCGGCGTCGCCGTGCACAAGTCCTTCGGCACCTACGTCGCCGAGATCGCCGACGTCACCGTCAAGGACGACGGCAGCTTCACCGTCGACCGGGTCGTTTGCGCCGTCGACTGCGGCATCGCCATCAACCCGGACGTCATCCGGGCGCAGATGGAAGGCGGCATCGCCTACGCCCTCTCCGCCGCGCTGCGCGAGGAGATCACCCTGGAGGACGGCCGGGTGCAGCAGGACAACTTCGACAGCTACCGCCCGCTGCGCATCGACGAGATGCCCGAGGTCGAGGTGCATATCGTTCAGTCCGGCGAGGCGCCGACCGGCGTCGGCGAGCCGGGCGTGCCGCCGCTGGCGCCGGCGGTGGCGAATGCCGTGTTCGCGGCGACGGGTGAGCGGACTTATCGGTTGCCGTTCGTCACGGGCTAGGGTCTGTTAACACTAATAAGCTTTGTCATGATAAACTCTTGCTATGGAGA
>CAZRSA010000171.1:0-5346 GCA_964602525.1 uncultured Woeseiaceae bacterium
GTGCCGCTGGCGATGATCATGTAATCGGTGATGGTGGTGAGGTGGCGCACGTCCATCACCTTGACGTCCCGCGCCTTCAGATCCTCCAGCGCGTCCACGACCAGGTCGCGCAGCTCTTCACTGTTCATGCAGTCTCCCGAAGTCCGTCGTCATCCGTATCGTCGCCTCCTTACCCGTAGTCGTCTTCGCCGGCCGCCGCCCGGTAGCAGCCACTCTCGTCGATGAGGTCCCTCACCGCGTCGGGCATCAGGAAGCGCGGATCGCGCCCCGCCCGCACCAGCGCACGGATATCCGAGGAGGAGATCTCGAGCTGGGTCACCGCGTGGATGTAGATGCTGCCGGCCCGGGACTCGTGCAGGTCGCCGACGCGGCCGGTGCCACGGTCCACCAGCAACTCGCCGAGGGGGCCCATGTCGGGCGCTCGCCAGCCCGGCCGGTGGGCCACGATGATGTGGGCGAGCTGCAGTATCTCGCGCCAGTGGTACCAGCGGGGCAGGCTGAGGAAGGCGTCCATGCCGACGATGAGGCAAAGCGAACGGGTGGGATATTCGGCGCGCAGCGCCGCCAGAGTATCCACCGAATAGGACGGCCCCTCCCGCTGCAGCTCACGGTCGTCCACCACGAAGCCGTGCTGGGCCTCGGTGGCGAGTTCCACCATGCGCACGCGCAGTTTTGCATCCGCGATGGGCGTGCCCCGGTGGGGCGGTGTGCCGCAGGGCATGAACCGCACCTCGGACAGCCGGAGCTCCTGCAGCAGTTCGAAGGCCGTGCGCAGATGGCCGTAGTGGATGGGATCGAAGGTCCCGCCGAAGACGCCCATGGGGCTCATCGGCGCGAGCCCTCCCCGGCTGTGGCCGGGCGCCTCACGCGGCCTGCCGCACCCGGGGGCCGCGGGCCATGCCCGTCGCGAGTGCCACCAGTTCCTGCCAGGGCCGGCCCGGCGCCCGGCCCTTGACCACCCGATCGGCCAGCGCCGCGCGCCGCATCAGCGAATGCAGACTGGCCGGGCTGTGCCGGCCCACGCAGGCGCGCACCAGGTCCTCCCGGCTGGACCAAACGTTGCGCTGCTTCAGGCTGGCCGGCAGGGCACGGCCGGCTTCCAGGTCGTCGCGCACCAGGGTGACGGTACGCAGCTCCCGGGTGAGCGCCCAGAGCACCAGCACCGGTTCCACGCCTTCGGCCCGCAGCGCCCCCAGGATGCGCAGCGCGCGCTCCGCGTGGCCGGCCACCGCGGCGTCGCTCAGCTTGAAGATATTGAAGCGGGCGCTGTCGGCGACGGCGGCCTCCACCTGTTCCGCATCGACGGGCCCCTCGCCGTGCACCAGGCGCAACTTCTCGAGTTCCTGCGCGGCCGCGAGCAGGTTGCCCTCGACCCGGTCGGCCAGCAGCCGCACGGCATCCCGCGTGGGTTCGAGCCCCAGCTTGCGCATCCGGCCGGCGAGCCAGCCCGGCAGCGCGCGCCCGTCCACCGGCCAGACCTGCACGAGCGCGCCGACGCCGTCCAGGGCCTTCACCCACTTCGAGGACAGCTGGGCCCGCTCCAGCTTCGGCGCAGACACCAGCACGAGGGTATCCGGAGGCATCGAGCCGGTGAGCTCCACCAGCGTGCGCGATCCCGCGTCGCCCGGCTTGCCGGTGGGCAGACGCAGCTCCAGGATGCGCTTCTCGGCGAACAGGGACAGACTCGCGCCCCCCGCCAGCACCCGGTTCCAGTCGAAGCCCCGCTCCGCCGTGAGCACCTCGCGTTCCGTATAGCCCTGCTCCCGGGCCCGACCCCGGATGACGTCCAGCGCCTCGGCCACCAGCAGCGGCTCGTCGCCGGTCACGAAGTAAAGCGGCAGGATACGTTCTTGCAGTTGGGCCTCGAGGTGGTCGGCGCGTATCTTCACTCTGAACTGTCGGGCTCGGTACTGCTCGGATCATACATGGACGGCGCGCAGGCAGGGAACCACGCCGGGCCGGTCAGGGCGTGGACAGCTGGGCGAGCGCAATGGCCTCGTCTTCGAGCAGCACCGGGATGCCGTCCTCCACCGGATAGACGATCCGGTCGTCCTCCGTAACCAGCGCCTCCTCGAGTGGCCGCTCCACCGGACTACCGTCGTGACGCAGCAGGCGACCCTCGCCGATGGCCGCGTTCAGCCGCTCGACCACGTCCGGCGACGCCGGGTGCAGGGACTTGTGGGTGACCGGGCAACAGAGAATTTCCAGCAGTTTTCGCTTCACGGGCGCTCTTCCGTCGATGCAGCGGCCGGCTGTCGCCGTTGCCGCCGGAAATGTAATGTTATATCTTTCGAATTCGGCAAGGGCCGGCGCCGATCCGGTCCCGCGACTAGCGTAACCCCAGGTCCCCGTGGAAAACACCCCCTCTCCCCACAGACGCCGACTGGACCGCCTGGCGGTGGCCCTGTCCGGGCTCTGCCTGCTGCATTGTCTCGCCCTGTCGCTCGCCGCGGTGGCGGCGCCGGTGGTGGTGGGGCTCGGCTTCGACGGCGGCTGGACCCATGTGGCCATGCTGGCGCTGGTGATTCCCCTGAGCGCCGTCGCCCTGCCGCGGGGTTACCGGGAACACCGCCGCAACGCGGTGCTCTGGCTGGGCGGTGCCGGACTCACGCTACTCGTGCTGGGTGCCACACTGGGGCATCACGTCTACGGCCCGGCGGTGGATACCGTACTGACGATGGCGGGCGCCGTCGTCCTCGGTCTGGCCCACGTCATGAACGCCGTGTGGTGCGGCCGCGTCGCCCCCCGCCGCCGGGAGGCGGGGCGCTAGCCCGCCCCCTCCCCCCGCAGCACTGCCGCCAGGCTGGTGCGGCCGCGGCGCTCGGCGGCGGCCAGCAGGGGCCTGCGCTCGCCTTCCCCGGGCCGGAAACCGCCGTCGGCGGCCAGGCAGCGGCCCAGCACATCGAGAGCCTCGTCCCAGGCCCCGGCGCGGCCGAGGCGGGCGATGTAGTCCCGGCCGAAATTGATCTGCGCCCGGGGCGATTCCCACTCTCCCAGCGCCTCGAAGAACCAGCGCCAGGCGTCCTCGTCGTCATCGTTACCCTCCAGCCATTGCCGGATGTAGGCGATTCCGGCCGGGCCGTTGCCGCGGCTGACGTGACCGTAGGCGTGGTCCAGCACGGCCCGGCGCTGGCGCTCTGCGGCCCTGCGCCGGCGCGCGGCTTCGAGTTCCGGCGAGCGACGCACCGCCAGTCCGAGTTCGTCACGGCGTGAATAGAACACCGCGCCGCCGAGGCTGAACAGCAGCACCAGTTCCCACGCGGCGGCGAGGAAACGGACCGGCTGCGGCAGCCCGGCGGCGAGCGCGTTCACGAGCGCGCCCACGCCCGCGGCGGCGAAGATCCAGCCGTAGGCGGGCCCCGTACGGCGAATCGTATCCGCCAGCGCCAGCGGCCGCAGCATCTGCACCGGCGACTGCGTGACCGCGAGGCGCAGCACGGCTGCCGGGAAGAGGAACGCAGCAGCGTACACCAGGACCCCGGCCGCATCGCCGCGGCCGGCTTCGCTCAGCAGCACGGCAGCCGCGCCGGCGATGGTCATCAGCGCCCAGGCCCCGAGCATCCACAGGCGGGTGGCCGGGTTGAAGAGGTCGATGTCCGCCACCGGCGGCTCCTCACCCAGCGCCCTCGCCCGCAGCACGGCAACCAGGTATTTGGCGCCGCCGACGCTCAGCAGGAATGCCAGCCAGGCGCCGAAGAGGCCGGCCTTCACGGCCAGCAGTGCGAGCGCCGCGAAAAAGACGATGGCGACGGCGAGGCCGCCGTGGGTGACGGGATAGACGAGCTCTCGCAGGAACTCCCGCGCCGTCATCGGCGCGGCTGGGGCTCGCCGTCGGCGTCCTTCGGCCCGGGTACGGGGTCGTAACCACTGCCGCCCCAGGGATGGCAGCGGCCGATGCGCCTGACGGCGAGCGCTCCGCCCTTCAGGGCGCCGTGCCGGGCGATGGCGTCCCGTGCGTACTCGGAGCAGGTGGGCTGGTAGCGGCAGTTCGCACCGAGGAACGGGGAGACCAGCAGCTGGTAGCCACGGATCAGGCCCAGCAGCAGGCCGCGCAGGAGTCCGGCGCCCATCAGGCGCCCGAGCCGGCGCACTCCGCCGCTGCCCGGGAGCGGATGGCCTTCAGCATGGACATCAGGCCGTTGCTGCGGGTGGGGCTAAGATGCTCGTCGAAGCCCAGCGCCGCAATGAACGACGGCTCGGCGGCCACGACCTCCTTCGGCGCACGCTCGTCGTAGACCCGCAGCACGACCGCGATGAGGCCCTTCACGATGGCCGCGTCGCTGGTGGCCCGATAATGCATGCGGCCGTCCTCGGCCGAGGACACCAGCCACACCTGTGACTGGCAGCCCTGCAGCTTGTTGTCCTCGGTCATCTCGTCGGCGGGGAACTCCGGCAGCCGCCTTCCCAGCTCGATCAGGTACTGGTAGCGGTCCATCCAGTTGTCGAAGAAACCGAATTCCTCGATCAGCTCCTGCTCGGCCTGTTCGATCTCGCTCATAAGTCCTCAACTCGCCACGCGCCAGCGCGTGCCGTCCGGTCCGTCCTCGATCACGATGCCGCGGGCCTCCAGCTCGTCGCGGATGCGGTCCGCCTCGGCGAAGTCCCGGGCCTTGCGGGCCGCGTGGCGCCGTTCCAGCAGCGCCTCGATGGCCTCCGCGTCCGGCAACTCGTCCGCGCCGGCGGCGAACCACGCCTCCGGGTCTTGCTGCAGCAGCCCCAACACCTTGCCGCTGGCCGCCAGCGTGGCGGCCAGCCGTCGGCGCTCGGCCTCGTCTTCCGTCTTGTTTACCCGGCGGGCAATGTCGAACAGCGCCGCCATCGCCCGGGGCGTATTCAGGTCGTCCTCCAGCGCGGCCAGGAAATCTGCCGCGGGTTCCGCAGCCGCAATCTCCTCGTCCGCGGGCGGCGCCGCCCGCAGGGCCCCGTACAGGCGGTCGAGCTTGCGGCGGGACTCCGTGATCAGCTCCTCCGTCCAGTCCAGCGGCTGACGGTAATGCGCGGACAGCAGGGCCACCCGCACGGCCTCGCCCGGCCAGCGCTCGAGCAGATCGCGCACCAGCAGCACGTTGCCCAGGGACTTGGACATCTTCTCGTGCTCGACGTTCAGGAATCCGTTGTGCACCCAGTAGCGCGCGAACTCGCGCCCGCTGTGGGCGCAGGTACTCTGGGCGATCTCGTTTTCGTGGTGGGGGAACATGAGGTCCTGGCCGCCGCCGTGGATGTCGATGGTCTCGCCCAGGTGGGCCTCGGACATCGCGGAGCACTCCAGGTGCCAGCCAGGGCGGCCGCGTCCCCAGGGGCTGTCCCAGCCGGGCAGGTCGTCGGTGGACGGCTTCCACAGCACGA
>CAZRSA010000172.1:0-5280 GCA_964602525.1 uncultured Woeseiaceae bacterium
TCGATGCCGCCTGCGACCGCGCCCGCCTGGTGGGCCGGGTCCGCAGCCTGGTGCAGCTGCTCGGCTCGGGTGCGCTGCTGGCCGTCCTGATCGGCGGGGCCGGTCGGCTGGACGCCGCGGACATGGTGGCCGCCCTGACCGTGGTCGCCTGGCTGACCACGCCCATCCGGGACCTCGGCCGGGTGTTCGAATACTGGCAGGCGGCGGACGTGGCCCGCGAGCGTATCCGCGCCTTCCTGCGCTGGCCACGGCTGCCCCGCGGCGGCAGCGCCCGGCGACTGCGGCAGCCGGACGGCGAGCTCCGCTACGAGGGCGTAGTCGCCTGTCCCGGCGCCGCGCCGCTGGACCTGTCGGTGGAGCCGGGCGGCGTCGTCGCCGTCACCGGCCCGAACGGCTGCGGCAAGAGTTCGCTGCTGGCGGTCACCGCCCGCCTGCAGGAACCAGTGGCAGGCCGGGTGTCCCTCGGCGGCCAGGACCTCACCGGGGTGCGCAACCGGGACATCCGCCGGCACGTGGCCATCGTCGGCCCGGACCTGCCGTTGATCCGCGGCTCGGTGCGCCGTAACGTGAGCTACCGCAGCCGCGGCATGACCCCGGAGGCATTCCGCAGCCTGATGCGCCGCTGCCGCCTGGAGCACCTGCTGAAGGAGGGCGGTGATTCGCCGCAGCGCATCGCCGAGGCCGGCCTGAATCTTTCCAGCGGCGAGCGCCAGCGGCTCGCCCTGGCACGTGCCCTGTGGCCGGAGCCGAGCGTGCTGCTGCTGGACGAGATCGATGCGCACCTCGACGCGGAGACGCTCGGCGTCGTGCGCAACATCATCGCGGGCTTCTCCGGCACCGTCGTCGTCGTGACCCACGACCCGCGTCTGCTGGACGCCGCGGGCCGCGTGATCGAACTGGCCGCGGACGGCTCGGTAGTCGCCGACCGGGCCCACGACGCCGCGGACGTCGCCTGAGCCGCCGGCGATGAGCAGGGACACGGCCGGTGGCGGCCGCATCACGAAACGCCGACTGGAGTGCAACCCCCGCACGCGCTATCTCCATTTACGACCGCGCCACACGGACCCCGCGCGGCTGCCGATGGTCTGCATCCACGGCATCAGCCGTCACGCCCGGGGCCATCTGGAGGCCTTCATGCCCTGGGCCGAGCGCACCGGCACCGAGGTCATCGCGCCGTTGTACGACCGCAGGCGTTATCGGGGCTATCAGCGCCTGCGGTCCTCGAACCGGCACCTGAACGCGGCCGCCGCGCTCGACGCGATCCTCGCCGAGATGGTCGCCGACCGGCCGTGCCTGCTGTTCGGCTTCTCCGGCGGCGCCCAGTTCGCACACCGCTATGCGATGGTGCGGCCCGGCCGGGTGGCGAGGCTGGCCCTGGCGGCGGCCGGCTGGTACACGTTTCCTACCCCTGCCGCGAGCTTCCCCTATGGCCTGGCACCGGGGCGCCTGCCCGCCTCGCTGTCCATCCGCCGTACCGGTTTCCTGCAGCTGCCCAAGTGCGTGCTGGTGGGCGACCGGGACGTGGAGCGGGACGATTCGCTGCGCTCCAACCGGCGGCTCGACAGCCAGCAGGGCGACAACCGGCTCACGCGGGCCATGGCCTGGGTGGAGGCCGTGAACCGGGAGGCCCGCAAAGTGCCGCGCGCCCCGGCTTGCGAGTTCGTCGTCATGCCCGGTGTCGGCCACGACTGGGCCGAGTGCTACGCCGACGGCGCACTCGCCCGCCACGTCACCGACTTCTTCGAGGGCCTGCAGCCGCGGGCATCGGGACACTCCGACCCGCCGGACCGAGCATTGGCGGCGGCGGGTTCTACCGTCTTCGACTGACCATGGAGAGAATCATGCACACATTGAAGTGCCGGTCATTGCTGTTCGGTCTGCTGGCCGCCGCGCTGCCGGCGCTCGCCAGCGCGGCCGAGACCTCGTTCACGCTGGACGACGGCGCCGAGATCGAGTGGGATGGCGATCGTTACCTGCGCCTCGGCGGCCGCATCCACTACGATGTGGCGCGCTACGACGATGACGTCACCCGGCTCGAGGACGACCAGGACTTCCGCCGTGCCCGCGCGATCCTGCGTGCCCGCTACGACGACTGGCAGTTCCGCGCGGACTACGACGTGGGCATCGTCGATGGCTGGCGCAATCTCTACGTGCGCTACCGGGGCTGGAGCCGCAAGCGTCTCACCATCGGCAACCAGGTGGCGCCGTTCTCCCTCGACGACCTGGTCAGCAGTAACGACCTCACGTCCATGGAGCGCTCGCTGGCCTCTGCGCTGAGCCCGGGCATGCTGACCGGCGTTTCGCTGCGGACCTGGGGCGACGACTGGAGCGCCACGGCGGGGGTATTCGGCGACGAACTGAGCGACCTGGACCGGCGCACCGTCGATGGCACCTCGGTGATGGGCCGGGTGACGTGGGCGCCCATCCGCGAGAAGCGCCGGGTACTGCACCTCGGCCTGGCACAGGAATACCGCTCGGTGGACTCGAACGAGGAGGTGCGCATCCGGGCGCGTCCGGAGGCCAGGCTCACCGACGAGCGGCTGGTCAATACCGACCGGCTCCCCGGCGTGGACGCGCTGTGGACCACGGGGCTGGAGCTGATGGGCATCCTGGACAACGTGCGGCTGCAGTCCGAATTCGTGCGCATGGGTCTCAGCGGCGGCCCCAACGAGGCCGACTTCACCGGCGGCTATGTGCAGGCCGGCTGGATCGTGACCGGCGAGCGCTACCGCTACAGCCGCTCCCGCGGCGTGCCCACCTCCGTGCGCCCGAAAGGCGACTGGGGCGCGCTGGAGCTGGCGGTCCGCTACAGCACCCTGGACCTCGAGGACGGCCCGGTGACCGGCGGCGAGCAGTCCCAGGTGACCGCCGCGGTATCGCTCTACCTCAACGAGAACCTGAGGGTCTCGGTGAACTACAGCCGCTACGATGCCGCGCCGAACCTGGACGGCATCGACGAGGACGGCTCCATCCTGATGTTCCGCTTCCAGGCGGCGTTGTAGGAGGGGCGCCATGCAGTATTTCCGTCGAATCCTTGCCGACGTCGATCTCGCGCCCCTGCTCGCGGAGCTGGCGCGCCACGATGCCCTGTGGGCCGCACAGCCGGGCCGCCAGCTCACGGCACCGGCACAGCGCCATACCAACGCCATACCGATCCGCGGGCTGCGCCGCTCGCGCATCCGCGGCCGCCGGCGCCGGGACGTGCACGAGAGCCGCTACACTTCGATGTCCGCGGATTTCCCCGCCACCGTGGCGTTCATCGAGTCTTTCGCTGCCGAGCGCGAGGGCCGGCTCGGGCGTGCCCGCTATGCCCGGCTGCCGCCGGGCAAGACGGTGCTGCCCCACTCGGACCGGGGCGAGTACTATCGTTACCGGGACCGCTATCACCTGGTGATGCGCAGCGAACGGGGCAGCCCGCTGCGGGCCGGGGGCGAGACCGTGCGCATGCGCGAGGGCGAACTCTGGTGGTTCGACAACAAGGCGGTGCACGAGGCCCGTAACGATTCGGCCTCCGACCGCATCCACCTCATCTTCGATCTGCTGCCGGCCGAGCGCCAGGTCGGCATCTGCGCGGACGACCCGCGTCGGGTCCTCGCGGCGGAGCGTGCGGCGCGGGAGGAACGGGCTGCGGCCGAGGTGGCGCGCGCCGTGTCGCTCTACCTCAGCGCCCGGGAGCACCCGGCGGAGTGGGCTTCCCTGCTGGACGAAGCGGGCCTGCGGCGTGCCGCGGAGGACAAGCCCATCGGCGCGCTGGCCCGGCTGCTGTGGCCGGAGCTGCGGTCCTCGCGCCGCACCCGCTACGAGTCGGCCATCGGCTGGTCCCTGGGCCTGCTGGACATCGGCCGGATCGGACCGGACGGGGTCTCCGACGCGATCCGGGCCGCCGGCGGCCTCGACGCGGTCCACGAGTTGTGGCGGGGCGACCGGGATGCGGCGCTCTACGGCTTCGGGGCGGACGACGGCCCCGCTGGCGTATCCGCCGCCGGATAGTAGAATTCTCCGGAGAACGGAGGAGCCGACATGAGCGACGAGAGCGACGAGAGCAGACGGGGGGGTGCTCCCCTGGAGGAGAACGTGAAGCGGCGGTCTACCTGGCTGCGGCTGTTCTTCATGCTGGTGATCGCCTTCCTCTACGGCGTCTCGCGCATCGTGGTGGGCGCCGTGGTGGTCATTCAGTTCTTCTGGGTGCTGTTCACCGCCGAGACCAACGACAACCTGAAGCGCTTCGGCCAGCAGCTGGCCACCTATACCTATCAGATCGTGCGTTACCTCACCTTCAACACCGAGGAGCGGCCCTTCCCGTTCGACCTGGACTGGCCGCAGGACTAGGCCGGGCGTGAGCCTCGAGTCCTTCTCCCTCGCCGGGCAGACGGTGCTGGTGACCGGCGCTGCCGGCGGCATCGGTGCCGCCGTCGCGCTGCGCCTGGCCGAGGCCGGGGCCGGCGTCGTCGTCCACTACCACACCGCCTGCGAGCGCGCCGAGGCACTGGCCGCGCGTATCCGGGAGACGGGCGGCGAGGCGGGCACCGTCGGCGCCGATCTCTCGAACGAGGAGGGCGTGCATGCCCTGCTCTCGGCGCTCGACGAGCGGGGCGGGCTGCCCGGCGGGCTGGTCAACATGGCGGCGCGCCAGGATGTCACCGCCTTCGCGGAGATCGGCGCGGCCGAATGGCGCGGACTCATGGCCACCAACCTGGACGGCGTGTTCCTGCTCACGCGTGAGTTCGCCGCCTGCTGGCAGGCGGCCGGGCGCGGCGGCGCGGTGGTCAACGTCGCCTCCATAGAGGGGCTGGACCCGGCGCCCGGCCATGCCCACTACGCGGCCAGCAAGGCGGGTCTGCTGATGCTGACCCGCTCGTGCGCGCTGGAGCTGGGCCCTGCGGGCATCCGGGTGAACGCGGTCTCGCCGGGGCTGATCGACCGCGCAGGCCTGGAGGAGAGCTGGCCGGAGGGCGTGGCCCGCTGGCGGGACAAGGTGCCGCTGGGCCGGCTCGGCACCGGCACGGACGTCGCCGATGCCATCGCCTATCTGCTGAGTCCGGCCGCCCGCTGGGTGAGCGGCGCCAACCTCGTCGTCGATGGCGGGATGAGCGCGGCGGCGCGCTGGTGACGCCGCCGCTCAGAGCGGCCAGACCCACAGCAGCATGGGCGTGGCGACCAGCACGATGAGCGCTTCGAGCGGCAGCCCCATGCGCCAGTAGTCGCCGAAACGGTAGCCGCCGGGGCCGAGGATCAGCGTGTTGTTCTTGTGCCCGATGGGCGTCAGGAAGGCCGAGGAGG
>CAZRSA010000173.1:0-5244 GCA_964602525.1 uncultured Woeseiaceae bacterium
CCACCATCTTCATGACGGCGGCGGTCTTGCGGAATTCCCGCTCGCCCTCGTAGTCTGCCTGGGTGAAGATGCTGGCGAGGTCGTCGCCGACGATGTCGAGGTCGGCATCCGGGTCCAGGATACCGGGCTCGCCGAAGCGGTCGGCGAGGTCTGCGGCCTTCACGTAGCCGCAGTTCACCAGATCCTTCAGCACCTCGTCGGCGGTGATCTCCAGGTTCGTGTCCACGCGGCCGAGCTTCATGTCGCTGATGCGCTGGATGGACTCCATGACCGCGACGGCGTCCTCCTGGGCCAGCAGGCCTACCAGCTTGCCGGTATCCACCAGGCCCGTGACGTCGCTCGCCCGGTCCACCTTGGTGGGGCGGATGGACTGGTCCATGAGCATGGCCGGCGCCATGGAGTTGCCGCCGGAATCCGACGACCGGGAGCCGATGAGGGTCAGCAGCTCGCCGTCGGCACCGGCCTGCGCGATGCCGTACATCGGGTTATGCGGGTTGTTACCGGTGTCGTTCTCGGAACGCGCCGGAATCACGCAGCCGTTAATGTTGGCCATGGTCGCCGGCGACAGGTGCATCATCATGCCTCGCAGGAAAGCGCTGTCCGAGTGGAAGGCGAGACCCAGGTCGGTGTTGATGAAGTCGTTGGCGCCGGTCTGGGGATTCGTCACCGGCGGAATCATGTCGCCGGGCAGACCGAGCTTGGCGTAGCCCTCGGTGGACAGGAAGTCCATCTGGCCGCCTTCCTTGCCCACCAGCACGTTCGAGCCGGCCATGCTGGCGCCGCCGGCCAGGTCGAAGCCGATGAACGGGATCTTCCCCGCGCCCTGCACCGCGATGCCGCAGGACTGGGTCAGTGCCTGGAGGTCCGGGCTCAGCGCCGCGTAGGCCGCCCGCGGATTGGCGAACAGGCTCATCGCGCCCGCGCCCATCAGGCTGCCCGTGCCGGCGACGAAACCCTGGGAGAGCAGCTGGCGCCGGGTGATCGGCCGCGGATGCTCCGGGTGACAGAGCGGCGCGTCGGGATTGGTGGTGGCGAACTTGTTGGACATGGTCATTGCCTCGATTGAATCGTTCTCGATGACTGGCCGATCACTGGACCGTGAGCGTGGCGCTGCCGATGAGCGCCGCACAGGTCGCCTTGGCGACCGTCGCCGTGCGGCCCGGCTCGCAGCCTGCGCCGCACACGGTCAGCCGATCGATCAGGCTGTTCAGCTCGAACTTCACGTCGTCCGGGTGCGGCTGGCTGACGATGCCGGTGTTGTTGATCCGTGTGATCAGGGGATCCAGCAGCTGGTCGCGTGCGGCCGGCGTGCCGTAGGCCGTCGTCACCCCGGCAGCGAAGTCGAAGCCCGGGAACACCTGCGCGCGCAGGTCCGCATCCTCCACCAGCGCGTTGCAGTATTCGATGGCGAGCTGGGAGACACCCACCTGCTGGGAGGAAGAGAAGGCGCCGAAGCTCTCCACCGTGGGCAGCTGCTGCTTCACCGTCGCGAAGGTCTGAGCCACGTCCGGATGGGTCATGGGCACGCCGGTGATCCGCGACATGGATGCATTCAGCTCGTCGAATATCCGTACGCCCACGTCCGGCGACGGCTCGAGATCCGTCGGCGCGGGTGTGAGCGGCGTCGGCTCGGTGCGCACGTTGGTGTTCGAGCCGAGTACCTCGAAGGTGAGGAAGAACTCGTCCGACTCGGCGCCCTTCTGCAGCTCGATGATCGTGCCCACGTCCGCCAGCGGCTGGCCGAGGTCCGCGGTGGCCGCATCACTCGACAGCGTCGTCGCGACCGTCTTGTAGGCCTGTCCCGCGCGGGGCTCCCCGCCGTTCAGTCCGATGCGCATGCCTTCCAGGTCGATGCCGCTCCAGCTGGCCGTGTCGTCCAGGCTGATGAAGTGGGGCCTCGTGAACAGGTAGGAGTAGCTGTCGAACTGCGCCACTTCGAACACCACATAGGCTTCCGGCACGTCGATCAGGTGGCTCACGCCGAACAGCAGGAAGAACTTCTCGCCGACGCCGACGTCGAAGTTCTGCACGATCTGCTCCGGCGTCAGCGTCCGGTTATGGATAGCCACCATACGGAATGTGCCCGCGAACTGACGGTCGCCGGAAACCTCGTTGCCGAGGACGAAGGCGAACGTGTCGTCCCAGTCGGCGATGCTGCCGCCGGTGCCGAGCGGGTCCATGTCGTCGGTGTGGACGCCGTTCACGTAGATGCTGCGGCCCTCCACCGGGTCGAAGTTGGCGACGACGTGCTGCAGGGTCGCCTGCAGGTCCTCGTCGGCGGCGGAGGTGGTCAGTACCGGGTCGCCGTTGCCGTCCGTGGCATCCGAGCGGTTGAAGAAGTCGTAGCTGTAGAGAGTCTGACCCAGTGTGAAGTTGCGCGCGGTGGTGCCGGCGGAGTAGCTGACGATGCGCGACTCCTCCTGCACGACGTTGGCGGGCACCACCCAGGCCTCGATGGCGTACTCGCCGGTACCCTTGATCAGGTCGTGCAGCTTGCGGCTGGCCGTGGTGGTGCCCTGAGCCTTGCCCTCGCGCAGGGCGATGCCCCAGCCGCCGACCCAGTTGTAGTCGCCGCTGATCGTCAGGTTCAGGGCGGGCTCGACGCCGCTGGTGTCGAATGCCGTGTTGCCCTGGCCGGTTTTGAACTCCCACATCGCGATCACGTTGCGCTCGTAGCGGTTGCCGCCGGAGGCGACGATGCCGTCGGTGAGTGCCAGCGCGCGGCTGAGTACCAGCGAGGGATCCACCTCGGTGGGAGTCACCTGGTTGGCGAACGCCTCGACGGCCGTCTGCATCTCCGCGGCGTTCGAGTTGCAGTCGCTCCAGCAGTTGTGGAACTCGCTGGCGAGACGCACGACGAAGCGAGACGCGGCGGGGTCGTCCAGGTTGATCTTCGACTTCGCGTCATCGTAGGCGGCCGCCACGTCCGCCTCGGCGAAGAACGGCGACTGGGACGTTGGCGCAGAACTGGTGTGGCAGCCGGCGCAGTACTCCGTGAGCACGGGATGCACGGTCTGCGCGAACAGGGCGCCGCCGTCGTTCGGGAAGCTCTTGCTGGCGCCGGGCTGCCTCTCTACCGGGGCTTCCAGCTCGATGTTCTTGCCGCCGTCGGCGGCGTCGCCGGCCCAGTTGGTGACCCAGGTCGTCAGGATCTCGCCGCACACCGCGTCGCTGGATTCCCAGCAGTTGTGACCGCCGGCCACTTTCGTGACCATGCGGGAGTCCTCCGGCGAGGTGAGGTCGACGATGTTATTGGCCTCCTCGTAGGCGAGGTTGACGTCGTCGGTGCGCGCGAAGGTGGGGGCCTGGCCGCCGGTGCCGTGACAGGCGCCGCAGCGGTTGTCCGTCCGCACGTTGTCCCACACCTCGATCTTGAACGACTGCACGTCGTCGGTGGCCGGCGCGGGGCCGGTGTAGTCCGGCGACGGCGTGACGCTCGTGACCGGATTCTCCTCGACGTCGGCGCCGCTGGAGCAGCCGGCCAGCGCGGCCGCGGCCGCCAGGGCGACGAGGAGTCGCGTATGTGCGGGCATAGAGATCATCGTATTCCTTTCCATGATTGCCGACCTCCTCATTCGCCCATGCAATGGACGGCGGTTTCGGCGAACACCGTCTTCATCCGGTACTGATCGGCCCGGAACGCACCGGTGATCCTGTCGACGGCCGCGCGGTCGGCGGCGTCCTGTGGTTCGCGGAAGCACACGGCCTCGAATACCTTCTTCACCTGGCATTCGGCGAAGACGTCGCTCGCGCCGAACTCCTCACCCAGCGACTTGGCGCCGTTACCGCCGCCCGGCAGGGACGGATCCCAGCCGAGATTGGCGTTGCGTCCCTCGCGCCAGTAGTTGTCCCAGCGGTCGTCCGGCGTGCGGAAACCGAACGGGAAGTTCGCGTCGTTGTTGAAGTACTTCGGCTGGACCTGGCCTTCCGTGTACTCGATGCGGCCGGTGTCGGGGTTGAAGTTGTAGTAGGCGTAGGCCTGGGCCAGCGGGTCCATGCCCGCGTGGCACTCGACACAGTTGTTCAGGAAGACGCGGCTGTCGCCGCCGGGGCTGCGCGAGACGTCCTGGCGGATGCGGTCGGGCGAGCGCGAGCCGTCCTTCACCTGCTCCAGGTCGTTGCACATGTGATTCATCAGCGTGAAGCGAAACATCGCCCGGTTGGTGCCGGCGATGAAGAACGCCTCAGCGGCGGCCCGGCTGGTGACCACGCCCGCCGTGGCGGCACCCGGCAGGTCGGTCACCGCGGACTGGCTGGTCTGCACCAGCGCGTCCTTCAGGTCGACGCCCTGCTCCTCCATGACCTCGTAATGGGCGTTGTCCGACATGGAGTAGGGCGGCAGGCCGAGGCCGCTGTCGCCGACGTAGAGGATGTCGGCAGAGAGTACGGTATTGAAGGGGACGTCGTCGCGGATCATCCCGATCACGGTGGCCGTGTAATCGTTCAGCGGCGCGAACACCGTCTGTTCCCGGTTCGTCCACGGCGTCACGAAGTTCTTCAGAGTCACGTTGTAGAACGCGCTGTTCTCCATGGCCGTCTCCGCCGCGGCAAGGGCGTTGCCGGCGAGGATGTCGGCTTCCATGTCGGCCAGCACCTGCTCGGTGGGCGGTACGCCGGCCAGCCGGTCATGGAGTCGTTTCGCCTGCTCCCGCGGGCCGGCCTCGGCCGTGGCGGCCAGGCCGAGCGCCAGGCAGGCCGCGGCGAGGAGAACACGGCGCATGCGCGCATGCGCGAGGTTATTCGGTGAGTTCATGACGATCCTGCTCATACGTTTCCGTCTTCCCTTCCTGCCAGGGAGCGGGGCCGTCGGGAGCGGAGATACCCTGCGGGGCACATCCGTGCTGATCGTCAGCTGTCGCTCCTGGCAGCTCCGCCGTCCTGGATAAGATCCGTAGACCGCTGGCTTTGCGTCCCCGCCTTTCGACAGGTTTGCCCTTTTCAGAAGCCCTGCGTGCGCGTCGCGCTATTCGAAGCCTCCGATGCTCGCAGATTGCCGACAGGGCCACCGTGACTCCCTTCACAAGTCCCGATCTCTCTCCCGGGACTCCCGCCACGCGTGCTCCCCCGCGGCCGGCTGCTGTCGCTCACAGACAGTTGCAAACGCTGTGCCAGATCGCGACCCGGATCACAGGAAAACGTCTTTCCCCGTCGAATCAGTACCTTGCCTCACATGCACTCGTCGCCGGTCGGCCACGATATGTCAACCGCTTGTCGGCGGAATTCGACACGCTACCGGCCGCCTCG
>CAZRSA010000174.1:0-2028 GCA_964602525.1 uncultured Woeseiaceae bacterium
GCCGCCCTCCGTGCGCTCCAGCCACTCACGGGGCGGGCGGCGCAGCGAGCGCTCGGTGAAGATATCGGCCGGCAGGCCGATGTCGTAGTCGATGAAGCGGAACTGCATCAGCGTGTAGCCGCCCAGCGACTCGTCCTCCACCCGGCTCTTCGTGACCGTGGGGATGCCCTCGATGGTTTCCACCGCGCCGGCCTCGATGGTGCGGTACACCTCGCCGGCGGGGTTGGTGTACTCGATGCGCATCGGCAGCCAGGTCTCCTTGTCGATCCAGGTCGTGTATTCCGCAAACTCCACGATGTCCGGGTCCTTCGGCACGTGGCGGAGCACGTAGTACTCCTCCGTCTCCTCGACGAACTCGTGCTCGTCCTCCTCCGGGCTGCGGCCGGAGACGTCCTCGTAGAAGTAGTGGGCGCCGACGAAACTCGTGCGCTTGTCGCCGGCCGAGATGCGCTTCACCAGGTCGAGCCCCGGCAGGTACAGCCAGCGGTCGTCGTCCCGGCCTACGTGCTTTTTCACCAGGAAGGTCGTGCCGCGCACGTCCGACGGCCGGCTGAACACCACCAGGAACTCCTGGTCGCCGCCGTCCTCGATGTCACGGCGCAGTATGGTGAACTGGCGCCGCTGCTCCCGGCCCTGCTCGTCGTAGATGACCATGCGTACCTCGGAGCGCCCGTCGTCGCCGCCGTAATAGGCAGCCAGATTGGACTTCTCCACGATGGTATCGACGTCGGGCCTGTCCGCATCCGCCGACTGGCCGGCCGCTGCCAGAGGCAGCAGGGCCGCGGCGAGCAGCGCTGCGAGTCTCGTGTTCGGTATCCTCATGAGTCTTGTCTCTCCTTGCCTCAGCCGGTGGCTCCGGCCCCGGCGTTGTCCTTGTCCTGCGGGAAGAAGAAGCGCCGCGCCACACCCAGCACCCCCGGCAGCAATACCAGCGTGGCGACGCCCGAGATGGCCATGATGGAGGCCATGAAGGCGCCCACCGTGATGTAGGGCACCAGCGGCGCCAGGAACAGCGGCGTGAAGCCGAGCGCGATGACCACGGCGTTGCGCGAGATCGCCCGCGCGGGCTCCTCGAACACCGCCTGCGCCGCCCGGCTGAAGCTGCCGAGTTCCGCGTGCAGCGTGCGCATGCGCTGGATGAAGTGGATGGCGAAGTCGATGGACAGGCCCAGCGTCAGCGACGACAGCACGGCGATCGGCATGTCGTAGTACTTGCCCACCCAGCCGATCAGACCGTAGACGCCCAGGATCGTCGCCGACAGGGGCAGCATGGCCACCGCACCGAACCGCACGGAGCGGAACAGGAAGACCATCATCAGGAACACCACCACGAAGGCGGAGAGCAGGCTCTTCAGCATGCCTTCCACCATCTCCTGCTGCCAGACCCGGTTGATGTAGGTCTTGCCCGCCCAGCGGGCGCTGACGGCCTCGGGCAGCAGGTTGTCCCCCAGATACGCCCGGGTCTCCTCGATGACCCGCTCCATGTCCTGGTTGTCGCCGCTGGTGAGCTGCAGCCAGACGGTGGTCTGCTGGTAGTCCGGCGTCACCATGTGCCAGAGGTCCTGGGGCCGGTGGGAGGACTGGAACTGCAGCAGGGTCTGGGCGACGCCGCGCTGGGAGTCGGGGATGCGGAAATCCTCCGCCTCGCCGCTCCTCAACTCCCGGTTCACCGTCTTCACGACGTCCGGCAGCGCGTTCACCTTGCCCACCCTGCCGGTGTCGACCAGCGCCTGCTGCAGGTCGTCGATCATCGCCAGCGCCTCGGGCCGCTGGAAGTAGCGCGAGCGCGAGGAGGCCTGCTCGGCCGTGGACAGGATCTCCTCCAGGGTCTCCATGTCGGCGCCGCCGCTCACGTCGAACAGCGCATCGTCGGCGGCGCTGATCACCCGCTCCAGCCAGGCTCCGCTCTCGTCCTCGGCGGCATTCACGGCCTCGCGCACGGCATCCAGCGCCGGCCCGTCGCCGAGTTCACCGGCCAGCCGCTCGAGTTCGGCCCGGGTCTCGGCGCGGTTGGCCTCGTTGTCGTAG
>CAZRSA010000174.1:2128-5111 GCA_964602525.1 uncultured Woeseiaceae bacterium
CGCACCGGCGGGATGGGCGTCAGCAGCAGCGAGAAGAAGCCCACGCCGGAGGTGAGCGAGGTGAACAGCATCGGGCGGAACAGGTGCCCGACCACCTCGCGGATGGACTTCTCCGCCGATTCCCGGCCGCCGTAGCGGTCGGCGAACTCGGACATGATGTGCACGGAGTCCACCACCGCGATGGGCATCAGGAAGATCGGGATCATCGAGCTCATGATGTGCACGGTGAAACCGAGCCCGATCAGCAGACCCATCGTGGCGATCACCGTCACCATCGCCACGATCATCGGCGCGATGATCAGCGTGATGCTGCGGAAGAAGTACCACATCAGCAGGAAGATCATGAGGCCGGCCAGCGGTGCCGAGATGGCCATCTGCACGAACATCTCGTGGCCGAAGGTATCCTCCGCCACCGGCAGCCCGGTGATGTAGACCTCCTGGTCGGGTGCGTGCTCGGCGGCCAGCGCGCGGATCTCCTGGGAGAGGGGGTAGCTCAGGTCCTTGCTCTCGATGGGGACGTAGATCGCGGCGGCCTTGCCGTCGCCCGACACCAGCGTGTCGCGGAGCATCGGCAGGTCCTCCACGTATTTCCGCAGGGCCTGCGCTTTTTCGGGCGTCTCGGGCGGCTGCTTCATCATCCACTCGAAGCGCAGCTGTCCCTGCTCTCCCTGGGTGATGTTGTCGGCGACGGCCAGCGACATCAGGTCCGGCCGGATGACACCGTCGAGCTGCAGGATCTCCTCGGTCATGCGGTGCAGCGCCGTCATGGTCTCGACGTTGTAGACGCCCTCGGGGTGCGCGGTGTTGACCAGGCCGACCACCAGCGCGTCGTGCAGCCGGAACGTCTCCTCCACCTGGTTGTGGAACACCCGGTCGGCCTGGTCGTCCGGCAGCATGTTCTCCGGATCGGTATCGATCTGGATGCGCGGGATCTGGGCACCGAGCAGCACCGTCACCAGGACGGTGAGCACGTAGACCAGGCGCGGCTTGCCCGTCGCCAGCTGCATCAGGGACTTGCTCATGAGGGCTGCCTCAGCTTGTCGACGCCGAGCAGCCGCATGACCAGCCGCTCATAGACCGGCTCCGTCTGCCCCCGGCGTACCTTGCGCAGGAAGTATTTCTCGAAACCCACCTTGGCGAGATGCACCCACTTGCCCTCGCCGGACCAGTTGGTGTTGCGCGGCGGTATCTGGGGCAGCGCCACGAAGGCGACGCCCCGGTCGCCGAAATCGGCCAGGCAGACGGCGTTCCAGCTGGCACGGTGGCTCGGCTCCCTGCCGGCCATCGCATCGGCGATGTTGTGTGCGGTCGCGGTGGCCATGGATTCGATCATGTAGCCCGTCTTCGGCGTACCCAGCGGCACGGTGGTGGGGCCCACCGGGGGAATGGCGACGCAGACGCCGATGGAGTAGACGTTCGGGTAGGCCGGATTGCGCTGATAGTCGTCGATCAGCACGAAGCCCCGCGGGTTCACGAGTCCCTCCACGTCGCGGACGGCGTCGATGCCCCGGAAGGCGGGCAGGATCATCGAGTGGCGGAATTCCAGCTCGTGCTCCTTCGCCACCTCGTCGGCCGACGCCATCTCGGAGACACGGACCTTGCCGTCCGTCACTTCGTCGATGCGCGCGTTGGTCACCCAGTGGATATGGCGCTCGCGCAGCTCCGATTCAAGCATGCTCTTCGTGTCGCCGACGCCGTCCAGGCCCAGGTGGCCGATGTAGGGCTCCGGCGTGACGAAGGTCATGGGTACCCGGTCGCGGATCTTGCGGCGCCTGAGCTCCGTCTCGAGGATGAACGCATATTCGTAGGCCGGGCCGAAGCACGACGCGCCCTGGGCGGCGCCCACCACCACCGGGCCCGGGTCCGCCACCAGCTTCTCGAAGTCGTCCATGGCCCGGCGGGCGTGGTCGGTCTTGCACACGGACTGTGTGTGGCCGCCGTGGGGCCCGAGGCCGGGAATCTCGTCGAAGGCCAGCGCCGGGCCGGTGGCGATCACCAGGTAGTCGTAGTCCACGCTCTCGCCGTCGGCGAGTTCGATGCGGTTGTCCTCCGGGTGCACCTTCGCCGCCGCCTTGCCGATGAAATCGACGCCGTTGCGGCCCAGCGCCCCGGCGAGGTCCACCCGGATGTCCGATGGCTCGCGCCAGCCCACCGCCACCCAGGGGTTGGACGGCGTGAACTCGAAATACGGCAGATCGCTCACGACGGTGATGCGGGCCTTGCCGGAGAGCGCCTGCTTCAGCTCGTAGGCCTGGGTGATGCCGCCGAGACCGGCACCGAGTACGACGATGTGTGTCATGTTCCACCCCCTGGGAATGCATCGACGGGAATCTTCAGGTAGGAGACGCCGTTGCCTTCTGCGGGCGGCAGCCGGCCGGCACGGATGTTGATCTGGATGGCGGGAATGATCAGACGCGGCAGCCCGAGTCCGGCGTCGCGCTCTTCCCGCATGCGCACGAATTCCTCGCGGGAGATGCCGTCGCGCAGGTGGCGGTTGTGTTCCCGCTGCTCCGCCACGCTGGTCACCGCCCGGGGCTCGGCCCCTTCCGCGGGATAGTCGTGACAGAGATACAGTCGGGTCTCCGGCGGCAGTTCGAACAGCCGGCGGACCGAGTCGTATAGCCTGCCTGCGTCCCCGCCGGGAAAATCGCAGCGGGCGCTGCCGTAATCGGGCCGGAACAGGGTGTCGCCCACGAAGACGGTATCGTCGCCGATCCGGTAGGCGATACTGTCGTCGGTATGGCCCGGCACGGCCATCACGTGCACCGGCAGTTCGCCGATGGAGAAGCCGTCGCCGTCGGCGAACAGGCGATCGAACTGGGACCCGTCACAGGGAAACTCGGCGCCCAGGTTGAACGTGCGGCGAAAGTTCTCCTGCACTGAGCGGATGCCGCCGCCGATGCCGATGGGCGCACCCGTGCGCTCCTGCAGGTATTCCGCCGCCGTCACGTGATCCGCGTGGGCATGGGTCTCCAGAATCCAG
>CAZRSA010000175.1:0-2047 GCA_964602525.1 uncultured Woeseiaceae bacterium
TGCAATGCCGGTAGCGCCTGCCGAACGACCTTCTGCAATTGTGGGGTCAGTGACCGCACAATTCCGGGGTAGAGCTGATAGAAGCGCAGATAGTTGTATAGTTGTCGCTTGCCGCACGCGCTGACGCCCCGATCACTCAATTCGGCAGAAAGCTTCTCGATAAGAAATTCTCCATACTGGGCCCGGTCCGCGCCGTTGAGTTCATATTCCCCGATGCAATAGCCGATCAACCAGTTCCGCACAGTCAAACTGACGTTAACCGCCCGGTTTGCATGCGCCGAAAGCTCGTCATGAACCTGCCGGATGGCACCGACAAGTCTGGTAAAATCCATTTTGCCACTCTTGCTTTTCATCGTCTAACCCTATTCCACAACCAGCCGCACCTTGGCCGGGTCCTTGCCTTTGGTGAGCCGATCGATGTACTCCTCAAAGCGCTTCTTCATCTCCGCCGGGGTGGCCGGGCCGCCTTCCACCTGCAGAGCAACCTGCAAGTCCCGGGGGCTGACCGTGACTTTGATCAACCCCGAAAGGACTTCCTTGAGAGCATGAACGAAATTGCTGTCCAGCGGGTCAGGCAGTACCTTCGACTTGATGAAGGCTTCCAGCGGTTCGCGGTCGTCGATCTTCAATAGATCCATGTTAGCCTGGGTGATCGGGTCCTCCAGGTTGGAGAGCAACGCCCTGGTCCAGTTTTCGAGCATCCGATCAAGTTCGTCGTCCAGCGCGTTAAGGATGGCGGCGGCGTTGCTCGCCCCTAACACCTCGCCCCTCGCCCCTGTTTCGCCCCCCGGGCGAAACCCACAATGCGGGCAGATGGGCGAGGCGTCGAGGTTTTGCTCGGTCAGGGCGAAACAGCTCTTCAGTCCGGCCAAACGGTTCTGGTAATCGGTGAGCTGCTGCCGGGGCATCAGGTCGATACCGGCCAGTTTGCGCAGAGTTTGCAGGCGCTGGTCATTGAGCAGGCCTGCCTTGCGCTTGTCGTCGTTCACGCCCAGCCGGGCGCGCGCGTGGAGCGAGATGTATTGGTTGATGTAGTCGCGCTTGAGCTTTTTCAGCTTTTCGCCGACTTCGGACGATAAGCGCGCGAGGTCTAAGGACTGAGTGCTGAGGACTGAGGTTAGGTCGTCCAGAACTTCCTTGCGGGCTTTTTTGACCTGTTCAACCCAGTGATCCAGTCCCGATGGTTTCAACTCGCCCCTCGCTCCTATCGCCTCGCCCCTGCCGCTTGCGGAGGCTTCCGCCGCAGCAAGCCAAGCAGCCGTCGGGCCGTGGTCCATGATGAACTCGCGCAGGGCGTCCAGCTCATCCAGCGCCTTCAGGGCTTTCTCGTGGGCCAGCACTTCGGGAGCGCTGTAGCGGAAGTTTTTCAGCTTGCCCGGCGAGGAGTAGGCCTGCAAGCTTTCGAAAAATTCCTTGGCGCTCTGGATTTCTTGATTTCTCGCCCCTCGCCCCTCATCCCTCGTCCCTAATAGGTCCAGACCCCAGAAGGAGAGCCCTTCGCGCAGGGTCTGCTGGGTCATGACGATGCGCTTGACGATCTTGCCCACCGCCTGCTGCAGGTTCTGCACCTGCTCGTCCTTGCCCCGGGTGACGAGCTGGGCCATACCCGGCGTCATGCCGAGCAGTTCGAACAGCGCCTTGAGCGCAGGCAGGTTCCATTCCTTGGGCTGCTTTAGGTGCTTAAAGCGGACCAGCTCGTCCATGTCGGTCGCGGCAAGCTGTTGCAGCCCGGTGGCGTCGAATTTCTTGCCCGGGATGGCGAGCACGATGTCGCCGGAGTAGACCAGCGCAGCCACCAGTACGCTCACCCATTCGGGTTCCAGACGCGAACCGCCCGGGTTCATGTATTCAAGCCCGTGGTCGTCCTGGATGATCTCGCTGCGGTTGACCACCTGGCCGTGGCCCCTGGCCTTGACGGCATCGAGGATGAACTTGGTATACTTCGACTTGTAGGAATCGATCTTATCGCCGTCGAGCAGCTCCAGGGCGTCCAGCACGGCGGTGGCCTGCCTGGTGCGGTTCTGTCCGGCGATGGCCCGCAGGGCGT
>CAZRSA010000175.1:2147-3853 GCA_964602525.1 uncultured Woeseiaceae bacterium
TCGTCCCTGAAGCGCGGCGGATCGTTGGGTTGAATGAAATAGATATAGAAATCCCGCTGCGGCACGGCGGTGGAGCGTTCGTTGGGAGCGCCGAAAAAGAGGTAGCCGGAACGGGCGGCCTTGTGCTCCTGCCAGACCAGTTCGTGCTGCCAGATCTTGTAGCCAGTCACGTAGGTGGCATCCTGGCATTCCATGACCCGCTTGAGCGCCTCGTAATAGAAGCGGTCGAGCTGAGCCTGGCCCAGACTTTCGGCCCGCTTGTCGATCAGGGCGTCGAAGTCGTCGGTCTTTTTCAGGTCCAGATAGAACTGGCGGTTGTCGGCATTGAAGGAGATGAACTGGCCGCTGACGGTTTTATGTATTTCTCGAAGAACGGTTTCAACATGAGTCTGCAGGTCTTTTTCGGGCTCATCGCTACCCAGTTCAGCAATCAGTGGATCAAACAGACAGAGACGGTCGCGCAGTTCTTCTGCACTGGCTCCCATTGGAGCGTAGATGTCACCAGTCGTTAAGCGGTGAACTGATAGCGCATGGATCAGGCGCAGTGCCATCGGCTTGTATTGCTTTCGGGTAATGGCGTTTTCGATCCGGGATTCCAGCACCTGGCTGCAATCGATAACCGCCCGGATCTCGGGAATAGCGCGGAAGGATGCGTTCTGCTTCAGTGTGTTCCAATAGCTGTCGAAGGCGATCAGGCCGGGCTCGTCCTGCGGCACGTCCTTGCCCAAAATGCCCTTCATGCCCATGGACAGGGTCTTGAGCACCTCGCGCTTTTCCACCACGGTGACCCGCTCGAAGGTGTCGATGTAATCGGGATGCACCGGGAAGAGCCGGACAAACTCGTCCATGCGCTCGTTGAGCCCGCCGTAGTATTTGGCAAAGGGCATCAGGTAGTCGCGGATCTTGGCCTGTTGCTCGGCAGTCTTTTTGAGCAGACGCTCGGCCACGACGAATTTCACATCGTTTCGGGCGATGAGGATCTGCTCGAAACGGTCCTTTACCCGCCGGATGCTATCTGAGACAAAGGCGAAACGCGGGCTGTCGAAAATGGCTTCCTGGACACCCGCCATGAAGCGGAAACGCAGGTCCTTGCAGACCTCGCCGACCTCGCGCAGGAAGTTGAGGTCGAGGATCAGCTCCTGGTCCTTGCGGGTGCGCAGGTAGTCGAGCAGCTCATCGACTACCAGCAGCAGGCCGTGTTCGGGGAAGACCTCGCCAAACTTGGCCATCATGTCTTCGAAGACCCGTTTGTGGCTGGTGATAGTTCCGGCTTCGGGGAACACATACTCCACGCCGAGCTTTTCGAGATGCTCTTCCAGTTCGGCCACCAGGATGTCGCGCAGGGCCATGGTGGTGGCTCCGATCTCGGTGCGGATGACCTTGAACCGACCGGCGATCTGAGAGGCTGCATCGCGGACGCCGGCGTGGTTCAGCCCTTCCAGCAGGGAGGCGTCTGCGGCAAGACTGGAGACCACCGACATCAAGTGCGACTTACCGGTGCCGTAATTACCGACGACCAGCAGGCCTTTGTTGTCGACCGGCTGGTCGAACTGCATCTGAGGAATCACTAGCTGGGTAAGCCGTTCGGCCATTTCCACGGAAATGACATAGGTGTTCACGAGGGTGTGCGCGGCGCTCGATTTGTCCGCGTCACGCAACTGAACGACCGACTCAATCGGGTCGAATTGGATTAGGTCTCCGTATTT
>CAZRSA010000175.1:3953-5093 GCA_964602525.1 uncultured Woeseiaceae bacterium
GCATCGACCGAGTCATAGCTGCGGTACTCGGGATGGCCGGTTTCGGCGTACAAAAGCCTCCCGGAATTCACGATTCCGTTCCACGAAGCCACCACGGCCCGGTTTCTTGAAATGGACTGCACCAGGCGCAAGGGGTCCTGCTGGAGATCCTTATCGAAGAGGATCTCAAGATTATCCAGCACCACGGGTGACTGAGCCTGGTCCGCGATCTGGTCGAGGATGCCCGGCAGCCGCAGTGACCGCTGCTTGGCTGTCAGCTCCAGCAGCTCACCGGAGAGCGCCAGATTGACGTTGACGACGGACGAGCGGAACTCCTCGGCAATATCCCGAAGGACGCTGGTCTTGCCGGAACCGGTCTCACCCACCAGCAGCACCAGACGGTGATACAAGCCTACGGCTGCCTGGAGGGATCGTTTTATCTTGTCGTGAATCGGCTCTGCCATGGTCGCTCCTTATTGCTCGGTTTCCGGTTTATCGGATTTGTCAGCCGCACCGCCGGAGCGGACCCATTCGTCCACTTCGTCATGTTTGAACATCCAGCGACGGCCGACGCGATGACCGGGCATTGCCCGCTGTTCGATCCACTTGTAGACCGTCTCGTTGCTTACATTCAGGTATTTGCATATGTCATCGACCGTCAGCCATCTCTCATCCATAGAACAGCCTTTGTTTGTCATGTTTGCAGAAAAGACCCGCAGGCATCTGGGGCTTCGAAATTCGGTCATAATACCGATATAAACTACTTGATCGGCCTGCTCAGACCCAATTTTTTCTGCCGAATAGAACCGATTTTTGCCGCTCTTTGTTTTTTTTAACCGAAATGGAGATGTTTTTCGGACTATGCGCCGCGGTCTTCAGTCTCTGTCTTTGAACGGGCTGTCTTTATTTCCTCTCTCTTCTCTTGCCGCCGCCTATAATCCAATTCGTTCCGGTTTATTTCCACCAATGTACCTTTCCCGCGGTTAGATATAGATTATCTCCAACACAAATCGGCCGGATCGCGATCCTCAACGGCTTAAGAAAAGTATCGCGAACCACTAGTATTGTTGGATCACCTCCAACCGCGGGAGAGATACATGGAAGCCTGCCTGCCGACCGGCCCGGGTACCATCGAGGCCTGCGTGCGTGATTGCCTGGAAG
>CAZRSA010000176.1:0-3036 GCA_964602525.1 uncultured Woeseiaceae bacterium
GGCATGCCGCCGTGCACCCGCAGGTAACGCACCACCACCTCCAGCGTCACGTCCGGGCGCACCGTGATGGTGTCCTTGTTCATGAGGCCGCCCGCGCTGTCCTCCGGATAGGACAGCACCTCGCGCAGGCGGTCCCGGTCCTGCTTGTCCAGCGAGCGCAGTACCTGCCGGGTGACCGTCTCCGGCAGGCCGGCGACGAGGTCGGCCAGGTCGTCGAGCTCCATGCCCTCGGTGGCGGCGATGAGCTCTTGTGCGTCCATGCGCTCGATGAGGCCGGTGCGGACCTCGTCGGCCACCTCCACCAGGATGTCGCCCTCGTCGTCCGGGTCCACCAGCTCCCAGACCACGGCGCGCTCGGCCGGCGGCAGGGATTCCAGCAGCCGGGCCACCTCCGAGGGATGCAGGCTGCCGATCATGCGCCGCACCGGGCGCATGGCGCCTCCCTCCAGTGCCTCGCGCAGGGTCTCCAGCGGTGTCTGCCTGTGTTCCGGGTTATCCATGCTGCCAGCGCGTCCGCTCGGTGGCCTCGGTGGCCTCGGTGGGCAATGGGCGTACGGCGGCACTCACGGCCGCCCCGAATCAGCAGGCAGTTTAGCCCGCGTCCGGTGACAAAGCTAAGGGTGGCGGGGCGTCAGCCGCCGTCGGACGCGGCCTCGGCGGGCAGCTCGTTGTGGCGGGTGTGGATGGGGGTGTGTTCCTCGCCGAGCGCCAGGGCGAGCTTCTCCGCCATGTAGACGGAACGGTGCTGGCCGCCGGTGCAGCCCACCGCCACCGTGAGGTAGCTGCGGTGGAATCCGAGGTACTCGGGGATCCAGCGTCTGAGGAAGCCGAGGATGTCGCCGTACATGGTCTGCACCAGCGGCTGGTCGTCCAGGAAGCGGATGACGGCGGCGTCCCGGCCGGTCAGCGGCCGCAGGCTCGCCTCCCAGTAGGGGTTCGGCAGGCAGCGCAGGTCGAAGACGAAATCCGCGTCGGTGGGAATGCCGTGCTTGTAGCCGAACGACTCGATCAGTATGGACAGCGAACGCGGCTCTCGTGCCGCGACGCGCTCGCGCAGCGCGTCGCGCAGCTCGTAGACGCTGGTGCGGGTGGTGTCGATGATGAGGTCGGCGGTGTTGATGACCGGACCCAGCAGTTCGCGTTCCCGGTCGATTGCGTCGCGCAGCGCGAGGCCGCTGTCGCCGAGCGGATGCCGCCGGCGGGTCTCGCTGTAGCGCTTCAGCAGGATGTCGTCCTCCGCCTGCAGGAAGACGACATCGCATTCGATGCCGTCGTGCTTCATGCGCTGCACCAGGGCGGGCAGCTCCTCCAGGTCCGTGGCCGGATTCCGGGCGTCGATGCCAACGGCGACACGCTGGGTGGCCCCGGCGGCGTCCTCCCGGGTGATCTCGGGCAGCAGTGCCGGCAGCAGCCCGGCCGGCAGGTTATCGATGCAGTAGAAGCCGAGATCCTCGAGCACGTTGAGCGCGACGCTCTTGCCCGAGCCGGACAGCCCGCTGACGATGATCAGCCGGGTGGCGCGGCGTTCGCCGGTCTCCGCCGCCACGCCGGCGCCTCAGCCTCCGCCGCCGGCGGCGAGGCCGCCCTGGGCGCGGGGACGGTCCTCCGCCATCAGCGCCTCGTAGAGCTCGCGGCTGCTGCGCGCCTTCCTGAGCCGGGCCTGGGTGTCCGGCTGCGACAGCATCTCGGTGAGACCGCGGAAGTCCTCCACCGCCTGTTCGTCCACGTCCTCTGGGACGATGAGGCCGAAGATCAGATCCACCGGCTCGTCGTCGGGCGTGTCGAAGTCCACCGGCGCAGACAGCTTCAGCAGCGCACCGATGGGGAAAGGGGCGTCCGCCAGGCGGGCGTGGGGTGCGGCCACCGCCCGCCCCAGGGCCGTGCAGCCCAGGCGCTCGCGTTCCGCGATGGCGGCGAAGATATCGGCCTGACGCAGGTCGTCCGAGCCGTGAGACAGGAGTTCGCTCAGTATCTCCAGGGCGTGCTTCCTGCTCCGCGCCTCCACGTTACAGAGTACGGAATCGGGTCTGACGAGTTCGTGCAGTGTCATGAGGTAGGCCCGTGGTGAGGCGGCCGCCGCGCGGGCGGCTAACCGCCGGGTGATTGTCGGATGAGAGTCAGACGAAAGCCCGCTTGTCCGCCTCGCGGGCATGGTGGTCGCAGAGCTTCTCCTTGTGCTTCCTGACCTGCCGGTCGAGCTTGTCCATCAGTCCGTCGATGGCGGCGTACATGTCTTCTTCCGTGGCATCGGCATACAGTCTGCCGCCGCTCACCTGCACAGTGGCCTCGGCCTTGTGGCGCAGTTTCTCGACCGTGAGGATACAGTGCACGTCGGTCACGTGGTCGAAGTGTCTCTCGATGCGTCCGAGCTTCGTCCGGACATAGTCCTTCAGGGCGGGCGTTACGTCCACGTGGTGACCGGTGACATCTACCTGCATGGCCTTCTCCTGTTGCTGGTTGGCGCCGGGGAGACGGGGAGCGGCTCCCCGCCGGCCCGGCCGGGAACGTCCGCCGGGGGGCGGCACCGGGGCGCGCCAGTACTCATGCGGAACTGCGCTCCCGGCGCTGGCTGGAAGACGGGATGTCCATGGCTTCACGATACTTCGCAACGGTCCGCCGCGCCACAACGACGCCGTCCTCCTTCAGCAGCGCAACGATCTTGCTGTCGCTGAGCGGCTTGCGCCGGTCCTCGGCGCCGATCAGCTTGCGGATCTTGGCGCGCACGGCCACGGAGGACTGGTCCTCGCCGTCGACGCTGCCGACGTGGCTGGAGAAGAAATAGCGGAACTCGAGCACACCCCGCGGCGTATGCATGTACTTGTTGTTCGTGACCCGGGAAATGGTGGATTCGTGCATCTCCACCGCCTCGGCCACGTCGCGCAGCACCATCGGCCGCATGGCTTCCTCGCCGTGCTCGAAGAACTCGGTCTGGCGCTCGACGATGCAGCTCGCCACCTTCATCAGAGTCTCGTTGCGGATCTCCAGGCTGCGGACGAGCCAGCGGGCCTCCTGCAGCTGCGCCTTCAGGGCCGCATG
>CAZRSA010000176.1:3136-5065 GCA_964602525.1 uncultured Woeseiaceae bacterium
GAGAAATTCTCCAGCTCCAGCTGCCAGTGCAGGTGCTCGTGCAGCGACTCCTGGCTCTGGTCCGGGAACTCGGACATGCCGCGGGAATCCCCGCTCCAGCCGGAGTCCTGGCCCCGCGCCGGGAGATCGCGCCAGCTGTCCTCCGCGTCGACCGTACGCACGTCGGCGGAGGTCTCGCCCTCGGCCGGCCCGGCTTCCACCTGGGGCGGCTCCGGCAGCTCCTCCACCTCGAGCATGACGTTCTCTTCCAGCGCTTCCTGGATCTGCGCCGTGAGGTCGATCACGGGCAGCTGCAGCAGGCGGATGGCCTGCTGCAGCTGCGGTGTCATCGTCAGCTGCTGGCTGAGTTTGAGCTGGAGTGATGGTTTCAACATGGTGCTGCCGGTTCGCCGCGGCCGCGGTGCCGGTGCGTCCGTGTGCGTGTCAGGATGGTCAGAGCCGGAACCCCTCGCCCAGATATACCTGTCGCACGTGACGGTCCGCCAGGATCTCCTCCGGCGCGCCTTCGGCGATCAATGACCCCTCATTCAGTATATAGGCTCGGCTGCAGATTCCGAGGGTCTCTCTCACATTATGGTCGGTGATGAGCACCCCGATTCCGCGGTCGCACAGGTGGCGGATGATGCGCTGGATGTCGATCACGGAGATGGGGTCAACGCCGGCGAAGGGCTCGTCCAGGAGGACGAAGCGGGGGTCCGCCGCGAGTGCGCGGGCGATCTCCACCCGCCTGCGCTCGCCGCCCGACAGGCTCATGCCCAGGCTGGTGCGTACGTGGCCCACGTGCAGCTCGTCCAGCAGCTCGTCCAGGATGCGCTCGCGGTCGCTGCGCTCCAGCTCCTCCCGCGTCTCCAGGATGCCGAGCACGTTCTGCTCCACCGTGAGCTTGCGGAATATCGACGCCTCCTGGGGCAGGTAACCCAGCCCCAGCCGGGCGCGCCGGTGCATGGGCAGGTGCGTGAGGTCCTGGCCGTCCAGCAGGATGCGTCCCTTGTCGCAGGGGATCAGCCCCACGATCATGTAGAACGCCGTGGTCTTGCCGGCGCCGTTCGGACCGAGCAGGCCCACCACCTCTCCGCTGGAGATCTCGAGCGAGATTCCCTGGACGACTTCCCTGAACTTGTAGCTCTTGTGGACGTCCTGGACGCTCAGGATGCTCATGGCGACTCGTCGTCGTCCCGCCTGTCCTCGACCTCTTCCGGCACGATCGTGAGGCTGACCTTGCCGTCCGCCCCCTCGCGGCCGCGGGCCGTCACCACCTGGTCTTCGAGGTCGTAGACCAGCAGGTCGCCGGTGATCGTGTTGGAGCCCTCGCTGATGCGCGCGTCGCCGGAGAACGTGATGCGCCCGGCGGTCAGGTCGTACTCGAAGCGGGCGGCCTTGCCCGTCGTCAACGTGCCTTCGCCGGGCCGGGTGTCCCGGAACCTGGCCGGATCGCCGGTGGCCACCGCGCTCGCGAGCCGGTGATCCCGGAACGTGAGCTCGGCGGTCTCGCACAGTATGTTGGTGGTCTCGACGTCGATGCGCACGTCACCCTCGAAGCGCCAGATGCTGTCGCGGAAGTCCGGGCTGGTATCGCCGCCGAACAGCGTCTGCCCCCGTTGCGCCTCTATGCCGATGGCGCCCTGGGTGATGCGCAGACCGCGGAAAACCATCAGGTTGTTGCGCCGGTCGAACTCGCTGGAATCCGCATCGAGGGAGATCGGCAGGCGCCCGCCGATGTCCTCGCCGAGGCTCTGGCCGTGCAGGTCGGGCGGGCCCGTCAGCACGAGCGCCGCCGCCAGCGCGAGGGCCGCGGCGGCGGGCCTCCACCGGCGCGCGCTAGGGCAGGAATTTGCCGCTGACATTGGACTTCAGCTCCACTCGGTCTTCCTGCAGGAATGCTAGCATGCCGGTCGCGGACAGACTCTGCTCGCCGATGCGGATCGTGAC
>CAZRSA010000177.1:0-4976 GCA_964602525.1 uncultured Woeseiaceae bacterium
ACCGCTGGCGGACATCGTCGACGCCATCGCCCGGGAATACGAGGCAGCGAAGCGGGTCCCCTGAACCGGTTTGCCCGGGAGGGGTCAGTCCGTCACCGGCGCCCCGGCGACGAAGCGGCGGAAGTGCTCCACCGCCGCCGGAGCCGTACGGTCGAAGGGCAGTCCGCCCAGTGACTCCAGCGCGGCGCCCGCCGCCTCCGGCTCCATACCCTCCACCCGGCGGCCGTCGGTCTCGTGCATGCGCGCGCGGGCGATCCTGCCGGCGCCCGAGATGACGATCTCCCCGTTCAGCGCGCAGCGCTCGTCGACGAGCCAGGCGGCCACCGGCGCCACGTAGTCCGGCGCCATGCGTTCGCGCAGAGTCTCTGGCAGATGGGCCTCGGTCATCTGCGTCGCGGCATAGGGCGCGATGGCGTTGACCCGCACGCCGCGCCCGGCACCCTCGTGAGCCAGCGCGTAAGTGAGGCCCAGCAGGGCGGCCTTGGAGGACGAGTAGGCCGGCAGGCCGTGCTCGCCGTAGAGGCCGGCCACGGAGGTGCTGAGCAGGACGGCGCCGGCGCGCTGTTCGTAGAGATGCCGGAACAGGGGATGCAGCACGTTCACGGTGCCGAACAGGTTCACTTCGAAATTGCGCCGGAACTCGTCGACGGACTGCTTGTGGAAGCTCCGGCCCTCGGAGACGCCCGCATTGGCAATGTGGGCATCGAGGCGGCCCCAGGTATCCAGCGCGCGCCTCAGCAGACGCTCGCCGGCGCCGGCGTCGGTAATCTCCGAGTAGTCCGCCACGGCCTCACCGCCTGCCGCGCGGATGTCGTCCGCGACCCGGTCCGCCGAGGCCCGTTCCTCGCCGGGGTGGCTGCGGTTGTTGACCACCACCCGCACGCCGCGGGCGGCCAGGTAGCGGGCGTAGGCCCGGCCGAGGCCCTTGCCCGCGCCGGTGATGATCACCACCCGACCCGCGAATGACGCCGGGTCAGGCGGCATCGGTGGCGCGCGGCCAGCGGGTCTGGACCCAGCGGAAGCGGCGGGTCACGAAATCCAGGTCCGCCAGGCAGGCATTGCCGGCCGGGTTCAGGCCGGTGACGTGAAAGTCGCTGTAGGCGGCGGCGAAGTTGATCGGCATGCCGGTCAGGTTCAACGACAGCGAAGCCCCGGCGTCGTGATAGGCGTCCTCGGCGCGGGCCAGAAACGCGTCGTTGGAGGAATACACGTGGGAGGTGATGGCGCCGTGGGTGCGAACGTCGTCGGTGGCCTGCGCGAGCGCCGCGTCGGAGTCGTCCGCCGCAATGATGAACGAGATCGGCCCGAAGTGTTCCTCTCCGAACAGGTCGCCCGCCTCGGTATCCACCTGCACGACCAGCGGCGTCGCGGTGCGCGCCTCCGGGTAGTCCGGGTGCTCGTAGGGACCGGAGTCGCGCAGGATGCGGCCCCGGTCGCGCACGCCGTCACGGATGTGATCGATGGCCTCGAAGATGCGGGGGTCCACCAGGGCGCCGCACAGGTTGCCGGCCTGCTTCGGGTTGGCGAGCAATTCGTCGACGGCGTCCACGATGCCCGTGGCCACCTCGTCGAAGGAGAGATGCCGGCCGCCGGCCTCGATGCCGCCGCGGGGCACGAAAATGTTCTGTACGCTGGTGCACATCTGGGCCGACGCCTGGCACAGCGAATGGGCGATGGCGCGGCGCATGCCGTCGAAGTCGTCGGTGGATTCCACCACCACGGAGTTGCAGCCCGCGGTCTCGGTGAACACCAGCTTGTCGGCGCAGTGCTGCTCGATCCAGCCGCCGAAACGGGGGCCGCCGGTGAAATCGATGATGGCGCAGTCCGGATGCCGGATCAGTTCCAGCGTGTTCGGCTCCGCCTCGGTATCCGCCGCCATCAGCACCAGGTCGGGATCGTGGCCCGCCTCGGCCAGCACCTCGCGCATGGTGCGCACGAAGATCGCCACGGGCAGGGTGGTCTTCGGGTGCGGCTTCACGATGACGCCGTTGCCGGTCGCCAGATCCGCCATGATGGCCGGGTAGCCGTTCCACTGGGGGAAGGTGGCGCAGGTGATCACCACCCCGATGCCGCGGGGCATGATGCGGTAGCGCTTCTCCAGCCGGGTCTCGGGTGCTGCGCCGAAGCGGCGTTCCCACATGGCCCCGCCCGGGACGTCCTCCATGGCCTTCCAGGCGTAGGCGAGTGCCTCCAGGCCCCGGTCCAGCGCGTTCGCGCCGCAGCCGGCGAAGGCCATGATGAAGCTCTGCCCGGCGGTGTGGACGGTGGCGTGGGCATTGACGAACAGCGACTCCGGGCTGCCGAGGCGGTCGAGCATCTCCAGGCAGATACCGACGCGCTCCGCGGCGGGAACCCGGCGCCAGGCCTGCTGGGCCCGCTTCGCGGCGGCGAAGGCCTCGTCGGGGTCGAGCTTCGGGTAGGTGATGCCGAGCGCCTCACCGGTCAGCGGCGAGACCTCCTCGCCCACCTCGCCGACGGTGCCGGGCAGCTCGATGTCGAAGGGCCGGCCCAGCATCGACTCGTAGGCCGCGAGCCCGGCGGCCGGCACCTCCTTGCCGTGGATCTTGCTGCTGGGCGACTCCGGATACGCCGTCCAGGCATAACGCTTCTCGCAGGCATCCACTGCCTTCTCGAGGGTCTCGCGGTGCTTCTCGAACAGGCTGCTCATGGTTCCGTCCCGGGCTCCGTGGAGGGTGGAACGATTCTAGGGATTGAGAGTCCCGTTGTGCAAGCCATGCGGGAGGGCCTTCAGGCCCGATCCAAGGCTGTGGGAGGGGCTTCAGCCCCGATTCAACCGTCCCCGGACCCGTTCAGCGTGATCTCCAGAATGGCATCCAGCGCACGCCGCACCTCGCGCAGTTCTGCCAGCAGCGCTGCCCGCCCGGCCGCAGCATCGGTGCCTCCCGCCAGCAGGTCCCGGTGCGCCGCCAGCTTCACCGCCGTCTCGTACAGGGACTTCGATACCGACTCTTCGGAGAACACCCGACCCTGCAGGCGCATCTGGCGGCCGAGCTTCAGGCAGCCGGAGACGAACGCGGAACGCTCCTCCACCGCCTCCGTGCCCGCCTCGGCCAGCGCCCGGGCGACCACCCGGTAGGCATCCGCGAAGGAACGCAGCACGGCATGGGCCAGCAGCAGCCGGCTCTGGCGCAGCACGCGCACCACCGCTTCCTCGCCGCCGGCCAGCACCTCGCGCCAGTTCGGAAAGCGCTCCTCCAGGACCGCTTGCACCGCCGCCGGATAGTCCTGCCGGCGAGGGAAGTAGAAGTCGAACAGGAACAGCTCGCGCAGCTCCTCCAGTATCCGGAACAGCGCCGCCTCCCGCTCGTCCGCCGGGGCGCCGGCGGCCCGGTACAGGGCCACTTCCACCAGCGCATCGAGCACGAAATGGTGGATGGCCGTATTGCGGTAATAGGCCGCCTTCAGGTGCTGGTCGGGGGTAATGTTGTAGAGACGCTCGGTGCCCTCGTCGAAGAAGGTCACGATGCCGGTGGAGCGCAGCTGCTCCAGCGTGGCCGGCAGCGTCTCCGGCGCGCGGAAGTCCGGGTCGCCGGCGATCTCCAGGCCCCGGCGGCGCACCAGCGTCATGCCGACCCGGGTGAGGAAGCCGATCTCCCTCAGGCTCAGCGCCCGGTTGCCGGACGCGAGCAGAATCAGCGTGACGATGGCGGTGGCGGTGATCGGCGTGGCCGCGTTCATGCGGTAGGCCACCTGCAGCGCGAGATTCTGCACCAGCGACTGCTTCTCCGTCGCGTCCGGCCCCGCCTCCAGCCGTTCCCGGGATTCGATATCGGTGAGGGTCAGCTCCTCGCCGAAGCGCAGGAAGATGCGCCCGTGAGGCGCGGAGGAGCGCAGGAAGCGTACGATCCACGTCGCCCCTTCGGGCTTCTTGGCGTGGCCCCGCTGCTCGGTGGCGTAGTCCTCCACTTCGGTGATCTGGTCGTAGGCCACGCTCACTGGCACGAAGGTTACGTCGAAGAGGTGGGTGCGCAGGATGGACTCGACCACGTAATTGAACAGCCCGTAGCGGGGCGGCAGCAGTTTGCCCGTGCGCGAGCGGGTGCCCTCCAGCGCCCACAGCAGCGAGAAGCGCTTGTCGATGAGGTAGTCGATGTAGCGGCGGAAGGTGGCCTTGTAGATCTCGTTGTCCTGGAACGAGCGGCGCAGGAATATGATGCCCGCCCGCCGGCCCAGCGCGCCCAGCCCCGGCGTGTTGAGATTGATGCCGCCGAACGTGAGCGGCAGCGGCAGGTTGGCGTCGAACAGCACGATCGACAGCGCGATGGTGTCCAGCATGGACTTGTGACTGATCAGGAACACCACCGGTCGGCTGCCGAGCAGTTCGGCCACGTGGCGCAGCTGCTCCTGGTCCACGTCGATCTCCGGATCGTGATTGCTGCGCGCAGCCGTCCGGTAGATAGCCATGGCGAGATCCAGCGAGAAGGGCGTCTGCCGGGCCGCCATCTCCTCCAGGTAGTCGCCCGCCTTGTCCGTCACCTTCTGCACGCTCTCGTCGCGCTGCTGCGCCAGGTTGGCGAGGTGCTCGCGGAACTCCCGGTTCGCGAACACGTCCTGGGGCAGCAGCTTCGCCACCTTGTAACGAGTGCCGCGGGCGACCCGCTCCGCCCGCTCCAGCGTGATCAGCGCCTGGCGGCGGACGAAGTCGGCCAGCGCCGCCGGCGTCGCGTCGGCGCCGTGCTGGTCCCGATAGCGCTGCCGCAGATCCTCGAGGGGCGCTCCCTGCCCCGCGACGAAGGCCATGCGCTCCGGCTGGTGTTTCGCGATGCGGCGCCGGCCGAACAGGCTCGGCCGCTCGGTCCAGGCGAAGAAGAAATCGCGCAGCAGGCTGCCGCCCTCGTCCCGTTCCGCCGGCAGCCAGACGACCCGGACCGGCTGCAGCCAGGCCTCCCGCGGCAGGCGTTCTAGGCCGGGGAGTCCCCCGCCGTCGCGGGGCAGGTCGAGCAGGCGGTAGTCAC
>CAZRSA010000178.1:0-4972 GCA_964602525.1 uncultured Woeseiaceae bacterium
GTGTTGCGCCTGATGAGCACGTACAGCCAGGAGCGCCACCAGGCCATGCCGGTCCGGCGCGCCGGGTATTCCGTCTCTTCTTCCAGGAAATAGGTGGCCTGGGCGGTATCGAGGCCGATGCCGTGCTCCGCGTCGGCCTGCTCCAGGTCGTCCCGGGGCTTCGGTTCCTCCATGTAACCGTAGTAGGCGACGACCCGGTAGATGTCGTCACGCAGCCGGGTGACTTTCAGGCGCTCCGGCCGTTGCACCCGCGGGCGGCGCAGCGTCTTGGCCGTATAGATCACCACCAGCCGATGCAGCGCCCGGTTGTGGTTGAGGTTGTGGATCAGGCCGTGGGGCGTGCCGCGCTCGTTGGCGGCGAGATACACCGCCTGGCCCGGCACGCGACGGTAGTAGCCGCCGCTGAGCGCCGCGAGGAAATCGCGCACGGGCGTGGCCTGGTTGCGCATGTGGCGCTGCTCGGTGGCCCGCCCCCGGCGCCAGGTGGTCATGACCAGGTAGACGGCGCCGGCCACGCCGATGGGCAGCCAGCCGCCGTCCATGAACTTGCCCGCGTTGGCCACGAAGTAGGCCGTATCCGGGATGATGAACAGCACCGTGGCGGCCAGGGAGAGGGGCAGCGCCCAGCGGAAGATCCGCCGCTCGGCAAAATACAGCAGGATGGTGGTGACCAGCATGGTGGCGCTGATGGCGATGCCGTAGGCGGCGGCCAGATTGCCCGAGCGCTGGAAGCCGGCCACCAGCGCCACCGCCGCCACCAGCAGCAGCCAGTTCACGGCGGGCACGTAGATCTGGCCCCGGTGCCGCCAGGAGGTGTGTACCACCTTCACCGTGGGCAGATAGCCCAGGTTCTGGCCCTGGAACGTCAGCGAGAAGGCGCCGGAGATGATGGCCTGGGAGGCGATGATGGTGGCCAGCGTCGCGAGCGCCACCATGGGGTACAGCGCCCAGCCGGGCACCAGCTGGTAGAAGGGGTTCACCAGCGCGTCGCCCTCGCGCAGGATGAGCGCGCCCTGGCCGAAGTAGTTCAGCAGCAGCCCGGGCAGCACCACGATATACCAGCCGAGCCGGATCGGCGCCCGCCCGAAATGGCCGAGGTCGGCATACAGCGCCTCGCCGCCGGTGACCACCAGGAAGACGATGCCGAGGATGACCAGCGCATGGGCGCCGTTGTCCCGGAAGAAAGCCACGGCGTGCCAGGGGTTCAGCGCCGAGAACACGGCCGGGTTCTCCAGGATTCCGGGCACGCCGGCCAGCCCGATGCAGGCGAACCAGACCAGCATGACCGGCCCGAAGACGATGCCCACCCCGCCGGTGCCGAGCCGCTGCACGGCGAACAGGGCGCCCAGGATGCCGATGGTGATCGGCACCACGTAGGGCTGGAACACGGGGGTGGCGACCTCCAGCCCCTCGATGGCGCTCAGCACCGAGATGGCCGGCGTAATCATGCCGTCGCCGTAGAGCAGCGCAGCGCCGAACAGCCCCAGCGCCATTACCGCCGTGCGCGTACGGCCCTTGAGCGGCCGGCGCACCAGTTCCATCAGCGCCAGGATGCCGCCCTCGCCGTAGTGGTCGGCGCGCAGCACGAAGACGAGATACTTCACCGAGATCACCAGGATCAGCGACCAGAACACCAGCGAGAGCACGCCGAGCACGTTGGCCTCCGTGGGGGCCACGCCATACTCGCTGTAGAAACACTCCCGCACCGCGTACAGCGGGCTGGTACCGATGTCGCCGTAGACCACCCCCAGCGCGGCGAGGGTCAGTGGCGCGAGTTTGCGCGGGGCGTCTTCGCTGCCGGTGTTCACGGCGCCGGCGGGGTGCGCGTCTCGGAGCCGTCGGCGGCCTCGTAGGTGCGGCCGAAGCCGGTGACGGCCGCCGCGAGCATCACCGCGGCCAGGAACCAGCCGTGCAGCACGTAGGCCCAGACGTCGGTGGGCGCCACGGCCTCGACGAAGTCGTACTGCTGCTCCAGCGTGCGCAGGGTCTGGTAGCCGATCAGCACGCCGCCGCCCCAGGGGAAGATGTAGCCGATGGCCGACGTCACGGCGTCCAGCATGTTGGCGCGCCGATAGGGATGCAGGCGGAAGCGCTTGCCCAGCCTTGAGATCACCGGGCCGGCGGCAATTTCGGCGGCCGTGTTGATGGTGATGAACGCGTTCAGCGAGAAAACAATGCTCCACATGGCCGTCTCGGCCCGTGCGACGGAGTCACGGGCGAAGCGGCGCAGCCGGTCGATCAGCGCATCCAGCGCGCCGCCGAGCCGCATGATGTGGGCGCCGGCGACGATCAGCAGGATCAGGATGGCCAGGCCGACGTAGCCGGCCACACCGTCCACCAGCGCGCCGCCGACCATATCCCGCTCCGGGTCCAGGAACAGGATATCCGCCGGCGTCGCCAGGCCCAGCGCCAGCTCCAGAACGACGGCGCCGAGGATGCCCCAGGTGAGCGCCACCAGGATGTGATGGCCGCCGAGTGCGAGCGCGATGACCAGCGCGAAGGGGGCGAGCAGCACGAGGCCTTCCGGCGAGGCGCTTTCGGCGAACAGTGCGTTCGCCCGTGCGGCATTGACCGGGTCGCCGTCGCCGCCGAACAGGGTGAACACGGCGAGGGCCGGCACCGCCGCGATCAGCGCGTACTTCACCCGCGAGCGCACGACGCCGGGGATGTCGGTCTCCTGGGTGGTGGCCGAGACCACCGTGGTGTCCGACACCGGCGCCAGGTTGTCGCCGAACGCCGCTCCGGACAGGATGGCGGCGAACAGCCAGACCGGGTCGGCGCCCAGCGTCACGCCGGCCGGGAACATCAGCGTGCAGAAGGCCACCGCCGTGCCGTAGCCCGTGCCCACGGCGGTGCCGAAGGTCGCGGCGAGCAGGAAGGTGGCGCCCACGAACAGCCCGCCGGTGGCTCCGGACTGGGCGCCGACCCAGACCAGGCCGTCCACCAGACCGCCCACCCGCAGCACCTGGGCGAACATGCCGGCCCAGAACCAGGCGACGATGGTCACGGCGGCCACCGGGTTGGCCATGCCCTCGAAGACCGCGTTGGCGTAGTCCGCCCAGCGGCTGCGACAGAGCAGCATCCCGAGGGTGAGGCCGCCGATCATGCCCAGGATCAGGCCGCGCTCGTCCGGCGCGCCGGCCACCGAGATGGCGACGGCCCAGACGACGAAGAACAGGAGGGGTACGGCCGCGCCGATGCGGCCGCCGCGGAAGGCGAGCGGATCGCTGCTGTCGGTCATCCCCGCGGCTTATTGTCCGCCGGCCATAAGCATCTCGACCTCGATGGTGAGCGTGACCTCGTCGCTGACAGCGGGCACGTACTGATCCAGCCCCCACTCCGAGCGCAGCAGCGTCCCGGTGGCCGAGATGCCGACGGCCGGGATCTCCTTCAGCGGGTGCTCGCCGGCACCGTTGATCGTGGTCGCCAGCGTCACCGGCTGCGTCCTGCCCCTGATGGTCAGGTCGCCTGTCACGTCATAGCTGTTTTCGCCCGTCTTCTCGATGGCCGTAGACTCGAAGGTGATCCGCGGGTGATTGGCCAGGTCGAAGTAGTCGCCTCCCATGAGGTGACCGTCGAACATCTCCACCCCGCTGTCCACGCTGGAGACGTCGATGCCGACGTCGATCCTGCTCGCTTCCGGGTCCTCGCTGTCGAGTTCGAGGGTGACCTCGAAGTCGTCGAAGCGCACCTGCGGGCTGGAGAAGCCGAGATGGGTGTAGGAGAAGATGACGTAGGCGTGCTGGTCGTCCTCGGCGTAGGCGCCCGAAGGCACCGCGGACAGGTCGGCCGCGGCGGCGGGTAACGATGTCAGCAGCAGCGCTGCGCCGATGAGGAATGACGGGCGTTGCATGGGATTCTCCGCTGTCGGGACGCCTCGCATGCTAGCACGCGGCTGCCCGCCATCCACGTCTTGCCGTCGTGAGCGCTCGCCGCTCAGGGGTTGTCGGGATCTCCCGGCCCGGCGGGCACCCAGATGCCGTAATCGCAGCGCAGACGCACCGTGCCGCTCTTCACGAGCGTGCCGTTCTCGTACGGCGTACCGTTGAAATAGCAGAAGTCGTCGCCGGGAATCGTCTCGCGCAGTGCCTCCATGTCCTCGTCGGTTTCGTCCGCGATGGGGGAATTCCTGAGTTCCGGATCCTGTGCGCCTACGTCGATAACACCATTGCTCATGCGTCGACCTCCTTGCGATTGATCGTACTCTGCGAGCCGGGACGCCCCGATGCGCATGAAACGCATCGCGCGCCCGCGTCTCCATGATACTGAGCCGCCGGGGTCCGGTGTCTAGGGAGTTCCGCGTATGCCTTGCCGGGCCCTGGCGCTCAGCGCAGGATGTCCTTTGCGATGGCCTCCAGACCGGGCACATCCAGCAGTTCCACGTCGCGGTTCTCCACGCGGAGGAGGCCTTTCTCCTGGAAGCGCCGCAGCAGGCGGCTGATGGTCTCGGTGGCCAGGCGCAGGTAGTTGGCGATATCGCCGCGGCCCATGGCAAGGCGCATGCGGGTCGGCGACAGCCCCCGTGCCGCGAAGCGGCGCGAGAGCAGGATGAGGAACGCTGCGAGGCGCTCTTCGGCGGTGTAGTCGCCCGCGAACAGCGCCGCCTTGCCGATGTCCTCGCTCAGCAGACGGAACAGCTGCTGCTGCAGTGCCGGCATTCGGGCCGCCAGCATGGCGATCTTCGGGAACGAGAAGCGGCACAGCATCACGCTGTCCAGTGCCACGGCGTTCACCGGGTAGCGTGACCGGGAGATGGCGTTGAGGCCGACGAGCTCTCCCGGCAGGAAGAAGCCCCTGACCTGCTCGCGGCCGGCCAGATCCGTGACGTAGGTCTTCACCGTGCCCGCGCGGATGCCGGCGACCGCGTTGAACTCGTCGCCCTCCCGGAAGATGTGTTCACCCGGCCGGTACGGCCCCGTGTGCTCGACCAGCACGTGCAGTTCGCGCAGGCGGGATTTGTCGTAGCCGCTGT
>CAZRSA010000179.1:0-4896 GCA_964602525.1 uncultured Woeseiaceae bacterium
ACGGCTCGCGTACCTCCTGGAACCTGCGCGACACTCACATGTTCGACACGCTGTCCCTGCTGCTCGACCACCACGGCCCGGACGCCAAGGCCGTGGTCTGGGCGCACAACTCCCACATCGGCGACGCCGCGGCCACCGAGATGTCCGCGCGGGGCGAGACCAATCTCGGCCGGCTGTGCCGGGAGGAGTTCGGCGAGGCCGTCTACAGCGTCGGTTTCGGCACCCACGCGGGCACCGTCGCGGCGGCCTCCGCCTGGGACGGCCCCATGGAGGTGAAGATCGTGCGCCCGTCGCTGCCGGACAGCTACGAGCGCCTGATGCATGACACCGGTGTCGGCCGCTTCCTGCTCGATCTCAGCGACGACGGCGAGACCGAGCTGCGGGACGCGCTGTCCAGACCGCGCCTCGAGCGGGCCATCGGCGTCATTTACCGCCCAGAGACGGAACGGATGAGCCACTATTTCGAGGCGGTGCTGCCGCACCAGTTCGACGAATACGTCTGGCTGGACAGTACCCGGGCGGTGACGCCGCTGGCCACGGACGAGCTGGAGGACATGCCCGATACCTATCCGTTCGGCGTCTAGCCCCGGCGGCCCGCACCGCCACGGCGCCTTGAAAAGGCTTCCCGCAGCCACGATCTATACGCTGTCTAGGAGCGAGTCCAGCGTATGAAGTACAAGGACTATTACAAGATCATGGGCGTGGACCGGGACGCCACCCAGGACGAGATCAAGCGCGCCTACCGCAAGCTCGCCCGCAAGTACCATCCGGACGTCAGCAAGGAGACGGATGCCGAAGCCCGCTTCAAGGAGGTGGGCGAGGCCTACGAGGTGCTGAAGGACCCGGAGAAGCGCGCCGCCTACGATCAGCTGGGCGCCGACTGGAAGGCCGGCCAGGAATTCCGTCCGCCGCCGGACTGGGACGCCGGCTTCGAGTTCTCCGGCGGCGGCTTCACCGGCGGCGACGCCTCGGCTTTCAGCGACTTCTTCGAGTCCCTGTTCGGCGGCCGTGGCATGGGCGGTGGCATGGGTAGTGGCATGGGTGGTGGCATGGGCGGCTTCCGCCAGGCCCGGGGCGGCGGCTTCAGCGCCCGGGGCGAGGACCACCACGCCAAGATTCTCATCGACCTGGAGGACGCCTTCGAAGGTCCGACGCGCTCGATCAGCCTCACCGCGCCTGCGGTGGACAGCGAGGGCCACGTCCGCACGCGCCAGCGCACGCTCAACGTGCGCATACCGAAGGGCATCCGACCGGGCCAGCACATCCGCCTGGCCGGCCAGGGCACGCCAGGTATCGGGGGCGGCAGCGCGGGCGACCTCTACCTCGAGGTGGAGTTCCGGCCGCACCCCCTCTACCGGGTGGACGGCGGCGACCTCCACCTGGATCTGCCGCTCGCCCCCTGGGAGGCCGCCCTGGGGGCCAGGGTGGAAGTGCCGACGCCGAAGGGCGCAGTAGATCTCACCATTCCGCCCAATACGGCCGCCGGGCGCAAGCTGCGGCTGAACGGGCGGGGGCTGCCCGGCAAGACCACGGGCGACCTGTATGCCACGGTGCGCATCGAGACCCCGCCGGCCAATACGGAGGACGAGAAGACCGCCTACCGGCGCTTCGCGGATCAGTTCGAGTTCGATCCGCGCAGCCGCATGGCACGGCGCAGCACGGAGGCGGGCCGCTAGCCCGCCCGGGAAGGAGTCATGAGCGAACGCGACCCCAGGGAAAACAGGCGGACGGAAAACAGGCGGACGATGACCCGTGAAATCACCGGTTTCATCCTGGAGGAGCACACCACGCTCGGATTGCGTGAACTGAGCAGCGCCTGCGCCGTGCAGGCCGACTACATCATCGAGCTGGTGGAGGAGGGGGTCATCGAACCCGTGAGCTATCGCCGCCGACGCTGGCAGTTCACCGGCGAGAGTCTCACCCGGGCGCGCCGGGCCGTCGCTCTGCAGCGCGACCTCGGCCTGAACCTGGAGGGCGCCGCCCTGGCGCTCGACCTGCTGGACGAACTCGACCGGCTGCGGGCGCGACTGCGCGCCGTCGACTCCGAGTCCTGAATCGAGGCCTGAGTCAACCCCACGGCCTTAGGTAATTGCCGGCATGGGGTGGGTCGCCTTCCGGCGTTACGGTGATCGCATGCTCTTTCCCAAGGAGATCGCCATGAGACGCGCGTGCGTGCTGCTGTTCTGCTGCCTCGCCATCGTCTCCGCACGGGCGGCGGATGTGGACGAAGGCAAACGCATCTTCGAATCGGTCTGCGCCTCCTGCCACGGGGTGCAGGGCAAGCCGGATCCGGACAGCCCGGTGGTGCAGGCCCTCGACCCGGAGCCGGCGGACCTGTCGGACCCCCTGTTCAACAGCCGCGAGCCCCGGGGAGACTGGGTGATGGTGGTCAGGCACGGCGGGCAGGCCCTGGGGCTGTCTGCGCAGATGCCGGCCCAGGGCGGCAACCTGACGGACGATGAAATCGAGGCCGTCGTCGCCTACGTGAAGACACTCGCCGACACCAGCGACTATCCGCCGGGCGAGATGAACCTGTTCCTGCCGGTACGCACGAAGAAGGCCTTCCCGGAGGACGAATGGGTGTGGAAGTCCCGCGTCGAGAACCGGGACGGCGAGGACGTGTTCCGCAACGTCATCGAGTTCGAGAAGCGTGTGGGCAAGGCGGGGCAGACCATCCTGGAGATCATCCACGCCGACGACGGCGTCGACTCCGAGTTCGAGGAGATCGAGGTGGGCTACAAGCAGGCATTCGCCTGGAGCCTAGAGAAACGCTCACTCTGGTCGGCTGCCTTCGTCGTGGCCGTGCCGCTGCAGGGCGAGGGCGAGGTGGAGCTTGCGCCCTACCTGGCCTACGCGAAGCAGTTGAACGACGCGGCCATCTTCCAGGGCAGCGCCCGGGTGAAGCTGCCGGTGGACGACTTCGACCAGGGCGAGCTCGAGCTCGCCGGGATCATGCACTACACCTGGAGCCCGTGGCCCCGGCGCGTGTTCCCCGCGCTTGAAGTGACCGCCACCTCGCCCTTCGACCGTAACGGCGAGGACGCGGTGCAGTTCACCGCCCTGCCCCAGGTGCGCATCGGGCTGACACGGGGCGGTCACGTGGCCCTGAACCTGGGTGTGGAGCTGCCGCTCAGCGACCAGGACTACGACACCCGCTACCACCTGACCCTGCTGTGGGACTTCGCGGACGGCGGTTTCTTCACGGGCTGGTAGACGGTCAGAACTTCAGCGTCAGCCCGGCGCTCGCCTGCCACTGGGTGACGGTGCTGCCGTCGGCCTCTAGCAGGCAGACGTTGTCGCTGCCGCCGGCGACGCAGAACAGGTTCGAGTCGCTGTCCACGAAGCTGGTGAACGCCCGGCCCTCCAGGCGGAAGGCAAGGCGTTCGCCGGCGGCGATCCGCAGCCCGGCGCCGAGCGAGGCGGAGAAGAACGTCTCGTCGTCCACCTCCGCGTCGCCGGCGTCGCGGGGCGCGAAGCGCGAGATGCCGAGCGTCATCACCACGTAGGGCCGCACATTGCCGCCCTGCACGATGTAGGTGCCGCCGCCGTGGTAATAGTCCACGTCGACGTCGACCACCGGCGTGCCGGTGAACAGGTCGCCGGCGGTGAACTCCGTGCTCTGGCGGCTGTAGTAGACCTCCCACTGGGTATTGGCCTCGGCGCGGAAGTTGGCAGTCAGCGCGAAGCCGCCGCCGTCCTCGATCTCGAGTTCGTCGCCGGCCGCATCCTCGAAGCTGCCACCGAAGCGCCAGGCGGCGGAGCCGGTCAGCTCGATGTCGCCCGGCTGCTCGTCGGCAGCCGCCGGCGCCGGGGATAGCAGGAGCGACAGCAGCGCGAGCAGCACTGCGGGACTGCCGCGGTGGTCTGTCATAACGGGCCTCCTCGCGGTGGGACTCGTGCACCTATGGTAGCGTACGGCGTCACCCCCGGAAGGACACCGTCATCCGCAGAGGCATCAGACTCATCGGCGACGTCGGGTTGGCGGCGGGCTGTCTCGGCCTGGCGCCGCTGGCCAAGAAGGCGGCGCTGACGGCCGGTGCGGCGCCCCTGCCGCTCGCCGTGGCGACGACGGCCGTGGCCGCTGCCATCGCGCTCACGCCGCTGGTGGCCGCCGGACCGGGCGGCACCCTTGCCGGGCGCAGGCGCTCCACCTGGCTGCACGTGTTCCTGGTCGGCGCCTTGGGCTCCGGCGCCGTCGTGCTGCTGAGCGTGCTCGCCATGACCGAGACCACGGCCACCAACCGCAGCCTGTTCCAGTCCATGTACCCGGTGGCCACCGCGGTGGCCGCCCGCTTCCTGCTGACCGAGCGGCTGAGTGCCGTCGCCTGGCTCATCATCGCGGTAATGAGCGGCGGGCTGTTCATGATGAACACGGGTCCCGGCGGCATCGTCATCGGCTGGCCGTTCTGGTCACTGGCGGCGACCCTGCCGCTGATCGGCCTGGCGGACGTCTACGCCAAGCGTACCCTCAGGGACGCCGACCCGCGGTTCGTGGCCGCCGGCCGGCTGGTGTTCGGCACGGTGGTGCTGCTCGCCGTCCTGCCCTGGACGGCGCCGGAACAGTGGTCGGCGCTGGCGCCGGTGTGGTGGTGGGTGCTCGGCGCCGGCCTCGCCATGGCCGGCGGCGTGCTCGGTCTCTACCGGGCCATGCAGACGGCGGGCGCCAGCGTCGCGGCCGCCTTCGTCGGCCTCGCGCCGGTGCTCACGGCCGCGACGGAATGGCTGATCCTGGATGCGTCGTTCACGCCGCTGCAGCTCGCCGGACTGGCTCTCGTGGTGGGCGGGGCCGCCGCGCTGGCGTTTCGCGTCTAGCGGCCGGCGGCGGTTTGTATTGGTTGTCCGGACCCGCTAGGCTGGAATCAGAGTCGCAACAGGATCGCTACCCCCATGAATCTC
>CAZRSA010000180.1:0-4879 GCA_964602525.1 uncultured Woeseiaceae bacterium
CGGGAACGGGATGCGATCTGCGGGCGCGGTCTCGTAATGCGCGGCTTCGTTCATTGTTCTTCGTGTGCCTCCCCCGACAGCACACCAGCGACTCGGTTATCGTGCGTCAAATTGACAGCGCTGTCAAACAGCATCGATAATCCGCCAGGTGATGCGCGGATTACCGGAATGCCGCCCCGTTCGGGCAGGAGTGCCGGCGGGTGCCGGCCCGCAGGCGGACGGACTTCCCGCGGCCCCATGACACGATACCGCTGCGAGGTTTCCATGTCGGGCGACGAGACGAGCACGGTCTGGCGTAGCGACCCGGTCGAGCAGCGTGTCGGTGCGCTGCTGCGGCGGATGACGCTGCACGAGAAGATCGGGCAGATGAGCCAGGTCAACGGTGGCGAAAGCTACATCCACGACTACCTCGCCGAGGGGCTGCGCGCCGGTCGCGTCGGTTCGGTGCTGAACGAAGTGGACGTGGACACGGTGAACGAGCTGCAGCGCATCGCGGTCGAGGAAAGCCGGCTGGGCATCCCGCTGCTGATCGGCCGCGACGTGATTCACGGCTTCCGCACGGTCTGTCCGATCCCGCTCGGCCAGGCATCCAGCTGGAATCCGGAACTCGTGAGCCGATGTGCCCGACTCGCCGCGCGGGAGGCGGCAGCGGCGGGGGTCAACTGGACCTTCGCCCCGATGATCGATATCGCCCGTGATCCGCGCTGGGGCCGCATCGCCGAGAGCCTCGGCGAGGACCCGTACCTCGCCGGCGTCCTGGGAGCAGCGATGATCAGGGGCTTCCAACGCGACGGCCTGGCCGAGCCCGGGTCCATCGCGGCCTGCGCGAAGCACTTTGCCGGCTACGGTGCTGTGGAGAGCGGTCGCGACTACGCTGCGGCCAACGTTCCGGAAAACGAGTTGCGCAACGTGTATCTGAGGCCGTTCCGGACGGCGGTCGATGCCGGCGTCGCGACGCTGATGACCTCGTTCAGCGAAGTCGACGGCGTGCCCGCCACCGCCAACGAGTTTCTTCTGCGCGAGGTGCTGCGGGACGAATGGGGCTTCGAGGGTTTCGTGGTGAGCGACTGGGACTCGGTGCGCCAGCTCTGCATCCATGGCCTCGCCGCCGACGACCGGGGGGCCGCATTCGAGGCGGCGAGGGCAGGCGTCGACATGGAGATGCACGGCGATGCCTATCTGTGCCACCTGGCGGAGCTCGTCGAGGAGGGCGCGATCGACGTCGGAGCGGTCGACGCTGCGGTCGCCAGGATCCTCACGCTCAAGTTCAGGCTCGGCCTGTTCGAAAACCCGTATACCGACCCGGGTGCCTTCCCTGCCACCGGCGACGAGGACGCGCTGGCGACGGCGAGGGTCGCAGCGCTGCAGAGCGCCGTGCTGCTGAAGAACGAGCGCCGCGCGCTCCCGCTGGCCGCCGACGGCCTCGCCTCGCTTGCCGTTATCGGTCCCTTGGCCGACGCGCCCCACGACCAGCTCGGTACCTGGATCTTCGACGGCGACGACAGCCTCAGCATCACGCCCTTGCGGGCCATCCGTGACGCGCTGGGCGATGGCACCGAGGTACGCTACCTGCGTGCCATGGAGACCTCGCGCAGCCGGGACACCGGGACGTTCGACGAGGCGGCCGCAGTGGCAGCCGGGGCCGACGCGACGGTGCTCTTCCTCGGCGAAGAGGCCATTCTCTCCGGCGAGGCGCATTGCCGCGCGGATATCGGCCTGCCCGGTGCCCAGGCCGAACTCGTGGCACGGGTGAAGGCCGCCGGCAAGCCGGTCATCGCCGTGATACTCGCCGGCCGGCCGCTGACTCTGGGCGACATCGTGGAGCGGGTGGACGCCATCCTCTACGCCTGGCATCCGGGCACGATGGCGGGACCGGCCGTCGCGGACCTGCTGTTCGGCGCCGAGTCACCGTCCGGCAAGCTGCCGGCCACTTTCCCGCGCATGGTCGGCCAGGTGCCCCTTTACTACAACCACAAGAACACCGGCAAACCGCCTTCGCCGGACACCGTGGTGCACATCGACGACATCGACCCGAGCGCGCCGCAGCTCTCGCTCGGCATGACCTCCTTCCACCTGGACGCCGGCTACACGCCTCTGTTCCCGTTCGGCCATGGCCTGTCCTACGCCGACTTCGACTACGCCAATATCCGCAGCGACGTCGACGAATTTCGCGAGGGCGGCGCGGTCACGATCAGTGCCGAAGTCACCAACACCGGTGACCGTGCAGCCGACGAGGTGGTCCAGCTCTATGTCCGCGACCTGGTCGGCAGCGTGACCCGTCCGGTGCGCGAACTGAAGGGCTTTCGCCGCGTGGGCCTCGAGCCGGGCGAGACCGTCACGGTGTCGTTCGTGCTGCGGGCCGAGGACCTCGCCTTCCACGGGCGGGACATGCGGCTCGTGACCGAACCGGGGGAGTTCCACGCATGGATCGGCGGCAGCTCGGCGACGGAACTGCGGACCGCGTTCCGGTTCGCCGCGAACGACGCTGACCGCACGCCGAAACCCGCGCTGCGTCCCTGATCCGCGATGCCAGCACGCTCCGGCATGTCGCTCCGCGGTCTCAGGACCTTTTGTGTCGCCGCGCGGCACGAGAGCTTCCGCCTCGCTGCGGACGAGCTGTTCATCACGGCGTCGGCCGTGAGTCACCAGATCAAGAGCCTGGAACAGGAGCTCGGCGAGCAGCTGTTCGACCGCAACAGCCGGGAGCTGCGCCTGACCCGCGTCGGGCGCTCGCTGTACGAGGAGACCTGGCCGCTGATCGGGCGGCTGGATGCCGTCGTGGCGGCCTACAAGAAAGACAGCCGGCGCCGGCCGATCCGCATGTCGGTACAGCCGTTCTTCGGCAGCGAGTACTTCGTGCCGCGCCTGAGCGAGTTCACGGCCGAGCATCCGGACATCGACATCGAGGTGGGCACCAGCGACGAGAGTGCCGAGACACACCCTGCCGATGCGGATCTGTCCATCCGGCTGTTCCGGTCACCGCCGACGAGCGTCAGGTCGGACCTGCTGATGCCCCTCCGGCTCGTCCCTGCCGGTTCTCCGGATTTCAGGAAGAAACTGACCGTCAGCGGCAAGCGGATCACCAGCGACTTCCCCCTGATCGTGCACGAGACCCACCCCACCGCCTGGGAGCGCTGGTCCCGCGCCAGCGGCGTATCTCTGCCGCAGGGGAGCAAGGTCACGCGGCTGGATTCGATGATCGCCGTGGTGCGTGCCTGCGAGCGCGGCATCGGCGCGGCGCTGGTGCCGGTGCCCATCGCCGACCTCTGGTTCAAGTACGGCAGCATCGTGCGGCTGTTCGAGCAGGAGCTCGTCGAGGAGGTGAGCTACTACCTCATCAGCCGGCTCGAGAACGCCGACGACCCGGCCATCGGGCTCCTGAGACACTGGATTCTCGGCAAATTCACCGAGGGCGGTTGATTTTTTCTCACCCCTGACGTGAGTTTTCTTCGTTTGTGGGTGCACCCCCATGGCCCTATCTTGTGGGGCGTCGGCCGAGCAAGCCGGCAGATCGCAAGAAGCACATTCGCTATGGAGAGTTGAGTCATGCGTTTCGAAGCCAAACGAACCCGTGACCCGTTCCGGTTCAGCCTGAGAGGCAGGGCGGCGATCAATCCGTACGTCGTGATGCCCACTGTACCAGACGGCAAGATCAACGAGGCCTGGGACGCCAGACTGGAGCAGCCCGCGCCGGTACACCTCCGGGAACGCAGGCAGGGGACGATGCGCGGGCTCGAGACCCTCCTCGCCCGCTACTTCGCGCCGGGGCGCCAGCCTGCCTAGCGCCGTATCCATCTTCCGCCCCGCAGCCGGCGAGGCCCCGCTCGCCGGCTGAACCTGCCCCGCCGGGCCGGACAGCCCGGTCCGGGCGACGAGCCCTCTCCATGTCGGCAGGTCCGGCAGAATTGCCCGTGCCCGGCAAATTGACAACGCTGTCAATATTTGGTAATCCTGACATACGAAAATGACGATACAAAGACATCTCCGCTGCGCGGGGATGTTCCCTGGGGGGGGATATGACACCTGATAACGACGCCGTTCCGCGAGCTATGCTGCTGATGGCAGCGCTGTCATTCATGTCCGTGCCCGTCGTCCGCGGGTCTTCCCGCGGTCGTTCCGGATCGCGCCGCATTGCGGCCGAATGCCGGCCCCGGATCCCCGGACGCCGTTCAGCGTCACCCGAGAATCCAGCCTCAAGCCTTCGGGCTTTCCGCCTTTGAGGGAGAACCTATGATGCCCGGCCCGCGAGGATTGCCACGCTTTGTCGCCGCCATGGCCACCTTGGTGGCGCTGTCTGCCTGCACCCAGGAAGACCGCGACCAACCGCTGGAGCAGGTCCAGCCGATCGACATCCCGGTGGCCGACACCACCACCCGGACCAACTTCAACATCGATAATCCGACGCTGGAGATACCGACCACCTTCCCGGTGAGCGACGGCGATCTGCTGACCCTGGTCTGGAGCGACGAGTTCGACGGCGCCCAGCTCGACCCCGAGACCTGGTTCTTCGAGTCCGGCGACGGGTCTGACTTCGTCGGCGACGGCGGCATCACCGGTCTGCCATCGGGTTGGGGCAACAACGAGTTGCAGTGGTACCTGCCGGACAATGCCCAGCTCGAGAACGGCGTCCTGAAAATCACCGCGCGGCGCGAGACCGTGGGAGATTTCGGTTACACATCCGCGCGGATCACCACCCGCGACCGCTTCGCATTCAAATACGGCCGCATCGAGGCGAGCATAAAGTTTCCGTCCGGTCAGGGACTGTGGCCGGCATTCTGGATGCTGTCCCAGGACAGCCCGTACGGCAGCTGGGCGGCGACCGGTGAGATCGACGTGGTCGAAGCCGCCAACCTGGACGGCCAGCCCGGCCCCGGCGGCG
>CAZRSA010000181.1:0-4840 GCA_964602525.1 uncultured Woeseiaceae bacterium
GTGTTGTCCGAACAGGTCGATCTTCATCGTGTCTCTCTGGTGCGCGGACTCGCTGTCCGCTTCCGTCCGATTCAAAGCAAATGCCGTGCCAATTCCGCAAGTCACTGAATCTGCAAGAAGTCGCGCCGGCAGAGACGCCGGAGCGGCAAGGGACTGCCGCCGCCACCGGCAACCGGCTGCAGCCTGCCGCCGCGCCGCCGCCGGCCGGCCGGCGCCGCAGCCGGCCCGGCATCGCGCCTGGTCGCTGGCATACCTCTTGCATCACGGAGAGCGACCGGAAACGGTGTTGCGGCGGCAGCGGGCCGCGCGACGGACCCCGAAGCGCCGCAGATCGCGGGCTGCGGGCAATCCGGGACGATTGCGGCAGACCAGGAAGGGGCCATGCGGAACGTCAGTACATTGACGGCAGCGACTGAAAACCGGCGCGGATGGCCCGGGCTGGCAGCGCTCGTGCTTGCATTGTGTGCTTCCGCCGCTGCCGCCACCGACTGGCAGCCGGTGGAGTCCATCCGCGAGACGGCTGCCCGCCATGCGGCCGGCCAGCTCGGCGCGGACGGCGGCGATATCCGGGTGGAGGCGGGCGAACTCGACAGCCGCCTGCGCATGAACCGCTGTGACGCTCCGCTGACCGGCTTCCTGCCGAACGGCATGGGCAACGGCAACCGGCTGGTGGTGGGTGTGCGCTGCGAGGGCTCTAAGCCCTGGAAGGTCTACGTGCCGGTGCGTATCGCGCGCTACGCCGACGTGCTGGTGGTCACACGCTCGCTGCCGCGGGGCCACCTGCTCACCGCCGGCGACGTACGCACGGAGCGGCGGGATCTGTCGAGTCAACTGAAAACCTACGCCGGCAGCCTGGGTGAGCTGCCGGGCCGGCGGCTGAAGCGCCCGGTGCTCGCCGGCACGCCGATCACCCACAACCTGGTGGACGCCGAGCGGATCGTGCGGCGGGGCCAGAAGGTGACGCTGGTGGTGGACGACGGCGGCATGGAGATCCGCATGGCCGGACGCGCGCTCTCGGACGGAGCGCTGGACCAGCGGATCAGGGTTGAGAACGTGTCCTCGCGGCGGGTGGTCGAGGGCGTCGTGCGCTCCGCTGAAGTCGTTGAAATTAGGCTCAATTGACCATATAAGGCATGGTAAATTTTTTGTCATTCTCCGCTAAAGTTTCGCTCAGTCCCGCCGATAAGCGGGATAACGCAGACGAATGTCTGAGGTAGCCAGTTATGTCCAACAAGATTGATGCAACAAATCAGGGGCAGCCGATCGGCCCGAACGGGGTCGGTGGCAAACGTCCGGCTGCGGGGGCGGCGGAACGGTCCGGGCAGGCGCAGGAAGCGCAAAAGCCGGGCGGCGAAACGGTGCAGCTCACCAGCGACGCCAAGATGATGGAGCGCATGAGCTCCATGCTCGAGACGATGGAGATGCAGAACCAGCGGCTGGACGCGATCATGGAATCCATCGCCAGCGGCGACTACGAGATCGACGCGGAGAAGATCGCCGCGCGGCTGATGATGTTCGAGAGGAGCCTGGGCAGCGACTCATGACGGAGCGCCACGCCGCAGCCTGCGCCGGCGCACTGGAACCGGTGATCCGTGAGGCGCTGGAAGCCGCCCGGCAGCTGGAGTCGGCCCTCGCCGAGGAACGGGGCGCGCTGGAGCAGCGCGATCCGGGTGCGCTCGACGAGACCGCCGTGCACAAGCAGGAACACCTCGCCCGCCTGGAAACACTGGACGGCCGGCGCCGGCGGCTGCTGGCGGAACACGGCTACCCCGCGGACCAGGGCGGCGTCGAGGCGCTGCTCGCGGACTGCCCGTCCGCGCATCCCCTGACGGGTCTCTGGCAGTCGCTGGGCGACATCGCCGGGCGCTGCCGCGATGCGAACGCCGCCAACGGCGCCATCGTCCACCTCAGACAAAGGCAGATCACGCGCGCACTGGACGTGCTGCGCGGCGTGCCCGAGACCGCCGCGCCGGTCTACGGCGCCGACGGCAGCAGCGGCCGTCCCGGCGGCCGCGGCTTCGGCAGCGCCTGAACCTAACGGCACGCCGCCCGGCTGGCGACGGCCGGGCAGTCATACCCTCGGGCGCAGAACCCTCGAACGGGAAACCGTACAATGGCCGGCGACGTCAACCCACCTGGAGACTCGCTATGCCGCGACCGCTCGTGCACCTTCTCGCTTTCGCTGTTGCCGGCCTGCTCGCCGCCCTGATCCTGCCAGGCAGCAGCCATGCCGCGGACGAGCCGGTCTACGGCGGGGCGGGCGCCCTGCATTACGCGGCGGTGAGCGACCTGCAGGAACTCATGCAGCGCGGCGATCTCACGTCGGAACGCCTGGTACGGATATCCCTGGCCCGGATCGAGGCCGTCGACGACGCCGGACCGACCCTGAACGCAATCATCGAGGTCAATCCGGAGGCCGTCGAGATTGCCCGGGACCTGGATCAGGAGCGTGCGGTCGGCGAGGTTCGGGGTCCCCTACACGGCATACCCGTGGTGCTCAAAGCGAACATCGACACGGGTGACCGCATGGCGACCTCCGCGGGCTCGGTAGCGCTGGCGCTGCATCGTGCCAGCGACGACGCCTACCACGTGGCCGCACTGCGTGCGGCCGGCGCCGTAATCCTCGGCAAGGCCAACCTCAGTGAATGGGCGAATTTCCGCTCCACCCGCTCGGTCAGCGGCTGGAGCAGCATCGGCGGCCAGACCCGCAATCCCCACGTCCTGGACCGCAGCCCCTGCGGCTCGTCCAGCGGCTCGGCCGTGGCCGTCGCGGCCGGCCTGACCGTACTCGCCGTCGGCACCGAGACCAACGGCTCCATCGTGTGCCCCGCCGGCACCAACGGGGTGGTCGGGATCAAGCCCACGGTGGGCCTGGTCAGCCGGGACGGCATCATCCCCATCGCGCTGAGCCAGGACACCGCGGGGCCGATGGCGCGCAGCGTCCGCGGCGCCGCGCTGCTGCTGGCCGCCATGGCGGCGCCGGACAACGCCGACCCCGCCGCGCAAGCCCATCCGGGGCCGAGGGACTATCTCGCCGCGCTGGACGACCGCGCGCTGGAGGGCGCGCGCATCGGCGTCTGGCGCCAGCACCACGGGGCCGGGTCGGACCCCCGCGTGGAAGCGATATTCGACGCCGCGGTCGCCCGGCTCGCCGAACTCGGCGCGGAGGTCGTCGATCCCCTCGGGCTGGAGATCGACGGCGGCGTCCGCGATGCCGAGTACGAGGTGCTGCTGTACGAGTTCAGGGACGGCCTGAACCGTTACCTCGGCCATGCCGGCCTGGAGGACGACCGGGGCAGCCTGGCCGCCCTGATCCGCTTCAACGAACTCCATGCCGACGAGACGATGCCCTGGTTCGGCCAGGAGATCTTCGAGCTGGCCGAGACCCGGGAGGCGCTGACCGACGAGGCCTACCTGCAGGCCAGAGAGAACAGCGGGCCTGCGCTCCGGCGCACCGTGGACAGCCTCATGGCCGAACACGAGCTGGACGCGATCATCGCGCCGACGAACTCGCCGGCCTGGCCCCTCGATTTCGTGGCCGGCGACAACTATACGATCTCGAGTTCCGGCCTAGGCGCCGTCACCGGTTACCCCGCCGTGACCCTGCCGGCCGGCAGCGTGCACGGACTGCCGGTGGGAGTCACCCTGTTCGGTCGGCCATGGCACGAGCCGCAGCTGATCGGTTATGCCTATGCACTGGAGCGAGCCACCCGGGCGATCCTGAGGCCCGGCCTGGTACCGACCCTGGAGCGCTAGTCGACCTCGCCGGGTCCGGAGGCCGGCGAGGCCGCGGCCTTCGCCGTCTTCTTCTTCCGCTTGCGCTTCTTCTTGCCCGGTCTCGGCAGCCTGCCCCCGGCGGCACTGACCACGGCGCGGCCGCGCCTGCCGATGGTCGCGGCCTTCAGCTCGTCGAAGGACTCCTGCAGGCACTCACAGTAGAACGCCGGATCGGGCATCATCTCCCGGCAGGAGACGGCGCTCACGGTGATCTTGCCGTCGTAGCCGATTACCGGCTGGAACAGGCCGATACCGTGGACCACCGGCCCGAGTCCGTAATAGGCCACCATCTTCGTGCCCATCGAGTACAGAGGATGGTTGCTGACGGGCACGTTCGTGATCACGGTATTGAAGAGAGGCGGCAGCCGCTCGGCCATGTGCCAGCGGCCGAACGCCCGGGCCATGAGGCTGGAGGTGGTCGTGGGCAGGAATTCCGCGAGCTCCATGTTCAGTTCCGTGCCGGCCGTGCGGGTGAACCGTTTGGCCTCGTCGCTGGCCACATGCACGGCGCGCAGCCGCTCCACGGGATCCTCAATGTCGCTGCCCACCGGCAGACGCATGGCGCTCACCCGGTTGCCCTCGACGCCGCGCTGTTGGTCGCCGCGCACGCTCATCGGCGCCATCGCGATCAGCGACTCCTCCGGCAGTTCGTTCTTCGCCGCCAGGTACCGGCGCAGCCCGCCGCCGCAGACGCTGACCACCACGTCGTTCACGGTGGCGCCCTCCACGAATCCCTTGATGCCGCGGATCTCGTCCAGCGCGAAGGTGCGGGCATCGAAGACCCGGTGGGCCGACACGTTGGCGTTGAAACGGGTGCGGGGTACGTGCCGGGGCAGGCTGATGTCCCGCCTGACCAGGCCGGTGGCCAGCTTCGGCAGCGTGGGCGCGACGTGGCGCACCAGTTTGCCGACCTTCAGCGGAGTACGCGCCATGCCGGCGGCGCTGCGGGCCAGCAGCTCAACGTCGGTGGGTTCGCGCTCCGGCGACCAGGGCCGGTGGGGCGGCTCCGGCTGATCCCGGGGCGTGAGGCTGTGGATGGCGGCGGCGATCTCGGCACCGGAGA
>CAZRSA010000182.1:0-4827 GCA_964602525.1 uncultured Woeseiaceae bacterium
CTAGCTCGAAGTCGTTATTCAGGCCTATGGCGGCCAGGCCGGTGGTGTAGTGACGCAGCGCCTCGAGCGAGTCGCTGAGATGCTGTGCGACCGGGTCATCGCTGCGGTTCTCGCCGGGAGAGACGTCCAGGTAATCAAGCAACGCCTTGCTGACGTCGTCGACGCCTGCCAACCAGTCGTCGGCTGATACCGTGTGCGTGCCGATCTGGTCGCCGCTCTCGGCATCGATCAGTGTGGCGGTGATGATCAGCGTGTCGCCATCGGTATCGAAACGGCCGGTGATGAACGCGGCGCTGCGGCGGTCTCTCACGATCTGTACCCGCAACGCGGGCGGCTCGTCGCGCAGCGTTTCGTAGCCGCGGTCCCGGAGTTCGCTCTTCATGGAGGTCGAATCGAGCGGCGTCTCGACAGTGATCACCGGGGATACGCGGTTCATGTCGTGAGAGAGCATGAAGGGAAGGCCATAGGCCAGCCAGTCCAGATCGCTGTTGCCGGACCGGTTCTCCCAGAAGAACGCGACGACCTCCCGGTGATGCCCCTGTCGGGCTACTTCGAACTCCCGCACGGCGCCGGTCTCGTCGGTGACCTTCACCGTCTCCGTCGCCGCCTCCACCAGCAGCGACGGTCCCGTGAAGTAGAGTATGCTGGCGGCGACTGCCGCATTCAGCGGGATGAAGACCCGCTCGGTGCGGGTCCAGTGGTCCTTGCCCGGCGCGCCGTGGTTGTAAGCGAACAGGATGACCGCCGGCAGCATCACCAGCATGGCGACGAACACGTAGGAAGTCAGGCTCGGCGGCAGGGCGGAACGCTCGGTAATCCAGTCGCCGAGCTCGATGACCAGCCACGACGCCGCGATGTACATACCGACGATCTGCGGCACGCGCCGGTGCATCAGGTTGTGCAGTACTGAGCCTTCGGCGGACATGGGGCGGCCTCTCTCTCCCTGCCATCGGAGAGTATAGCTTACGGGCAATCGCCGTCAGTGCGCCGGTGGAGGTGCAGACTCGAGCGGGAGAATCAGGCCAACTGGTCAGGCTGTCGCCGAGGACGTGGTATGGCGTTTGCGGTCAGGGGTGCAGTTCATCGAACGCAACGGTCGAAGTTGCGTCGCACCTCCCGCGCGTGACCCGACTTCAAGAGTCGGCGGTCTCGCCATCTCGTAAGAACACCACCTGCTCGTATCGGTCGTCTTTCTGGTATCTGCCCCCGGGGCACGAGCGTATATCAGCGAGCGGTGGTGAGAGATTACGAGTCATGCGATGTCGCGCTGACGCCTCTGACGGCCGGCAAATAAAGCGGTAGCGATGGCCGCGTAGACAGCTGCCGCTAGTCCGTAAGCAGAGGGAGTGCTCGGAATAGGCGGAGACATGGTCATGCCCAGCAATAGACCGATGCCACCAAAAACGAGACCCGCAAGAGCGAAGCTATGTCCTTTCATTTCTTTCCTTCTTTGATTTCCCGGAGCCGAGACGATACCGCCATGGGCAAAAAATAGCATAAGGAAGCCGGAATGAGGTGCTGAGCGCCATGACGGATCGCTGAAGGTGCCGTTCAGCCGAGGCCGGTTCCGCCAGCTGGGATCGGGCCTGAAGGCCGTCCTACATGCCCTCCAGCCAGGGTGGGAGCGAGAGGTCTTTCGACTCCAGGTATGCGCGGTTGAACAGCCGCTCGCGGTAGCGCATGGCGCCGTCGCAGAGCACCGTGACGATGGTGTGCCCCGGTCCGAGCTCCCGCGCCATGGCCATGGCGCCGCCCACGTTGATGCCGCTGGAGCCGCCGAGCACCAGACCTTCCTTGCGGATCATGTCGTAGACCAGCGGGATGGCCACGTCATCGGTGATCCGGAACGCCATGTCGATGGCGGCGCCTTCGAGATTCGCGGTGATGCGCGAGTTGCCGATGCCCTCGGTGATGGAGCCGCCCTCGATGCGGATCTCGCCTTCGGTGTAGTAGTGATACAGCCCGGAGCCGCCCGGATCCGCGAGGCCGATCTGCACGTCCGGCTTGCAGGCCTTCAGGTACTGCGACACACCGGCCAGCGTGCCGCCGGTGCCGACGGCGCAGATGAAGGCGTCCACTTCGCCGTCGGTCTGGTCCCAGATCTCCGGCCCGGTGGTCTCGGCGTGGAAGTCCCGGTTGGCCGTGTTGTCGAACTGGTTCGGCCAGAAGGCGCTGCCGGGCTCCTTGGCATTCATGTCGTCCGCCATGCGGCCGGACACGTGCACGAAGTGGTTGGGGTCGCGGAAGGGCACGGCGGGGATCAGCCGGACTTCGGCGCCGTAGGCTCGCAGCGTGTCGATCTTCTCCCTGCTCTGGGTGTCCGGCATGACGATGATGGCCGGATGCCCCAGCGCGTTGCCGACCATGGCCAAGCCGATGCCGGTGTTGCCCGCCGTTCCCTCGATGATGGTGCCGCCGGGCTTGAGTTCCCCCGTGGCCTGGGCGCGGCGGACCATGCCGAGCGCCGCTCGATCCTTCACCGAGCCGCCGGGGTTCATGAACTCGGCCTTGCCAAGGATCTCGCAGCCGGTGGCCTCGGATGCCCGGTTCAGCCGGATCAGCGGCGTTGTGCCGATGGCGTCGATGAGCTGCCGCGCGTCCACGTTGCCGTACTGCCTCAGTGTTCGGTGAGCGCCGCGAGCTGGTCGGCCTGGTATTCCCGGGTGAGCGGATCGATGACCGGGTCCAGGTTGCCTTGCAGCACTTCGTCCAGTTTATAGACGGTGAGGTTGATGCGGTGATCGGTCACCCGACCCTGGGGATAGTTGTAGGTACGGATGCGCTCGGAGCGGTCGCCGGAGCCCACCAGCAGCTTGCGGGTCTCGGCCCGCTCGGTGGCCAGCGCCTCCTCCTCGGCGGCCACCAGCTTCGCCTGCAGCAGTAAGAGCGCCCGCGCCCGGTTCTTGTGCTGGGAGCGTTCGTCCTGACACTCCACGACGATGCCGGTGGGCAGGTGGGTAATGCGCACGGCGGAGTCGGTCTTGTTCACGTGCTGGCCGCCGGCGCCGGACGCCCGGTAGGTATCCACACGGAGGTCCGACGGATTGATGTCGATCTCGCCCACTTCCTCCGCCTCGGGCAGCACGGCCACCGTGCAGGCGGAGGTGTGGATGCGGCCCTGGGACTCGGTCTCCGGCACCCGCTGCACCCGGTGGGCGCCCGATTCGAACTTCATGCGGGCATAGACGTTGCGGCCGCTGACCTTGCAGATGATTTCCTTGTAGCCGCCGTGCTCGCCCTCGCTGGCCGAGAGCACCTCGATGCGCCAGCCCTTCCCTTCGGCATAGCGGGAGTACATGCGGAAGAGATCGCCGGCGAAGATGGCCGCCTCGTCGCCGCCGGTGCCGGCGCGGATCTCGAGATAGACGTCGCTCTCGTCCTTCGGGTCCTTCGGCACCAGGGCGAGTTCGAGTTCGCGCTCGAGCGCTTCGCGTTCGGCCTCCAGCCGCTCGGCCTCCTCCCGGCCCATGGCCTGCATGTCGGCGTCGGCGTCCCTCGCCATCTCCTCGGCGGCGGTCAGATCGTCCACGAGTTCACGGTAGCGCCGGAACAGCGTCATCACCGGCTCGAGCTGGGCGTACTCCCTGGAGTAGTCCCGGAAGCGGTCCTGGGCCGCGATGACGTCCGGGTCGGCGAGCAGACCGGCGAGTTCCTCGAAGCGGTCGGCGAGACCCTGGAGCTTTTGTTCGATACTGACTTTCACGGGCGAGGGCCGTCGCTGCGGCCGGCCTCAGGAACGGCTCTTCTTGCCGTCGTTCAGGCCGAACAGTTCCCGGGCCGAGAGCATTATGGCCTCGTCGGACTCCTCGCCGGCCTGGCGCAGTCGCTCGCTGGGCTTGTGCAGCATCTTGTTCATGAGCGTCGACGCCAGGAACTGCAGCGCCGCTTCCGGGTCGCCGCTGTTGGCCAGGCGGCGCATCGCCTGTTCCAGCACCTCCTGCTTCAGCTCCTCGCCGCGGCCGCGGATGGACTTGATGATGGGCACGGCATCCAGTACGCGCTCGGCGTTGCGGAAGCGCTCCAGCTCGAACTCGATGATGCGCTCGGCTTCGTCGGCAGCGGCCTTCCTGCTCTGCAGGCCGTCGTTGATCACACCCTGGAGATCGTCGACGGTGTAGAGATACACATCCTCGAATTTCGCCACCGCCGGCTCGATGTCTCGCGGCACGGCGATATCGCAGGCGAAGATGGGCTTGCGCTTACGGAGTTCCAGTGCGCGCTTCATGTCGGCGGCGGAAATCAGCGGGTCGGGGCTCGCGGTGGAGCTGATCAGGATGTCGGCCTCGGGCAGCGTGCCGGGCAGCTCGGAAAGCGGCAGGGCGAAGCCCCCGAACTCCGCCGCCAGGGCCCGGGCCCGGGGCAGGCTGCGGTTGGCGATGAACAGACGGCCGATGCCGTGGCTGTGCAGGTGGCGGGCGACCAGCTCGATGGTCTCGCCGGCGCCCACCAGCAGCGCAGTGTGCTTCTCGAAGCGGGAGAAGATCTGCCGGGCCAGCGACACGGCCGCATAGGCCACCGACACGGGACTCGAGCCGATGGTGGTGTCGGTGCGCACCTTCTTCGCCACCGAGAAGGCATGCTGAAACAGCCGGGTGAGGCGGGGGCCGGCGCGGCCGTGGCCCTGGGCGTGACGGAACGCATCCTTCAGCTGGCCGGTGATCTGGGGTTCGCCCAGGATCACCGAGTCCAGGCCGCAGGCGACGCGGAACAGGTGCCGTGCGGCCGCTTCCTCGCGCGCCTGGAAAAGACACTCGGCGAGGCGCTCGTCCATACCGTGGAAGTTGTGCAGCCACTCCACGAGGCCGGTCTCGGCCTCCTGCTCCAGGT
>CAZRSA010000183.1:0-4722 GCA_964602525.1 uncultured Woeseiaceae bacterium
ACGGCGGTGCTGTGGAACGCCGCCGACCTGGTGATACAGCGGCTGCTGCGCGTGGCCACCCGCAGCCTCGACCGGGAGCGCACGGCCCGACGGCTCGACACCCTGGTGCCGCTGCTGCGCAGCGTACTGCAGGCCACCATCGGCGTGCTGGCGGCATTGCTGCTGCTCTCCGAGTTGGGCGTCAACATCGGCCCGCTGCTGGCCGGCGCCGGCATCCTCGGCCTCGCCGTCGGTTTCGGCGCCCAGACGCTGGTCAAGGACCTGATCACCGGGGTCACCATCCTGCTGGAGGACGGCGCCACCGTCGGCGACGTGATCGAGGTGGCAGGCCATGCAGGCGTGGTGGAGGAGATGCGCATCCGGGTGATCCAGCTGCGGGACCTGGCCGGCAACGTCCACCTCGTGCCCTACAGCGACGTCACGACCATCAAGAACTTCACCAAGGAGTTCTCCTATTACCTGTTCGAGATCGGCGTGGCCTACCGGGAGGACACCGACCAGGTCTGCGCCGTGCTCAGGGAACTCAGCGACGAGATGCAGAGGGACGAGCAATACGGGCCGGACATCATGGAGCCGCTGGAGATTCTGGGCGTCGACCAGTTCGCCGACAGCGCCGTGATCATCAAGGCGCGCATGAAGACGAAACCGATCCGCCAGTGGGCCATCGGCCGGGAATTCAACCGGCGCATGAAGAAGCGCTTCGACGAACTCGGCATCGAGATTCCCTTCCCGCACACCACGCTGTACTTCGGCGAGCCGAAGGAGGGCACGCCGCCGCCGCTGCACATCGCCCGGGACGAGCCGGCGGGTGAGGTGGGCGGCGACTGACGGCGGAGGTCCCCGCCAGGGGCAGACAGACGGAGCGTGCCCGCGGCGCCTACAGCATCACTTCGGAGCAGATACGCTGGGTGTCGTGGGGCTGACCGCCCTGCTCCAGCGTGAGATACAGAGTGATCAGATAGAAGCCGACGAAGACGAAGTCGCTGTGCAGCTTGTAGTCGTTGGCGATGAAGAACTCGAACAGCTCGTCGAAGGAGGCCTTGAAGTTGTCGATGCGGAACACCTGGGCGCTCTGGTCGACGCCGAAGTGGGCGTGCAGCAGCTCCTTCAGCTCCGATTCGGCCGACTCCGACAGCCCCGGCTTCAGCATGCCCATCTGCCGCAGGGCGTCCTCGAAGGCGGAGTCGTCGGCGCTGTAGAAAGACCGGTACAGCGCCACCATGCCCTCGCGAAAATCGGGCCGCAGCCGTATCCACAGGCCGTTCGGCTCGTACAGGAGCTCGTCGTCCTGCACGCCGAAGCGCGCGGCGCGAAGGTCCAGGAACAACCCCTCGTCCACCAGCCACTGGCCGAAATACAGATGCAGGATATCGTCGCCCAGCGCCTGCAGCCGATCCGCGTCCTCGATCTCCCGGAGGGGCTCGGCATCGTAGAGGTCGTCCGTCAGGGTGACCGCGGACACCGTCTCGCCGGTGGCGCGCCGGAGTTTGCGCACGCCCCGACCGGTCATGAACTGCCAGCTCACCTGCCGCATGGCCGAGAGCATGGGCCGCCACTCGATGGCGTCCCAGCCGGTGGTGGGCACGAAGCGTGCCAGCTGGCGGAGTTCTTCGGGAATGAAGCCGGGCAAGCGCATCGATTCGCTCCTGGAGGTATCGGGAAGGGGTCGCCGGCCGGCGGCTGCAGGGGTTCGCGGCACAGCGCCGGTTTCCGCCCGCATGTTAGGGTCTCCTCTTATAAAGCGAAAGGGCTGCACACCGTTTGAGCACATCCTCGCCACAGACTCCGACCGATCCGGCGCTTTATGCTCCGGCGGCGGAGGAATTCGAGCGCACGCTGGAGAAACTCGAGCAGGCCCGCCCCTTCGGCAAGGCACTGCACCAGCAGCGCCTGCTCTCCATCGCGCGCAAGCTCCTGAACACCACCGAGGGCATCGAGGCGCTGTACGGCTTCGCCCCGCGCTTCGACAGCGCGGGGCTGTTCCTGGGCGGCGACTGGGACGCGCCGGAGAAGCTCGAGCCCGCGCTCGTCCGGGACACCCTGCTGGCCGGCGGCGACTTCCCCGCTCTCGAGTGCCTCAGCGAGCTGCGCTTCCTCGCCATCGCCACCGGCCGCGTGACGCACCCGGTGCTCGGCGCCGCGCAGGCGCGAGCCTTTCTGGAAGACGTGCTGGCCCGCAACCTGGATTTCCCGTTCCCGGAGGCGACGGAGTTCACCCGGGAAGACAGCCTGATGACGGAACGGCTGCAGCGCTTCTATCGATTCCTGCTCGAGCGCCTCGGCATGGACGGCATACTCGACGCGCTGGTGGCCGAATGCGAGCGGATACTCCTGCAACGGCCGATCATGGCCCAGCGCGCCGAGCAGATGCTGCATACCGCGGAGCACGTCCTGCCGGAGACCCCGCAGGCGGAGGAATCCCCTTCAATCCGTTTCACCCGCTGGCTGATCGAGGCCCTGCGGGGCCCCTCGGAGCTCGCCCGCCGCCATCCCGGCCTGGAGGACTACGCCGACGCCCTCGCCGGCCTGGACGAGGCTGCGCTGGCGGCCGAGGCCGGCGTCTTCGGCGAGCGCATGAATCGCACCGGCCTCGTGAGCCGGCATCACGCCATACTGCTGCGCCACCTGGCGGGCGGCAGCGACAATAGCGACGATAGCCTCGCGGACGCCCTGGCGCTGAACCGCATCGGCCGGACCAGTCTCGCCGAGTATCGGCAGCTCATCGGCCTCGTCATCGAACACGCAGTGTTACCGGATACTGCACGGTGCATCTACGGGCTGTCGCGACTCCTGAATCGGGGCATCCTGTTCTTCCAGCCGGTGGCACCGGGGCTGCAGCACCTCACCGTCCTCACCATCGACCCCGAAGTGGCAGAACTGTTACGCACCGCCAGCCAGCTGGAGGAGCCCCCGCCCGCCAACGCGCTCCTGCTCGCGGCGACGCTGAGCGTGATCGGCCAGCCCCGGGGCGTCGACCAGGGCCACAATCCCACCTGTCAGGCTGCGCGTGCCATCAGCCTCTGGTCGCTGAACGACGTCGGCTACCTGCTGGAGATGATCGCGCGCGCCGCCGGCGAGAACGAGGTGGTCATGCACTTCGAGGGTGACACGATCCGCTCCGCCGATCTGCCGGCCGGCCTGGCCGGTGAACTGCACACGGAGCTCGACGCCGTCTCGCTGGTGCTGACGCCACATCTCGACCGCATCTACATGGAGATGAGCCGGCGCACCATCGGCCGCCAGGGCGACGGCCACAGGTGGGTCAACCCGGAGTTCCACGGCTGGTGGGTCTACCGGGGCTTCGCCTCGCTGGTCGATCCCGCAACCGAGTCGATCCAGGATGCCGAGGGCTTCGTCCGCCGTTTCCACGCGGCCTACCACCCCGAGTACAACGGCGGCAGGGACCTGGTCTACGCACAGCCCTGCGGCGTGGTCTCGGTGAGCGCCGGCGGCGAGTTCGTCGGCTGGCACGCCGTGTCCATCCAGCGCGTGGCGAGGGACCCGGCCGGCGCCTGGCGCGTCTACTTCTTCAACCCGAACCGGGACAAGGGCCAGAACTGGGGCCACGGCATCGTGACGTCCACCTCCAACAACGGCGAGTGGGAGGGCGAGTCGTCGCTGCCCTTCGAGCAGTTCCTGATGCGCCTCTACGTCTTCCACTACAAGCGCAGCGAACTCGGCGAAGAGCAGAGCGTGCCGGCGCAGACGGTGACGGCGATACTGAACGGCATCGCCGCGAGCTGGGGCGGGGAGCGGGACTGGATCAGCCGTGGCCACGGCTGACGCCGCCCACGTGCTGCTCGTCCACGACGAGCGGATGCTGGGCCACGACCCCACCGGCTGGGACCCGGACCGGCCGGACTGGACGAGTTCGGTGCAGGCGCTGCTCGCCGAACAGTACCCGGACAAGGACTTCGAAGCGGGCTACGCACATCCGGAGCGCCCGGAACGGATCACGGCCATCGCGCAGCGGCTGCGCGAGCAGCCCGTGCCCGGCACCCGCTGGGCCGCCACCGAGCCCGCGGAGCCGCCGGAACTCGGACGCGTGCACACCCGTGAACACGTGGCCTTCATCGAGAGCCTGATCGGCCGCGCCTGCTGGCTGGACCGGGATACCACGGCGGTCTCGCCGCACAGCGTCACGGCGGCCAGGCTGGCCGCCGGCGCGGGCATCACCGCGGTCGAATGCGTGGCCCGGGGCGAGGCGCAGCGCGCCTTCTGCATCACGCGGCCGCCCGGGCACCATGCGAGCGCGGGGCGCGCCATGGGCTTCTGCCTGTACAACAACGTGGCCGTCGCCGCCGCCCACGCCCGCACGCTCGGCATGGAGCGCGTTCTGATACTCGACTGGGACCTGCATCACGGCAACGGCACCCAGGACATCTTCTATCCGGAAGGCAACGTCCTGTTCGTCGACACGCATTGTGCGGCGCCCTTCTATCCCGGCACCGGCGCCCTCGAGGAGATCGGCGTGGACGCCGGGCTGGCCGCCACCATCAACATCCCGCTGCCGCCCGGCAGCGGCAACGCCGCGATGCTGCGGGCGATGGAGACCATCATCGTGCCGGCGGCGGAGGTCTTCCGCCCGGACCTGGTGCTGGTCTCGGCCGGTTTCGACGGGCACTGGCACGATCAGACCTTCACGATGGACGAGGGCGGTTTCGCCGCGATCACGGCCGGTCTCTGCGGCATCGCGGAGCGGCACGCGGGCGGCCGCCTGAT
>CAZRSA010000184.1:0-4720 GCA_964602525.1 uncultured Woeseiaceae bacterium
TCACCATCGGGCCCGCCATCGAGAACGGGTTCTACTACGACTTCGCCCGGGAGACCCCCTTCACGCCCGAGGACCTCGAGCGGATCGAGTCCCGCATGCGCGACATCGTGGCCCGGGACGAGACCATCGTGCGCGAGGTCTGGGACCGGGACGAGGCCGTGCGTTTTTTCCGCGACGACGGCGAGGAATACAAGGCCGAGATCATCGAGGACCTGCCGGCGGACGAGACCATCACGGTCTACCGCCAGGGCGAGTTCCTGGATCTGTGCCGCGGCCCGCACCTGCCCTCCACCAGCAGGCTCGGTAACGCCTTCAAGCTCACACGGGTCTCCGGCGCCTACTGGCGCGGCGACTCGCGCAACGAGATGCTGCAGCGGATCTACGGCACCGCCTGGGCCAACGACAAGCAGCTGCGCACCTACCTGCACCAGCTCGAGGAGGCGGAGAAGCGAGACCACCGCCGGCTCGGCCGGCAGATGGGCCTGTTCCATTTCCAGGAAGAGGCCCCCGGCGCCGTGTTCTGGCACTCCCGCGGCTGGACCCTGTACCAGCGCCTGGTGGACTACATGCGCGAGAAGCAGAACGAGGCCGGCTACCGGGAGATCGCCACGCCGATCGTGATGGACCGGTCGCTGTGGGAGGCCTCCGGGCACTGGGAGACCTTCGGCGAGAACATGTTCACCACGGAGCCGGAGGAAGGCCGGGTCTATGCGCTGAAGCCCATGAACTGCCCCGGCCACGTGCAGGTGTTCAACCAGGGCATCACCAGTTACCGGGAGCTGCCGCTGCGGCTCTCGGAATTCGGCACCGTGCACCGCTACGAGCCCTCCGGCGCGCTGCACGGCATGCTACGGGTACGCGCGTTCACCCAGGACGACGCCCACATCTTCTGCACCCGCGAGCAGATCACGGCGGAGTCCATCGCCGTCTGCGACCTGATCCTCGGCATCTACCGGGACTTCGGCTTCGAGGACGTGCGCATCAAGTTCGCCGACCGACCGGAGGTGCGGGTTGGCGCCGACGAGGTGTGGGATCAGGCGGAGACGGCACTGAAGACCGCCATCGAGACCACAGGCCTCGACTACACCTACAACCCGGGCGAGGGCGCCTTCTACGGGCCGAAGCTCGAGTTCGTCCTGTGCGACGCCATCGGCCGGGACTGGCAGTGCGGCACGCTGCAGGTGGACCTGAACCTGCCCGAGCGGCTCGACGCGAGCTACGTCGGTGAGGACGGGCAGAAGCACACCCCGGTCATGCTCCACCGCGCCATGTTCGGCTCACTGGAGCGCTTCATCGGCATCCTCATCGAACACTATGCCGGCGTCCTGCCGTTGTGGCTCGCACCCGTGCAGGCAGTGGTGGCCACCATCACCTCCGACGGCGACGAGTACGCCTGCGAGGTGGCCGAGGCGCTCCGGGCTGCGGGACTGGCGGCAGAGACCGATCTGCGCAACGAGAAGATCGGCTACAAGGTGCGCGAGCACAGCGTGGCCAAGATCCCGGCGATCATCGCGGTTGGCAAGCGCGAGGTGGAGGAGCGCACTGTGGCCGTGCGCCGCCTGGGCAGCAAGCGCCAGCAGGTGCTGACTCTGGACGAGGCCGTCGAGGCCCTCTCTGACGAGAACCGGGAGCGCCGGGGCCCGCCGGCAGGCTGACCCGCCAGGCCTTTCCGCCAGCCCTTCCCGCCGGCCTTCCCGCCGGCCTTCCCGCCGCCGCAATGCGCACCAGTACCGCAGGGAGTGTGTCCCAGGTCACACTTTGACATCTTCGCGGCCGTGAGCCGCTGGCCGGCCGCATGGCCGCGCATATACTCGGTGTTCCATAACTGCCCGGGAATCAGACCGGTAGAGGCATCGGACGCCGTGCACGATTTCAAGACGCAGGTACTGCTGCTGCATTCCGAGCAGAGCACGCTGGACCGCTTCAGCGCCTCGCTCGGCGATGCCTATTCCGTGCACCTGGCCACCAGCGGCACCGAGGCCCTGAACACCCTCGGCCTGACTCCCATCCACGTCATGGTCTCGGCGCAGAAACTGCCCGGCATGAGCGGCATCGAAGCGCTGCGCGAGGCGCGCAAGCGCTCGCCCGAGACCCTCGGCATCCTCATCGCCCCGGAGGATATGAGCGGCGCCGAAGTGGAGGCCCTCGTGGGCCGGGAAGAGGTGTTCCAGATCATCCACGGCGTCGGCACGCCGGACGAGATGCGCCGCATCATCGACGACGCCCTGGACCAGCTGCGGTTGAGCAAGCTCCAGGACTCGGCCAACGACCGCTCGGCAGGACCCCGGGCCCGGCTGTCGCCGACGGCGCCGCCACGGGAATCGGCCGGCGTACGCCGCCCGCCCGCCGCGGCGGAAGGCGAGCGCCCTGCACCGGCTCCCGAGACCGCCGGTGCCACCGAACTGGTGGTCTTCAGCAAGGACGAGGTTTTCCGCGACACGGTGCGTCAGGCACTTTCCCCGCGCCAGCCGGTGCATAGCGTCGATGACCTGCGGCAGGCGGCGAAACTCATCACCGACAGCGCGAGTGCCGTGCTCGTCACCGATGCGGCGGTGGCTCCCAGAGATGTGGAGGCCATTACCACGCGGCTGCGGAGCGGCCAGCCGCGGCTGGTGACCATTGTCGCCGGGCGCCGGGACGACGGCGATCAGCTGATGGACCTCATCAACAGCGGCATGGTCTACCGGTTCCTGCTGAAGCCCATCTCGCCCGGACGGGCGCGTCTCGCCATCGAGGCGGCCATCCGCCGGGCCCGGGAAGAGACCCGGCCGGCCGCACCGGCGGCACCGGCGTCACCGGGACCGCCACCCGCCCGTGTGGAGCCGACTCTCGAAGACTTCGACGGCGCCGAGGAAGTGGTGCTGAGCGAGGAGGAGCCGGCGACGCGGGCTCCCGCCCGACCGACTACCGCGCCCGGGGCACCCGGGCAGCCCCGGCCGCAGCGGAAGAAGCCCGAGGAACGCATGGCGCAGAACGAGACGGACCGCGGGCTGCCGCGCCTCGTCTGGCTGGCCGGAGCCGGTGTCGCGGTGGCGGCCGTGGTTGCGGCCGGCCTGTGGTACGCGCTCGGGGATACCGGCGACCCCGACACGCCGCCCCCGGCCGCGTTACCGGCGCAGGAGTCGAGCGCAGAGACTGCGCGGAGCGAGCCTCCTCCACCGCCGCCGGTCAGCAGCGAACTGCGGCAGGCCCGTGCGGCCGTGGCCGACGGCCGACTCCTGGCTCCCGGCAAGGACGGCGCGCTGGCGCTCTACGCCCGTGCTCTGGCCGATGCGCCGGACGATGCCGAACTGGCCGCGGAAGTGGACCAGATCGTCGCCGAGGCCGTTGCGGGTGTCGCGGCCGCACTCGACGCCGGCCGTCCCGGCGAGGCGCGTGCCGCCCGTACCCTGATCGCCGCGCGCTTCCCGGATGCCCCGGGTCTGGCGACCATCGACCGCCGGCTCGCCGAGATGGAACGCGAACGGCTGCTGGAGCGCGCTGATGAACTGGCCGCCGCCGGCGATACCGGCGGGGCGATTGTCGTACTCGACGAGGCCGCCGCCCTGCTGCCCGGACGCAGCCCGGCCGTAGCGGCGCAGCGCGAAGCCCTCCTCGCCGCCGCGGACGACCGGGGCCGGACCCTCCTGCTGGAACTCGGCAACCAGCGCCTGCTTCAGGGGCAGCTGGTGGAGCCGGCCGCCGACAACGCCCGCTATTACTACCGCGCCGTGCTGGCCCAGGACAGCGACAGCATCGCCGGACGCCAGGGCATGGCCTTCCTGCGCACCGCCCTCATTACCCGCATCCGCGAGTCGCTGGAAGCCGGCGACCGCGCCGCAGCCGAGCGCTGGCTCGAAGAGGCGCGCGTGAGCGGCGTGGAGGAAGCGCGCCTCACGCCGTTCCGGGAAGCCGCCGCCGGCCTGCCCCGAAGCCCCGCCGCGCAGTCACCGGCGCGGGCCGATCCGCCTGAGTCCGCACCGGCAACGCCGGGGCCGTCCGAAGAGGAAACGGCAGCCGCCGCGCCCGGCGACGCGACCCCGGCGCCGGTCGAACCCGTCCGGGAGTCGCAGGCACCCGCAGAGCCCGTGGCGCCGGCTGCAACGGATGCGGCCGCCGGAGACGCAGCCCCGCAGGAAGACACGACCGGCGAGCCGGGCCCCGTCGATGAAGCAGCGGCGGAGGAGGCAGCGGCGGAAGAGCCGGCGGTGACGGACGAACCCGCGGCCGACGCGTCCGCAGGCGACGGAGGTCCGGTGGCCGCGGTCACGGCAGACACGGCGCCTGCCCAGGCCGTCTCGCGCGGGGAGGAACCCGCCGCGGCGGACACGGCGCCGCCCGCGCGGCCCGAACGCATCACCTACGTGCCGCCGTCCTATCCGCGCGCCGCCGAGATGCGCGGCGTGGAAGGCTGGGTGGACGTCGAGTTCTCGCTCACGGCGGCAGGCCGTCCCCGTGTGATCGAGGTGACGGACGCCCGGCCCGCCGACACGTTCGACCAGGCCGCCGTCGAAGCCGTCAGCCAGTGGCGTTACCAGCCGCCCGCCGCGAGCGGCTGGCCGGCCGACGAGCGAATCCGCATCCGCATCAATTTCGGCCTCGACCCCTGACCGGAATATCCGCGCGGGCAAGCGCCTGCGTAACCCCCGTCCGGTATCGACGGGCAGGGAACCAATTGGCATGCTCCCCATCGAAGTACGACACACTTTTTCGCATGGGATTTCCTGATGACCGAACACAG
>CAZRSA010000185.1:0-4706 GCA_964602525.1 uncultured Woeseiaceae bacterium
AGGTGGTCTCGCTGCTGCGCAAGGACAGTCTCGATATTGACGAAGCCGACCGGGCGCGCATCCGCGGGTACATCGCCGACGACACGGCGCCGCGTTACGTGATCACCCACGGCACCGACACCATGGTTAAGACCGCGCTGGCGCTGGACGGGCTCGCCGATCGCGTCATCGTACTCACCGGCGCGCTGAGCCCCGCACGGTTCCGCAGCACCGATGCGGTGTTCAACGTCGGCATGGCGACGGCCGCCGCCCAGACGCTGGGCCCCGGGGTGTACATAGCGATGAGCGGGACTATCTTCGCCGCCGACGAGGTGGTGAAGAACCGGGAGAAAAACCGTTTCGAGAGCATCGCCCGGCGTGATGCCGGCTGAGAGGAGAGAATCGATGAAGTTGAGAGCGATAGGGGCGGCTGCAGCGATGGGCATGGCGATGGCCGCCGTTCCCGCACAGGGTCAGGACGACGGCATGGCAGACGTTGAGATCGGGGTGCGCGACCTGGGCAACGGCCTTTACATGCTGACCGGCCGGGGCGGCAACATGGGGCTCTCGGTCGGGGAAGACAGCGTCTTCCTGATCGACGATCAGTTCGCGCCGCTGACGCCGAAGATCCGCGCGGCCATCGCGAAACTGACGGACCAGCCGGTGGAGTTCGTGTTCAATACCCACTGGCACTTCGACCACGTCGGCGGCAACGAGAACTTCGGCGAGACGGGCTCGGTGATCGTTGCCCACGACAACGTACGCGAGCGCATGAGCGAGGACCAGTTCCTGGAGGCCTTCAACCGGGAGGTGCCCGCCTCGCCGCCCGAGGCGCTGCCCGTGGTCACGTTCAACGACCGGGTGAGCTTCCATCTCAACGGCGAGACGATCCGGGCGTTCCACACGCCGCACGCCCACACCGACGGCGACAGCATCATCCACTTCGACGGCGCCAACGTCTTCCACATGGGGGATACCTTCTTCCACAAGATGTATCCCTTCATCGACGGCGGCAGCGGCGGCTCGGTGGACGGTGTCATCGAGGCCGTCAATTCGGTGCTGGCAATGACCGACGACGACAGCGTCATCATTCCCGGCCACGGGCCGATCGCGACCCGGGACGACCTGCGCGCCTACCGGGACATGCTCGCCACGGTGCGCGACTCCATCAATGCGATGATCGCGGACGGCATGAGCCTGGAGCAGGTGCAGGCCGCCAACCCCACGGCGGACTTCGACGCCGTGCACAACGAGATGGGCATGTTCGAACCGGCCCAGTGGGTGGGCCTGCTGTACGGGCTGCTCGCGCCGGCGGAGGCCGCCGGCGCGGAATGAGGGGCGACCGCCGGGCGGGATGCCCGGCGGCAAACCTGCCTAGATGCGGAAGCGGATACCCTGGGCCAGCGGCATCTCGGTGCCCCAGTTGATGGTGGTCGTCTGACGGCGCATGTAGGCCTTCCATGCGTCGGAGCCGGATTCCCGGCCGCCGCCCGTCTCCTTCTCGCCGCCGAAGGCGCCGCCGATCTCGGCCCCCGACGTACCGATATTCACGTTGGCGATGCCGCAGTCCGAACCGCCCGCTGACAGGAAGCGCTCGGCGTGCTGCAGCCGGTCGGTGAAGATGGCCGAGGACAGGCCCTGGCCCACGCCGTTGTGCAGGGCCAGCGCTTCGTCCAGCGCCTCGTAGCCGATGAGATAGAGGATGGGCGCGAAGGTCTCCGCCTGCACGATCGGCCAGTGGTTCTCGGCCATCACCAGGGTCGGCTCCACGTAGAAACCGGGCCGGTCCAGCCGGTGGCCGCCGTACAGCACCTTGCCGTTGTGGGCCAGGATGTCCTCGATGGCACGTTCGAAATTGGTGACCGCCTGGTTGTCGATCAGCGGACCCATCAGCGTCCCCTCGTCCAGCGGATCACCGATGCGCACCTGGTCGTAGGCGCGGATCAGGCGCTCCTTCAGTTCGTCGCGGCGGGAGTCGTGCACCAGCACGCGCCGCGTGGTGGTGCAGCGCTGGCCGGCCGTGCCGACGGCGCCGAACACGATGGCCGGCACGGCTAGGTCCATGTTGGCGTATTCGTCCACGATGATCGCGTTGTTGCCGCCCAGTTCCAGCAGGCTCCGTCCCATACGCGCGGCGACCCGCTCGCCAACCCTGCGGCCCACCGCCGTCGAGCCCGTGAAGGAGAGGAGATCCACCCGGGGGTCATCGACGAAGGCCTCGGCGCGTTCGGTACCGCCGTCGTTGAATAGGTTGAAGATCGGCGGATGCGACAGGTCGGTCAGTACCTCGTTACAGATCTTCTGCACCGCCAGGGAGATCAGCGGCGTCTTGGGCGAAGGCTTCCAGACAGAGATGTTGCCGCAGACCGCGGCGATCAGCGCATTCCACGACCAGACGGCGACGGGGAAATTGAAGGCGGTGACGATCCCGGCCACGCCCAGCGGATGCCATTGTTCGTACATGCGGTGGGAGGGACGCTCCGAGTGCATGGTCTTGCCGTAGAGCATGCGTGACTGGCCCACGGCGAAGTCGGCGATGTCGATCATCTCCTGCACCTCGCCATCGCCCTCGGCCTTGATCTTGCCGTTCTCCAGGCTGACCAGGCTGCCCAGTGCGTCCTTGTTGTCGCGCAGCGCGAGACCGATGCGCCGCACGGCCTCGCCGCGCACCGGAGCGGGTGTGTTGCGCCACTCCGCGAAGGCGTCGCGGGCGGCGACCATGAGCCGGTCGTATTCGCCCTCGCTGCTGGCCCGAACGCTGCCTAGCACTTCGCCCGTGGCCGGGTTGACCGACACGATGGGAGTTCCGGGATTCTTCTCTATGGCCTTGCTGCCGCACCAGGTCCCGTGGTTTTCGGCCTCCAGACCGAGCCGTTTCAGGATGTCTTTCATGGCTTTCACTCCCGGCCGGCCCGGCTAGGCCGCGAGCCGGCTTGCTCAAGTTACAAAGGGGATGGGGATTGATGCTGCGATTGTCCCATCTGCCCGTTCGGGCCGCCACTGAGGGTTTCCCCGATGGCGACGGCCGCACAGGCCGTCCTCCCGGGCAGCCCCGCCCTGTGGCTGCGATCGGTTAAGGGCCGGTGAAGGGCCAACGATTTCGTGCGTAACTTATTTGAATCCCTGAAAGTTTTGCTTTGCAGCAAAGGCCGTGGCATATTCCCACGATGTCCCGAAGCACCGCACAGACGAACTGGCACCCCACCAGCTGGCAGAGCCGCGAGGCGACCCAGCAGGCGGCCTATCCCGACCGCGACGCCCTGGACGATGCCGTCGCCAGGCTGAGCCGCCTGCCGCCTCTGGTCACCTCCTGGGAGGTGGACAACCTGAAGCAGCACATCGCCAGCGCCCAGCGGGGCGAGGCGTTCGTGCTGCAGGGCGGCGACTGCGCCGAGACCTTCGACGACTGCACCTCCGAGAGCATCGTGCAGAAGCTGAAGATCCTGCTGCAGATGTCGCTGGTAATGCTCTACGGTCTGAAGAAGCCGGTGGTGCGCGTGGGTCGCATGGCCGGCCAGTACGCCAAGCCGCGCTCGGCGGACACGGAGACCCGGGACGGCGAGACGCTGCCGAGTTTCCGCGGCGACCTGATCAACCGCAGCCCCTTCACGGCCGCGGACCGGCTGCCGGATCCGGAGCTGATCCTGCGGGGTTACGAGCGCGCGGCGCTCACGCTGAACTTCGTCCGCTCGCTCGTGGACGGCGGTTTCGCCGATCTGCACCACCCGGAGAACTGGGACCTGGACTGGGTGGGCCACTCGCCCATGGCGGCGGAATACCAGCGCGTGGCCGACGCCATCTCCCACTCGCTGGATTTTTTCGAGTCCATCTCCGGCCGGCCCATCCACCACACCCGGCGGGCGGACATCTACGCCGGCCACGAGGGCCTGCACCTGCACTACGAGCAGGCACAGACCCGGCTGCGCCGGGACCGCTGGTACGATCTGACCACCCATTTCCCCTGGATCGGCATGCGCACCGCCAACGTGGACGGCGCCCACGTCGAGTATTTCCGCGGCGTCACGAACCCGATGGGTGTGAAGATCGGCCCCGGTATGACCGCAGAATGGCTGCAGGAACTCATCGGCGTCCTCAATCCGCACAACGAGCCCGGCCGGCTCACGCTGATCCACCGTCTCGGTGCGAAGCAGGTGGACGAAGGGCTGCCGCCCCTGATCCAGGCGGCCCGCGCCACGGGCAGTCCGGTGCTGTGGGTATGCGACCCGATGCACGGCAACACCGAGAGCACCTCGGGCGGCTTCAAGACGCGGCGCTTCGACAACATCGTCTCCGAACTCAAGTCCGCCTTCCGCATCCACAGGGAGATGGGCAGCTACCTGGGCGGCGTCCACCTGGAACTCACCGGCGACAACGTCACCGAGTGCACCGGCGGTGCGCGCGGGCTGGCGGACGCCGACCTCAAGCGGGCCTACCGCTCCCAGGTAGACCCCCGGCTGAATTACGAGCAGGCGATGGAGGTGGCGATGCTGATCGCCGGCCTCCGCGACGCCGTCGAGGCCCGCCGCAAGGCCGGCTGACGGACTCCGGGCCGACTGGAGCCAGGACGGCGGGAAGGAGGCCCGGCCGAAGCGAAGGAGGACAGGACGTCCGACTGAGCGTCCCCACCAGTCTTACCCTCCCGATGGCAGGCCGCCGCCGATAGAAGGTAGGTATCGGGCCTGAAGGCCCTCCTTCTATGAAGGGATTCCTGTCAACCCTCTGTCGTT
>CAZRSA010000186.1:0-3121 GCA_964602525.1 uncultured Woeseiaceae bacterium
CCGGGCAGCTGGCCGCCCTCGCCGGGCTTCGCGCCCTGGGCGATCTTGATCTGCAGCACCTCGGCGTTGACCAGGTACTCGGCGGTGACGCCGAAGCGTCCCGAGGCCACCTGCTTGATCTTGGACATCCGCTCGGTGCCGTAGCGGTCCGGGTCCTCGCCGCCCTCGCCGGAGTTGGAGCGGGCGCCGAGCCGGTTCATCGCGATGGCCAGCGCCTCGTGAGCCTCCGGCGACAGCGCGCCGAGGGACATGCCGGCGCTGTCGAAGCGGGGCAGGATCTTTTCCTCCGGCTCCACCTCTTCCACGGTCACCGGGTTGTCCGAGGCCTTCAGCCGCATGAGGTCGCGGAATGCCGCCGCGGGCCGCTCGTTCACCAACCGGGCGTATTGCCGGTAGCGTTCGTAGTCGCCCGTGCGCACCGCGGCCTGCAGGGTGGCCACCACGTCCGGGTTGTAGGCGTGGTACTCGCCGCCGTGGACGTAGCGCAGCAGGCCGCCCTGGTTCACCGGCGCGATGTCGTTGAAGGCGAGCTCCGCCAGGCGGGTCTGATCTTCGTGCAGGTCGGCGAAGTCCGCGCCCTGCACCCGGCTGACGGTGCCGCGAAAGCAGCGCTCCACCACCTCGTCGCCGAGGCCGACGATCTCGAACAGTTGCGCGCCCCGGTAACTCGAGATGGCCGAGATGCCCATCTTGGACATGATCTTGAACAGCCCCTTGCGGATGCCGCGCCGATAGCTGCGGCCGAGCTGCAGGGCGCTCTCGCGGCGCGTGTCCACGTGGCCCCGCCGCGCCATGTCGTGCAGGCACTGGTAGGCGAGGTAGGGATAGACCGCCGTCGCGCCGTAGCCGATCAGGCAGCCGAAGTGATGGGGGTCGCGGGCATACCCCGTCTCCACAATGATATTGCAGTCGCAGCGCAGCCCGAGCCTCACCAGGTGATGATGCACGGCGCCGGTGGCCAGCAGCGAGTGCACCGGCATGTGGTCGCGCTTGATGTAGCGGTCCGAGAGCATCACCAGCAGCTTGCCGCCGCGTACGGCGTCGGCCGCCTTCGCACAGATGTCGTCCAGCGCCTCGGGCAGCGGCATGTCCCGGGGATAGTTCAGTTCGATGAACTCCGTCGAGTCGCCGAACATCTCGTCGCTGACCAGCTGGCGCAGCTTGCGCTGGGACAGCACCGGCGAGTTCATGATGACCTGGTGGGCGTGCTCGGAGGTCAGCTCGAACAGGTTGCATTCCCGGCCGATATTGGTCTGCAGCGACATCACGATGCGCTCGCGCAGCGAGTCGATGGGCGGGTTGGTGACCTGGGCGAACTGCTGGCGGAAGAAATCGAACAGCGGGCGCACCTGGCGGGAGAGCACCGGCATGGGCGTGTCGTCGCCCATGGAGCCCACCGCCTCGGCCTGAGCCTCGGCCAGCACCCGGATGACCTCGTTGCGCTCCTCGGCGGTGAGGTTGAACATCTTCTGGTAGCGGGCCAGCGTGCGGGTGTCGAACGGCTCCGCCGCCATGTGCACGTCCACCAGCTCGGAGTCGAGGTAGCGCACGCCCTGCTTCAGCCAGCGTTTATACGGCGCGCGGGTCTTCAGCGTGTCGTGGATGCGCCGGGTATCGAGCAGCTCCCCGGTCTCCAGATCGACGGCGATCATCTCGCCGGGACCGAGCCGGCCCTTGCGGACCACGTCGGCGGCGTTGTACTCCCAGACGCCCACCTCCGAGGCCACCGTGAGATGGCGGTCGCGGGTGAGCACGTAACGGGCGGGCCTGAGGCCGTTCCGGTCCAGCGTGCAGGCAGCGTAGCGGCCGTCGGTCAGCACGATGCCGGCGGGGCCGTCCCAGGCCTCCATGTGGCAGCCGAAGAACTCGTAGAAGGCCTGCACGTCCGGGTCCATGTCGTCCATGCCCTGCCAGGCCGGCGGGATCAGGATACGCATGGCCTGCAGCACGTCCATGCCGCCGGCGAGCATCACCTCCAGCATGTTGTCCAGGCTGGAGGAGTCCGAACCCGACAGCGAGACCAGCGGCATCAGGTCGGAGACGTCGGGCAGCTTCTCGGAGGTGAAGTTGGCCGCCCGCGCCCGCGCCCAGTTGCGGTTGCCGCGGATGGTGTTGATCTCGCCGTTGTGGGCGAGCAAACGGAACGGTTGGGCCAGGCGCCATTGCGGCCAGGTGTTGGTGGAGAAACGCTGGTGGAAGACGGCCACAGAAGTCTCCATGCGCGGGTCGCGGAGATCCGGGTAGAACACCGGCAGGGCGGCGGGCATCACCATGCCCTTATAGGAGATGGTGTTGGCGCAGAGGCTCGCCACGTAGAAACAGTCGTCGGAGTCGGCCAGGCCGTTTTCGGCGCGCCGGCGTGCCATGAACAGCTGGCGGTTGAACGCCGCCCGCGCCATGCCGGCAGGCGCGTTGACGAACAGCTGGGCGATGTGCGGCAGGGTGCGCAGCGCCTCTTCGCCGCACACGGAGGTATCCACCGGCACGTCCCGCCAGCCGGCCACCTGCAGGCCCGCCCGCTCCACTTCCTCCGCCAGCCGGCGGCGGCCGCGCTCGCGCAGATCCTCGTCCCGGTGCAGGAAGACGGTGCCCGCGGCATAGCGCGAGCCCAGTTCCATGCCCGCCTCCGCGGCGACGCCGCGCAGGAACCGGTCCGGCATCTTCAGCAGCAGCCCGCAGCCGTCACCGGTCTTGCCGTCTGCCGCCACGGCGCCACGGTGAGTCAGTCGCCGCAGAGCCCCGATTGCGGTCTCCACGACCCACGCGCTCGGCTCGTCGTCGAGATTGGCGATGAGCCCGAACCCGCAGCTGTCCCGCTCGAAGGCGGGATCGTAGAGCGATCCTTCGGTCGGCTTGGTCATGACTACACCTGGCGCATGGGGAGCGGAGCCGGCATCGTGTGCGATGCGCTCCGGTCCGGGTTTCTGGTGATGGGGGGCCGGGTCCGTGCCGGGGACGTCCCGGCGCCGTGACCGGGTCGCGCCCGCGATCGACTAATTTACAACAGGCGGACCTGCGGCGGTCAATCGGCAATGCAGACGCCGGTTCGACCACGGGGAGACACCCCCGTCAGGCACGGTGAATCAGTGAGTTATTGGTAGATGACCGTGCCCGGATAACC
>CAZRSA010000186.1:3221-4681 GCA_964602525.1 uncultured Woeseiaceae bacterium
GCGAACTGCTGCCCCGCCAGATGCACGGTGTAATCCACCGAGCGCACCGGCAGCGGGAACCCGTTCGGATTCTCCGCGGCGAATTCCAGCACGAAACTCTGGCGGGCCCAGTCGGCGTCGATCAGCCGGACACGGTCCAGCTGCACCGTCGGCGGCTCGGCATCGAAGCGGCTGGTGGCACAGCCGGCGACGGCGAGGCAGGCGGCCAGCGCGAGCAGGCCGGGCGCCGGCCGCATCGGGTGTCTCGGCATAAGCGGGCTCTCTTCATCCCTGGACCCCGGCCGGCGCAGGCCGGAGACCGCGCTCAGTACCCCGTGTCTTCGGCCGCTTTCTCCGCGTCCTCGCGTTCCGCGTCGGCCTTGTCCATGAGTTCGCCGGCTTTCTGTTTCGTCTTCTCCACGGCTTCCTCGCCTGCCGCCCTGGCATCGTCGTAGGCCTTGCCCGCTGCCGCCTTCGCGTCCTCGCCGGCTGCTTTCGCATCCTCGACCATCTGCTCGCCGGTCTCCCGGGCGGCGTCCATGGTCTTGTCGACGGCTTCACCCGTCTTTCCGGCAGCCTCCTCCATAGCCGCGGCCGCGTCCTCGCGGGCCTTCGCGCCGTCGTCGTCACCGCCGCATGCGCTGAGCCCGAGAGTGGCCGCGGCGGCGAGTATCAGCAAGGTGTTCCTCTGCATGGTCGTTCTCTCCCTTTCCGGTGGCGGGCGCCGGTGCCCGTGTCGGACACTGTAGCAATATGCGCGACGCCGGGCGACAGCACCCCCGGTCAGCGCAGCGTCCGGTCGAGCCGGCCCCAGCGTGCGGAGATCACCCGCCAATCCTCATCCCTGACCAGGTCGAGCTCGACGCGGCGCGCACCCCCGTCCAGCGACAGCCGACTCAGGTCGGCACCGGCAAAGCGCACCGTCATGCGCACGCGGGCGGCGTCGCTGCCGTGCACTTGCACCTGCTCGATGTCCGGCAGCACCACGAGGCTGCCGCCGCGCAGCAGCTGCAGGCGCAGCAGCCGCTCGATCGCGGCGCGGTCGTTACCGCGCGCGTCACGGTAGTCCGGGTGCAGGGCGTCCGCGACGCTACTCACGTCGCCGTCCCCGGCGGCGTCGGCGGTGCGCTCGACCAGGGCGCGGATCTGCTCCTCCGGCGCGGCCGGCTCACCGCCGCAGGCCGCCAGCGCCAGCACGACGCAGAGGAACGCACCAGCCCGGGCCGCCGGTCGGGCGGCTTTGCGCACTGGTTCGCAGCGGTAGCTCGTCATTCTGTCATAGCGTCTGTGCAGCAAGTGCTTCGTCCCGGCGACGCAGCGCCGGAACACCCCGCCGCGCCCGTAATGCAGTATTCTCTGTTATGTAAAGTGTCTGTGGTGAGCACCATGAAAGAACCGACCAGCGAGGATCAGCAGCGCATCGACAGGATACTGGATCTGTGGTTCGAGGAGCGCGAACTCACCGCACCCCAGATCGATGC
>CAZRSA010000187.1:0-4613 GCA_964602525.1 uncultured Woeseiaceae bacterium
TCGAGGAGATCGATTACAAGGACATCGGTCTGCTGAAGAGCTTCATCACGGAGACCGGCAAGATCGTTCCCAGCCGCATCACCGGCACGAAGTCGCACTACCAGCGCCAGCTGTCCACGGCCGTCAAGCGCGCCCGTTATCTGGCGCTGCTGCCCTACACCGACCGTCACTGACGGGCCGGGCCGCCGGCCTTTCCAGGTACACGGGCCGGCGGCGGGTCTCATGCGACTGATCGCTGTCTGGATTACGGCCCGCTTCCATCGGGCGGTGCTGGTGATCGCGGCGCTGTTCCCGGTGCTGCCGGTGCTGAGCGGCGCCACCACGGTGCTGACCGCGCTCGCCCGGGGCCTGCGCGAGGGGGCGGCGGCAGCGCTGCTGGCCTCCCTGTTGCTGATCGCCGCAGTCGCCGTGATGCAGGACTTCCAGGGGTCGCTGGTGTGGTACCTGGCTCTGGCCCAGGGCGGCAGCCTGGCCGCGGTCTGGCTGCTTGTGTCCACCCGCTCGCTCACGCTGACCGCCCAGGCGCTCGCGGTCCTGATGCTGGTGTCGATAGCCGTGTTCTACGTGGCGGTGGACGACGTGGCGGCGCTCTGGCAGCCGTTCCTGGAGCAGTTCGCCGGGAACATTTCCGAGGCCGGCGGCATGGCCATGGATGCCTCGGCTTTCGTGGCGACGGCACAGGTGCTGATCACCGGGCTGGCCTTCGGCATGAGCTGGGTCGGCGCCATGCTGGTGATCCTGCTGGGTTACGCACTGTATGCGCTGCTGCCGGAACGCGGGCCCGTATTCGGCCGCTTCCGGGAACTGAATCTGGGGCGTACGCTCGCGCTGACCACCGCCGTCATCAGCCTGGCGGCCACGCTTACGGCTTCGCCCTGGCTGGTGAATTCGGCTCTGGCACTGCTGGTGGCGTTCGTGGTGCAGGGTCTTGCGCTGGTGCACGGGGTGTTCGTGGCGCGGCAATGGCCGCCGGCGCTGCTGATCGTGATATACGTAGTGGCGATACTGCCGTCGCCGGTCTCGGGTGCCGTCATCGGGGCGCTGTCCCTGGGTGGCTACCTGGATGCCTGGATCGACATCCGCCGGAGGATTCCGGCTGTCTCCGGGCAGGAGTGAATCTGGTAACTTAGGCTGCCTGGCGCAGCACGCTGACAACGGGTGAATGCAATGGAAGTAATATTGCTCGAGAAAATCGAGAACCTCGGCACCATCGGTGACAAGGTGACGGTGAAATCCGGCTACGGCCGCAATTACCTGCTGCCCCAGGGCAAGGCGACACTGGCCACTAAAGAGAACGTGGCGAAGTTCCAGGCCATGCGGCAGGAGCTGGAGAAGCAGGCTGCCGAGGAGCTGGATGCGGCGAAGACGCGGGCCGCGAAACTCGCGGACACGCGCGTGGAAATTTCGGCCAAGGTGGGCCCCGAGGGCAAGCTGTTCGGCTCCGTGGGCACCGCCGAGATTGCCGATGCGCTGACCGAGAGGGGCGTCGAGGTGGAGCGCGCCGAGGTGCGGCTGCCGGAGGAGGGTCCGCTGCGCGAGGCCGGCGAGCACACCATCGGCCTGCATCTGCACGCCGACGTCGACGTGGACATTACCGTGGTGGTGGTGCCGGAAGAGCCGGAGACCGGCGCCTAGAGTGGCGGGCAGCCGCACGGGGGAGAAAGCAGCGAGGATGGTACGGGCACTGGACGAACAGGAGGCGCGCGAGGCCGCCGAATCGCGCCTGAGGGTGCCTCCGCACAGTATCGAGGCCGAACAGTCACTGCTGGGCGGGCTGATGCTGGACAACGCCGCCTGGGACAAGGTGGCCGACATCGTCACCGCCGAGGATTTCTACCGCAAGGATCATCGGCTCATCTTCGAGGCCATCGGCCGCCTGTCGGAGAGCGGCCAGCCCTCCGACGCCGTCACGCTGCACGAGCATCTGGAGAACCGGGGCGAACTCGCGAAGGTCGGCGGGCTCGATTACCTGGCCACCCTTGCCAACGAGACGCCGAGTTCGGCCAACGTACGCGCCTACGCAGAGATCCTGCGGGAACGCTCTGTTCTGCGTCAGCTGATTTCCGCCGGCAACGAGATCGCGGGCAGCGCGTTCTCCACGGAGGGCCGCAGCTCCGGTGAACTGGTGGACGACGCCGAGCGCCGGGTCTTCGAGATCGCGGAGCAGGGCTCGCGCCGCGGCGGCTTCAGGCGCCTGAAGGCCATCCTGCCCGAGACCATCGACCGCATCGACATGCTGCACCAGTCGGACGGCGACATTACCGGCATCTCCACCGGCTACACCGAGTTCGACAAGATGACGGCCGGTCTGCAGAACGGCGATCTGGTCATCATCGCGGCGCGGCCGTCGATGGGCAAGACGACGCTCGCCATCAACATCGCCGAGAACGCCGCCATCGGCGCCAAGGTGCCGACGGCGATCTACTCGATGGAGATGAGCTCCGACCAGATCGCCTTCCGCATGATCTCCTCGCTGGGTCGGGTGGATCAGAGCCAGCTGCGCACGGGCGGCTTCCCGGACGAGGACTGGTCGCGGATCAACACGGCGGTACAGCTCATGGACGACGCGCCGATCTTCATCGACGACACCCCGTCCCTGTCGCCCACCGAGATGAGAGCCCGGGCCAGGCGGCTGAAACGCGAGAGCGGCCTCGGGCTGATCGTCGTCGACTACCTGCAGCTGATGCAGGTTCCGGGCAACAAGGAGAACCGAGCCACGGAGATCTCGGAGATCTCCCGCTCCCTGAAGGCACTGGCCAAGGAGCTGTCGGTGCCGGTCATCGCGCTCTCCCAGCTGAACCGCAGCGTCGAACAGCGCCAGGACAAAAAACCCGTGATGTCGGACCTGCGCGAGTCCGGTGCCATCGAGCAGGATGCGGACATCATCTGCTTCATCTACCGGGACGAGGTCTACGATGCGGACTCGCCGCGCAAGGGCATCGCGGATATCAGCATCGCCAAGCAGCGCAACGGCCCTACGGGCGAGTTCCCGCTCACCTTCCTCGGCCGCTTCACCAAGTTCGAGAACTGGGCGCCGGACGCCTGGGGCGACGGACCGTATCAGTGAGGGCGACGGCCTGCGCCCGGGTGCATACCGGCGCACTCCGGCACAACCTGGCAGAACTCGAACGACGCGCCCCCGGCTACCGGGTGATGGCCGTCATCAAGTCGAACGGTTACGGCCACGGACTTGTGGCCGCCGCGTCGGCACTGGACGCGGCGGACGCCTTCGCGGTGGCCCGCATGGAGGAGGCACTGCGGCTGCGTGAGGCCGGCGTCGACAAACCCCTGGTGCTGCTCGAGGGCGTGTTCGACGCCCACGACCTGGCACTCGCGATGGCGCATCGCCTGGAGCTGGTGGTGCATTGCCCGGAGCAGCTGCGCCTGCTGGCCGATGCCCCTGCGGAACTCCCCCTGCCGGTCTGGCTGAAGGTGGACACCGGCATGCACCGGCTCGGCATCGCCCCCGCCGACGTCGCGGAGGCGGTGCGCGCCCTGCGGGCGGCTCCCGCCGTGGCCGAACTCAGGCTGATGACCCATTTTGCCCAGGCCGAGCGTCTGGACGACGGCATGACGCCGGCCCAGATCCGTGCTCTGCAGGCGGCTGCCGACGGCTTCGACGGCGCGGTGACACTGGCCAACTCCGCGGCCATTCTCGGCTGGAAACCGGACCTGGACGCCCTGTCGACGGACATGCCGGGGCTGGGTCCCGCGTGGATCCGTCCCGGCATCTCCCTGTACGGCATCTCGCCTTTCCCGGACGGCACGGGTGCGGACCTCGGGCTCCAGCCCGCCATGGAGTTCCTCTCGACGCTGATTGCGGTGAAGCGGGTGGCGGCCGGCGAGCGCGTCGGCTACGGCGGGCGCTACCGGGTGGAGCGGGACATGCGGCTCGGTATCGCGGCCGTGGGTTACGGCGACGGTTACCCCTGGTGCATGCCCGACGGTGCGCCGGTGCTGGTGGGCGGCCACCGCGCGGCCATCGCCGGCCGGGTATCGATGGACATGATCACCGTGGACGTCACGGAGCTACCCGACGCCGCGGTGGGCGACGAGGTGGTGCTCTGGGGCCGGGGACTGCCGGTGGAGGAAGTGGCCCGCTGCGCCGGGACGATCCCCTACGAACTGGTCTGCCGGGTGACGGAACGGGTGATCAAGGTCACCGAATAAGTCACCGGGCCGGGCGCCGGCCCGTCAGGTCAGAAAGAAGCCCATCTTCACGCCGGCGAGCTGCAGCACGTCGTTGTCGGCCAGCTTGCGCGCCTGGGGGCCGATGGACTCCCCGTTCACCCGGGGATAGTCGCCTTCCTTGCCGCTCTCCACGTGCACCACGTAGTAGCCCTCGGCACGCCGGGTGATGGCCGCGACCTGTACGCCGGGGCGGCCGAGCGTGGTCAGCGCCTTGGTGAGGTCAAGTTCGCGTCCGGCGAAAGCCCCCGAGAGCACCTGCAGCTTGGCCGTGGGCAGCGCCGCGGCGGCGGGTGCCGCATCCGAGGCGGACGTGGCCACGTGAGCCGGTTCCGGAGCGGGCGCGCCGGCTGCCTGCTCGACGGCCTTCTGCGCCACGTCCATGTGTTCGGGCTTGTGCTGGCTCGGCGGGATGACCATGGTCT
>CAZRSA010000188.1:0-4556 GCA_964602525.1 uncultured Woeseiaceae bacterium
TCCCGGTAGTAGTCGGCGAGGGCGGCGGCCAGGGCGTCCCGGTCGGCGCCGGCGGCCAGCGGCGCCTGCAGCGTGGAATGGATGCCGCGGGCGAACGGGCCGGAGTGGGGGATGAAACTGAAGTTCGCAGCGACCCCGCTGGCCGCCTCCGACAGCGTGGCGATCTCCGGCGCGTGCCGGTGCGCCAGCGGCTTGTAGGCGAACAGGTTGCTGTGGCGCTCCGGATGGTGGGTGGTCGCCGTCGGCGTACGGCCGGAGCCCGTGCTGCCGGTGATGCCGGCGACGAATATCGTGGGGTGTATCAGCCCGGCGGCGAGCAGCGGCACGGCGCCCAGCAGCACCGAGGTGGCGAAGCAGCCCGGATGGGCGGCATGGGCGGTGCCGGTCTCCGCCAGGTGCTCGGGCACCGCACAGCGGAACGCGTCGAAGAGCTCCGGTGCCCCGTGGTCCTGGCCGTACACCGCCTCGAAGGCCGCGCGGGCAGGGAAGCGGAAATCGGCGGAGGCGTCCACGATATGCAGCCGGCTGCCGGCACCCCCGGCATCGGCGAGCAGTTGCGCCAGCATCGGCGCGGAGGCGCCGTGGGGGGCGGCGGAGAACACCGCCACTTCCTCGTGGCGTTGCAGCAGCGCCGGCACGTCGTCGGCGCCCGCGAACGCCGCGTTGCCGAAGGCGGCGCCGAGCTGGGGGAACACCGCCCCGATCGGCTCGCCCGCCCGGCTGCCCGAGACGGCGGCGGCAAGCGTCAGGTGCGGGTGGCCGGTGAGCAGCCGCAGGAACTCGCCCGCCACGTAGCCGGTGCCGCCCAGCACCAGGGTGGGGATGACCCGCTCTCCGGCGCTCACGACGGCTCTCCGCCGAGGCCGACGTGTGCGGCCACCAGGTCGCCGAGGCGCACCCCGTCGGTCAGCGCGTTGACGGCGGCCACATCCAGGCCCTCGACGATCATGTCGATGCCCACCGCGTTGTCCGTGGCCGGCCCCGTCACAACCACCGGCTCGATGCCGTGGGCCTCGCGCAGCAGCTTGACGCCGCCCCAGGAAGCCACCGGGTCGTTGGCGCACAGCACCACGGCGGTGAACGCCGCCTTCAGGGCGGGATCGTCCAGGATGGCCGCCACGCCATAGGGTCCGAGGAGGCCGTCACCCAGCTCCATGACGATGGCATCCGGCCGGTCCTCCGCCAGCTTCGTCAGCAGCGAGCGGGTGAGGGCGGGTCCGTTCGCGGCGCTGGTGGTCACCACACCGAAGTCCATGAACAGGAGCCCCTCGCCGGCACCCGCGTCCTCCATGGCCAGTACGTCCCGGCGCAGCGCCACCCCGGTAGCCTTGCCGGCCGCCACCCGGTGACGGTTGTGCCGCAGCCGGCTGACGATGGCGCAGGCCGCCGCCGTCTTGCCCGAGTCCATGCAGGTGCCGGCCAGCGCGATCACGGGCACGCCCTGCACGTCCAGCGGGGCATCGTAGTCCAGCGGGAATTCGCCCACCCGGGCCGGCACGCCGATGCGTTCGCCGAGATAGGGGAAGGTGAGCACCGTGCCGAGCACACGGCATTCGAACGGCGGACCCACGTCCGGGTTCACCGAGTCACAGATGCCGAGCACGCCGCCGATGTTCAGCAACTGCACGGTGTCGCCGGGAGCCAGGGTCTTCGGCAGGTGGCCGGAGTAGCCCCGGAGCGCCTTGCGATGGCCGAGCGCGCCGACGATGACGTCGCCCCGCTTCACCGTGGCCATGCGCCCGCTGGTGAGCTCCATGGTGTTGTAGCGGGTCTTGTTGTTCAGCACCTCCACCGCAACGAGCACGCCTTCTTCGCAGGGGATCTCTTCGGCCAGGCGCAGCTCGCGGCCCAGCTCGTGGTGCTCGGCCACCGAGGCGATCTTGTCGACGACGACGCTGCGCATCATCCGTCCTCCGCCTGACGGGCGGCGCGGGTCTGCAGCATGCCGGCCAGCGACAGGATGCGCGCGTGGCCCAGCGCATCCGCCGGCGTCCACTCGCCGGCCGCCTCGCCGTAGACGCCCTTGCTGGCGGCCATCAGCGAGTACGGCGAGGCGACGCCCTCGACGAAGACGCTGCCGGGCCTGAGCTGCACCGTCACCTCGCCGGTGACCCGCTCCTGGGAGGAAGCCAGCAGCGCCTCGATGTCCCGGCACACCGGGTCGAGCTGGCGGCCCTCATGCACGAAGTCACCGTAGGCGGCCGCCACCGTATCCTTGATGCGCTGCTGGGCACCGCTCAGCACCAGCTTCTCGAGCTCCCGGTGGGCGGTGAGCAGGATCTCCGCGGCCGGGGCCTCGAAGGCCACCCGGCCCTTGGTGCCGAGGATGGTGTCGCCCAGGTGGATGCCGCGGCCGATGGCGAAGCTGCCGCCCAGGGTCTCGAGCTGCTCGATCAGCGCCACGGGCTCCAGTTGCTCGCCGTCGATGGCAACCGGCCGGCCACGCTCGAAACCGATGCGGTGGCTCTCCGGCGCGCGGGCGGAGGCCAGCGCGCCGGCGGAGAGCACCCAGGCCTCTTCGGGGATGGAGCCGCTCGAATCCAGTGTCTCCCGGCCGCCGATGGTCACGCCCCACAGGCCCCGGTTGATGGAGTAGGCCGATCCCGACTTCGGTACCGGCATACCGTGTTCTTCCAGGTAGGCGAGCTGGTCGGCCCGTGCCCAGCTGTTGTCGCGCACCGGCGCCAGTACCTCCAGCGCGGGGTTCAGCGTGCGCAGGGCCACCTCGAAGCGCACCTGGTCGTTGCCGGCCGCCGTGCAGCCGTGGGCCACGGTGTCGGCGCCATGCTCCGCGGCGGCGGCGGCCATGCGGGCCGCCTGGATACCGCGCTCGGCGCCGACGCACAGCGGATAGAGGCCGCCCCGGCGCACGTTGCCGGCGATCAGCCAGCTGAGCACCTCGTCGAAGAAGGCCTCGCGGGCGTCGATCAGCAGGTGCTCCGCGGCGCCCAGCGCCTCGGAGCGCGCCGCCAGTTCCCGCCGGGCGTCCTCGTCGATGCCGCCGGTATCCACCGTGACGGTGATGACCGGACGGCCGTAGTGCTCCCTGAGCCAGGGCACGCAGAAGGAGGTGTCCAGCCCGCCGGAGTAGGCGAGCAGGATCGGAGAGGACGGTGAGTTCATGCTTCTCGCTCCGCGAAGATGTCGTTGAGTCTGGATTCGAGCCGGGCGCTGGCCGCCGCGCCGGCCGTGGCCACGAAGATGGTGTCGTCGCCGGACAGGGTACCGACGATCTCCGGCCAGCGGCTGCGGTCCAGCGCCACCGCCACCCGCTGCGCGGCGCCGATACCGGTCTGCACCACTACCAGGTTGGCGCCGGCCCGTTTCACGGCGCGCACGAAGCCGGCCACCTCGGCGAAGGCGTCGCCGGCCGCCGCCTGCGCGTCGGCGCGCAGGCGGTAGCCCTCCGCCTCCTTCGCGGCGCCCAGTATGCGCAGGTCCCGGGAGACGCTGGACTGGGTGGCGTCGAAGCCGAGCTCGCGCAGCGCGCGCACCAGCTCGCCCTGGGTGGCGACCGGACGCTCACGGAGGATGGCCGCGATGGCGCGGCGACGCTCGATCTGTTGTTCGGCACTGGCGGGCATGATGGAGGGCAATGAATAAAATTGCGCATATTATAACAGTGATGCGCATAGATGGTCAAGGCTGCCGACGGGCTATTTTCCCGGTAACCTGCGCGCTCGGCTATTGCGACTATTACGACCATCGCGGTCTCCCCATATCGGGAACCCGCGTAACGGGAGGACACATGCTCGAGACCGTAGAGATCAGCAGCGGCGAAAATCCGGTTGGCTCCGTCATCTGGCTGCACGGCCTGGGGGCCGACGGGCACGACTTCGAGCCGGTGGTGCCGGAGCTGAGGCTGCCGCAGGACCTCCCGTTGCGCTTCGTCTTCCCGCATGCGCCGGTCCGTCCGGTGACCATCAATGCCGGCATGCGCATGCGAGCCTGGTACGACATCGTCGCCATCGACCGCAGTGCCCGCCAGGACGAGGAAGGCATCCGCGCGAGCGCCGCCGCCACGGTGGAGCTTATCGAGCGGGAGCGGCAGCGCGGCATCGTGGCAGAACGTATCGTGCTGGCCGGTTTCTCCCAGGGCGGCGTCATCGCCATCCACGCGGCAATGCGTTACCCGGAGCGCCTGGCCGGGCTGATCGCGCTCTCCACCTGGATGCCCCTGGGCGAGACGCTGGCTGCGGAAGCCAGTGCGGCCAACCGGGACCTGCCGGTGTTCATGGCTCACGGACGCCAGGATCCGATGGTGCCGGTCGGCCTCGGCGAGCAGACCCGCGAGGCCCTCTCCGCCGCCGGCTATCCCGTGGAGTGGCACACCTACGAGATGCCCCACGCAGTCTGCCCGGCCGAGATCGCCGACATCTCGGCCTGGCTGCAGGCGCGTTTCAGGCCAGACGGAAACTGATCCGGGTCTCGCCGCTGATCTCGCCGGCCGGGTCGAAGCGCCGCTCCACGAATTCGGCGCCGCCGTCGGCGCGGAACAGGACCACCGTCGAGCAGCGCGTCCCGTAGGTCGGCGTCAGGATGAACGGCGCCGAGAG
>CAZRSA010000189.1:0-2992 GCA_964602525.1 uncultured Woeseiaceae bacterium
GTGGAGAACAGCGCCTGCACCGGCACGTCGAGCTGGTTCAGCGTCATCTGCACCAGTTCCTTCGTCTGGTCGTGGCCGGTCGCGTACAGCATCAGCACCCGGGCGAGCGGTCCTACCTCCATGGAGTGGCCCTTCCACCGGGGCGACTTCAGCCAGGAGTAGGAATCCTCCACGTTCAGGTGCTGGTAGGGCGGCTGGGGCCCGGTGTAGTTCAGCTCGGTCTCGCCGTCCCACGGATGCAGTCCGGCTTCCTTCCCGCCGGAATAGTCGTACCAGGAGCGGGCGACGAATTCCTGGATGCCCTCCGGGTCGTCCATGCGGATGTCCTCGAGCTTCGAGATATCCCGGTCGAGGATGACGCCCCGGGGCAGGAAGAAGCTGTCCACGTCGTTCATGCTCTTCGCCGGCAGGTCGCCGAAGCACAGGAAGTTGCCGAGGCCCTCGCCGCGCTCCGCCCAGTCCTTGTAGAAACCGGCGATGGCCAGCGTGTCCGGCACGTACACCTGGTCCGTGAACATCTTCATCTGGTCGATGATGCTCTGGACCTGGTTCAGCCGCTTGCTGTTGATGGCCGAGTCCGAATCCAGGTCGATGGGGCAGGGTGCGCCGCCGACGACGAAGTTCGGATGCGGGTTCCGGCCGCCGAAGATGGCGTGCAATTTGGCCACGTCCCGCTGCCATGCGAGCGCCTCCAGATAGTGCGAGACCGCCATGAGGTTGGCCTCCGGCGGCAGCTTGTAGGCGGGGTGGCCCCAGTAGGCTTTCGCGAAGATGCCGAGCTGGCCCTGGTCCACGAAGCGCTGCAGCTGCTTCTTCATGTCCGAGAAGTAGCCGCGGGAGGACTTCGGGTAGTTGCTGATGCTCTGGGCGAGCTCCGCTGTCTTCGCGGGATCCGCCTGCAGCGCCGACACCACGTCCACCCAGTCCAGTGCGTGCAGGTGGTAGAAATGCATGATGTGGTCGTGCACGTACTGGGCGCCGATCATCATGTTGCGGATCAGCTCGGCGTTGCGCGGCACCTCGTAATCCAGGGCGTCTTCCACGGAGCGCACCGAGGCCATGCCGTGCACCAGCGTGCAGACACCGCAGATGCGCTGGGCGAAGGCCCAGGCGTCCCGCGGGTCGCGTCCCTGCAGGATGATCTCGATGCCGCGCACCATGGTGCCGGAGGAGTAGGCCTGGGCGATATCCTGGCCGGACATCTGCGCCTCGATACGAAGGTGTCCCTCGATACGGGTGATCGGATCGACTACGACTCGTTCTTCAGCCATCTTGCTGTCCCCTTAACTGGCGAGACGGTCGGCGACCATCTCCACCAGGCTGTGGATATTGATGTTCCAGTTGGTCTCGGCCTTGCCGGTCTCGAGCGTGGTGCGGCAGCCGCCGCAGCTCACGGCCACGTCGGTGGCGCCGGTGTTGTCCACGTCCTCGCGTTTCAGCGTGAAGGCCTTGCGTCTGAGCCCCTGGGCGCTTTCCATCAGGATCACGCCGCCGCCGCCGCCGCAGCACAGGTTGGTGCGGCCGTGGGACTCCATCTCCTTGATCTCGATGCCCATGGCACGGAGCACGGCACGCGGCTCCTCGATGGCTCCGCCGAGCCGGCCCATCTTGCAGGAGTCGTGGTAGGCCCAGGTGCGGTTGCCGCCGTCGTCCTTCTCGACCTTCAGGCGGCCCTCCTCGAGTTCGGCGGCGAGAAATTCGGAGACGCTCTGCACGTCGAACGGCAGCGCCTTCCGGTGCAGATTCGCCGCCTCCCACCGGAGCGTGGGGTAGGCATGCCCGCATTCCGAGATGATCACCCGCTTCGCGCCGACGTCGATGGCGGCGTTCACGATGCGCTCGCTGATCTTCTTCTTGGCCGCCTCGTCGCCCGACAGGAAGCCGAAGTTGGAGGACTCGAAGGCGTCGCTGCGGATGGTCCAGTCGACCCCCGTGTGGTTCAGCACCTTCACCGTGGCCTCGAGGGTGTCCGAGTCGCCGATGAAATCATGGGCCGTGGAGAGCACCAGCACGTCGGCCTGGTCCTTGTCCAGCGGTACGTCGTAGCCCTTGCCGCGCAGCTCCTCCACTTTCGCCTGCAACTGCTCGCTGCCGGCGCCGAACAGGGTGTTCTCCCTGAGCTGCTCGTCCGCCGGGCCCTGCAGCTCCTCGGGCGCGAGGCCGGCGGCGGCCATGCCCGCGCGGGTCACGTAGATCAGCTGCTGGATGTGGATGCCCATCGGGCAGAGGATGCTGCAGCGCCCGCACTGGCTGCAGCCGTCGTAGACCAGCGGCTTCCAGGCTTCCAGGTCCCGTAAGGTCAGCTTCTTGGTGAACAGCCGCCTGATGCCCCGCAGCGGATCCACCTCCCGCCGGTAGAAGCGCTTCAGCGGCTCCACCTTGTGGATGGGCGTGTAGCGCGGATCCTGGGTGCCGGTCTGGTAGTGGCAGGCCTCCGCGCACATGCCGCAGTGGATGCAGGACTCGAGGTGGGTGGCCATCTCGCTGTCCAGGTTGGCGAGGAAGGCCTCCTTGGCGCGCTCGAGCCGTTCCTCGTCGGAGAGCTGCCGGGGCTCGGCGGCGTCCTTCGCTTTCTTCCTCATCGTCTCGAGGGTTTCGACGGTGGTCGCATTCATGCTTCGACACCTCTGCGGGAGAAGTCCGTACCCGTGCGGTAGCGGGACGGCCAGACCATGAACATGTGCATGAGCTTGCTGAAGGGTATGTAGATCATCAGCAGCTCCACACTCAGAATGTGCAGGGCGAGCAGCGTCTCGTAGCGCGCGCCCAGGTGATAGAAGGCGAGCGTGCCGGTCAGCAGCGGCAGGAAGGTCACCGTCCAGGCGATGTAGTCGTCCGCGTTGTTCAGTACCCGCAGCACCGGGTGGATCATGCGGCGTACCAGCAGGGTGACTAGGATGGCCATGGTGACGATGCCGGTGACCATGACCACGGCGTTGGGCAGGTACGGCCAGCCGAAGCCGAGGATGTTCTCGAAGAAGAACACGTGCGG
>CAZRSA010000189.1:3092-4554 GCA_964602525.1 uncultured Woeseiaceae bacterium
TTCTTCTGTTTGCGCCGTGCCGCATACGCGGAGGCGGCGCCCAGTGCCGCGCCGGCCGCACCGGCGGCGAGCAGGGCCGAGCTGGGACCGAACGCGGTGGCCGACAGCGGCTGGTAGAGCCCGCCCTTGTCCCAGAAATCCGGTTCGGAGCAGCCGAGGCAGGGATGTCCCGACTCGATGGGGAAGCTCGTGCCCTGGTTCCACTTCACGGTGGCGCAGGCGTTGTAGGTGGTCGGCGCCTTGCAGCCCAGCTTGTACAGGCACCAGCCCTTCTTCGCGCCCTCGTCATCGAAAGTCTCCGCGAACAGGCCGCGGTCGTAGAAGGTGCGCCGGTAGCAGCGGTCGTGGATGGTCTGGCCGAAGAAGGCCACCGGACGACCCTCGTGGTCCAGCTCCGGCAGCGAACCGAAGGTCAGGAAGTGGGTTAGCACGCCCGTGATCACCATCGGGATCGGCGGGCAGCCCGGCACGTTGATGATGGGCTTGTCCTTGATCAGGTCCCGCACGGCTACCGCGCCCGTGGGGTTGGGCCGGGCCTTCGGGATACCGCCGTACGCCGCACAGGTGCCGATGGAGACGATGGCGGCGGCGTGCTCCGCCGCCTTCATGAGGTGCTCCTCGTTGCTGATTCCCGCGATGCACGAGTAGCCGGCATTGGCGACGGGGATGGAGCCGTCCACCAGCAGCAGGTACTCGCCCTTGTTGGCCTCCATCGCCTCGTGCTTGGCCTCCTCGGCGGCATGGCCGGCGGCGGCCTGCAGGGTATGGTGATAGTCGAGCGAGATCGAGTTGAAGATGAGGCTCTCGACCGTCGGCGAATGCGAGCGGGTGAACGACTCGGTGCAGCCCGTGCATTCCTGGAAGGGCAGCCAGATGACCGAGGGCCGCTTCGCGTTCTCCAGCGACTGGGCCACCGCCGACACCATCGACGGAGGCAGGGCCATCATCGAGGTGATGGTGGCACAGAATTTCATGAAGCCGCGGCGGGAGACGCCCTGTTGTTCCAGTATCTCTCCGAGTGTCTGTCTGGTTGCCATTGCTGCTACCCCGATTCCTCTGTTTGCTGCGTTCAATGCTCGCCTGCGAGACTCCGCCGCAGGCGTTCCGCTCCCGTGCGCAGCTCCCTGCGCTCGGCGCGGATGATCTCCGGTACCTCCGTGATCTCGATCAGGCGCGCCATGATCTCGTCGTGGCCGTTGTAGTGCGTGATCAGCCAGACGCCGGGGAAGGCGCATTCGACGATGCGGCTCTCGCCCATGGCGTTCAGCGTCACGGTGATCTCGCCGGTGCCCAGCGCCTCCTCCAGCCGCTCTTCCTCGCCCGGCCCGAAGGGCATGGCCCGCAGGTCGATCGTCGTCGGCTCGCCGGTCTCGAGCAGGCGGTCCAGCGCGTGCAGCACCTCGTGCAGGATGGGCTGCACGTTGCCGAAGGAATGGTCGTCCGGTACCGGCGGCTCGATGCG
>CAZRSA010000190.1:0-4549 GCA_964602525.1 uncultured Woeseiaceae bacterium
CTTCATCATCCTGATTTCAGGCGCCAGTTACCATACAAGGGCCTTCAGGCCCGACCCGACTTTCTATCAGCGTTGGCCCGCCATCGGGTGGACCCGGGTCGCGGGGACGCTCAGTCGGACGTCCTGTCCTCCTTCGCTTCGGCCAGGCCTCCCTCCCGCCGTCATGGCTCCAGTCGGCCCGGACGACCCCGCAACCCGGGTCCACCCGCTGACGGGCCCTTCGCCGATAGGTTTGGCGCGGGTAAGGAAGCGCTCCTGACTCGCGCTACCTTCACGCCACTGAAAGCGTGGCCGTCATGCGGGGGGTATCCGTCGCCGCGACTTTGTTCGCAGGAGCAAGACGGATACCCCCCGCAGGGCGGCCACAATAGAAGGACGGCAGGTCAGGAAGACGCCGTGCGATCACGGCGGGCGATGATTACCGCCAGCACGATGGCCGGTACGCCCATCACCGCGGCGTAGAGGAAGAACGCCTGGTAGTCCCACACGTCCACGATGACGCCGGAGAAGCCACTCACGAACTTGCCGAGCAGGGTCATCAGGGAAGAGAACAGGGCGTACTGGGTGGCGGTGTAGCCCGGGCTGGTGAGGTTGGAGAGGTAGGCGATGAACACCGAGCCGGCGAAGCCCGCCGACAGGTTGTCCGCGGAGATGGTCACCACCAGCATGCCCACTTCCGGGCCCAGGGTGGCCAGCCACGCGAACAGCAGGTTGGTGACCGACACCAGCACAGCGCCCGGGAGCAGCATCTTAACGGCCCCGTAGCGCACCACGAGCGCCCCGCCGATGGCCGCGCCCAGGATGGTCATGCCGATGCCGAACACCTTGGCGATGGCGGCGATCTGCTCCAGCGTGAAGCCGAGGTCCAGGTAGAAGGGGTTGGCCATGCTGCCCATCACCAGGTCGCTGATGCGGTAGACGGAGATGAAGGCGAGGATGACCAGGCTGAACAGTCCCGCCTTCCTGAAGAAGTCCAGGAACGGGCAGACCACGGCGCCGAAGAACCAGCGCCCGGACGCTCCCATGCTGCGGGTCTCCGGCACCAGGCGCGCGATGGTCTCCAGATAGTCGCGCTCGCGGGCGCGTACCACTTCCGGGTCCACCTCCGGCTCGCCGATCAGGAGCACCGTGATGATGCCGACGCCCACCAGCGCGGCCATGGTGAGGTAGGCGGCCGGCCAGGAGGCGTCGCTCGCGATGAACAGCGCACCCGCACCGGAGGCGAGCAATGCCAGGCGGTAGCCGGTCTGGTAGGCGCCGGCCATCGGGCCCTGCATGCGCTCGTCCACGGCCTCGATGCGCCAGGCGTCGATGGAGACGTCCTGGGTTGCGGAGGAGAACGCTACCAGCAGGGCGAGCCAGGCCATCTGAGTGAGGTTCACCGCCGGGTCGGTGAAGGCCATGCCGACCAGTCCGGCGGCGATACCGATCTGGCCGGCCAGCATCCAGCTGCGGCGTTTGCCGAGCAGCCGGGTCGCGACGGGAATGGACAGCCGGTCGATCAGCGGCGACCACAGGAACTTCACCGAATAGGTGATGCCGATCCAGGCGAAATAGCCGATGGCGGTGCGGCTGGTGCCCGCCTGGGTCAGCCAGGCCCCCAGCGTGGAAAACACGAGCAGGAACGGCAGCCCGGCCGAGAAACCGAGGAACAGCATGGCCACGACCCGCGGCCGGAGGTAGGCGGCGGCGGAATCACGCCAGCCGGTGCCCGGCGCGTGGCGGGCAGGGTTGTCGGCGGCGGCGTCGCGGTCAGCCGGCAAGATCCAGCTCGTAGTCGATGGTCAGCGGGGCGTGATCGGAGAAACGTTCTTCCCGGTATACCTCGGCGTGGCGGACGAGGGGCGCGAGCCCCGGGGTCACCATCTGGTAGTCGATGCGCCATCCCACGTTCTTCTCCCAGGCCCGGCCCCGGTTCGACCACCAGGTGTACTCGCCTTCGTTCGGGTTCACGAGGCGGAAGGCGTCCACCAGCTTGGCCCGGTCGAACACCTGGTCGAGCCAGGCGCGCTCCTCGGGCAGGAAGCCGGAGTTCTTGCGGTTGGAGCGCCAGTTCCGGAGATCGATCTCCCGGTGGGCGATGTTCCAGTCGCCGCACAGGATGTACTCGTTGCGCCGCCGCCGCAGCCGGCGCAGGTGCGGCAGGAAGTGGTCGAGGAAGCGATACTTGGCCGCCTGGCGCACGTCGCCGGACGAGCCGGACGGCAGATAGACGGAAGCAACCGCCACGCCCTCCAGCTGCACCTCGAGATAACGGCCCTCGCGGTCGAACTCCTCGATGCCGAGGCCGCGCACGATGCGTTTCGGCTCGTGGCGGGAGTAGACGGCCACGCCGCTGTAGCCCTTCTTCTCGGCGTCTTCGTAGTAGCAGTGATAGCCGGCCGGGTGGAACACCTCGTCCTCCAGCTGGTGCAGCTGCGCCCTGGTCTCCTGGATACAAACGACGTCGGGATTGCGGCCCGGCAGCCAGTCGAAGAAACCCTTCCTGGCGGCGGCGCGGATCCCGTTGGCATTCAGACTCATGACCCGGAACAATGCAGCACTCCCGTAGGCGCTCCGGCCCGCGGCTGGTCCGCAGGTCCGGCTGTGTCATACTTGCAAGCAGGGTCGCGCAGACCCCGCCGGCACGGCGCGAATGATATCAAGAGCCCATCCGGGGAAGGCATTATGCGATCCTGGCAGAGAGAATTCCTGGAGCTCGCCCTCGAGCTGGAAGTGCTGAAGTTCGGCTCTTTCAAGCTGAAATCCGGGCGCATGAGCCCCTACTTCTTCAATGCCGGACTATTCAACACCGGCTACGCCGCCGCGAAACTGGGCCGCTGCTACGCCTCCGCCATCGCGAAGTCCGGCGTGGAATTCGACATGCTGTTCGGCCCGGCCTACAAGGGCATCCCGCTGGCCACGCTGGCGGCCGCGGCGCTGGCCGAGCATCACGACATCGACGTGCCCTACTGCTTCAACCGCAAGGAGGCCAAGGCCCACGGCGAGGGCGGCAGCACCATCGGCGCGCCGCTGGAGGGCCGGGTGCTGATCGTCGACGACGTCATCACCGCCGGCACCGCCATCCGCGAGGCAGTGGAGATCCTCCGCGCGGGCGGCGCCACGCTGGCGGGCGTGGTCATCTCGCTGGACCGCCAGGAGCGCGGCACCGGCGAGCGTTCGGCCGTGCAGGAGGTGGAGCGGGTACTGAAAGTCCCGGTAATCAGCCTCATCACGCTGTCGGACCTCATTACCCATCTCGAGGAGACGCCGGGTCAGCGCAAACAACTGCGCGCGGTCATGGACTACCAGCGCCAGTATGGTGTAGAACCGGCGCAAGGCTGACAGGACTCCGGCCGGGAAGACCGGCGGGGGACGTGCCAAAAGCGCGAACCAGTTCCGGTTCGCTACCGCCACGGTAATATGTAATACGGACATGGCCAAGGCAGCTCCCATTGCACTCGCGGCACTCGCGGTCGTCCTCCTGACGGGGGCCGGCGAGGAGAAGCGCGTCTACAGCTGGACCGACGACGAGGGCGAGGTCCACTACGGCGACAGCGTGCCGCCGGAGTACCGGGACCAGAAGAAGCGCATCCTGAACGATCAGGGAGTAACCGTCGGCGTGATCGAGGGCAAGAAGACGCCCGAGGAGCTCGCGCTCGAGGCCAGACGGCGCGAGATGGAGGCCGAGAAGGAGAAGCGCCGGCGGGCGGACAAGGTGCTGCTCTCCACCTATCTCACGGTGGAGGAACTCGAGATGCACCGGGACCGGCGGCTGGAACTGCTGCGCGCCCAGCAGAAGGTGGCCGAGCTCTACCTGCGCAACCTGCGCCGGCGCATGGTCTCGCTGCAGGAAGAGGCGGGCAACTACAAGCCGTATACCATGGACCCGGACGCCGAGATGATCCCGCCGGACCTGGCCGAAGACCTCTCGGACACGAAGGACCGCATCAACCGCCAGGAACGGCAGCTGGCCGAGCAGCGCCGGGAGACCGACCAGCTCGAACGGAAGTTCGCCGAGGACATCTCGCGCTTCCGCACCCTGAAGGGCCTCTGATTCCTCTTTGTTCGAGTCGGGTTCTTTCGGGTCCGGCTCAGCTGCGGCCCGAGTGGCCGAATCCCCCTTCGCCCCTGTCGCTCTGGTGGAACTCGTCCACCACGTCGAAGGCCACCTGCTCGACGGGCACGAACACCATCTGCGCGATGCGGTCGCCGGGCTCGATGACGTAGGGCTCGCTGCCGCGGTTCCAGCAGGAAACGTAGACCTGACCCTGGTAGTCGGAGTCGATCAGGCCGGTGAGGTTGCCGAGTACGATACCGTACTTGTGGCCGAGCCCGGAGCGCGGCAGCAGCACCGCGGCCAGCCCCGGGTCGCCGATGTGGATGGCGAGGCCGGTGGGCAGCAGCTCCGTCTCGCCCGGACCGAGCGTCAGCGGCTGGTCGAGGCAGGCGCGCAAGTCCAGGCCGGCGGAACCGTCGGTGGCGTAGTGGGGCAGCGGCAATTCCCGGCCCAGGCGCTCGTCGAGCACCTTCAGCTCCACCCGCCTCAAGAGCCGGCCTCCCGCACGGG
>CAZRSA010000191.1:0-4541 GCA_964602525.1 uncultured Woeseiaceae bacterium
ACGCCTTCGCCCACGAGGCCGGCATCCACCAGCACGGCATGCTGAAGCACGCCTCGACCTACGAGATCATGCGTCCCGAGGACGTGGGCATCAGCCGCTCCAACCTGGTGCTGGGCAAACACAGCGGCCGGCACGCGTTCCGCGACCGGGTACGCGAACTCGGCTTCGAACTGGACGACTTCGAGCTGAACCGGGCCTTCCAGGAGTTCAAGAAGCTGGCCGACCGCAAGAAGGAGCTCTACGATGCCGATATCGAGGCGCTGATCCTGAACGCGGAAGGAACGGCGCCGGGGCCCTGGACTCTCGAGGTGTTGAACGTGAACTCGGGCACCGGCTCCACCGCCACCGCTTCGGTGCGCCTGCGCCACGAGAACGGCGACGGCCACGAGGAGGCGGCGGTCGGCGACGGCCCCATCGCCGCCGCCTGCCAGGCGGTGGAGCGCATCACCGGCATCCATCTGGTGCTCAGGAACTTCGACCTGCGCAGTGTCACCATGGGCGAAGACGCGCAGGGTGAGGCGACGGTCACGGTCGAATATAATGGGGTCACCTTCCGCGGCCACGGCGTCAGCACCGACATCGTCGAAGCCGGAGCCCTGGCCTGGCTGGAAGTCACCAACAGGATCATCCGCCGCCAGCAATCGGGGCTGGAGATCACCCCTGCGCCGGATGCCGGCGAGATCGCGACCATTTAACGGCCCGGCCGTCAGGAGTTTCGTATGACCATCCATGCGAGCAAGTACATCTGGTTCAACGGCGAGATGGTGCCGTGGGACCAGGCCAAGGTGCATGTCCTCGCCCACGCCCTGCACTACGGTTCCTCCGTGTTCGAGGGCATCCGTGTCTACAAGACGCCCGCCGGCAGCCGGGCTTTCCGCCTGCACGACCACATCCGGCGGATGTACGACTCGGCGAAGATCTACCGCATGCGCATCCCGTATGCCTTCGACGAAGTCATGCAGGTGTGCCACCGGGTGGTGATCGAGAACGGACTGGACAACGGCGCCTACATCCGGCCCGTGGCCCTGCGCGGCTACGGCGAGGTGGGGCTGTCGCCGAAGGACGACCATCCGGTGGACGTGGCCGTGGCCGCCTGGGAATGGGGCGCCTACCTGGGCGCCGAGGGGCTGGAACAGGGCGTCGACGTCTGCATCTCGTCCTGGCAGCGGGTGGCGCCGAACACTATGCCGGCCATGGCCAAGGCCGGCGGCAACTACCTGTCCAGCCAGCTCATCAGCATGGAGGCGAAGCGCCTCGGCTTCGCCGAAGGCATCGCATTGTCCACCGACGGCCTGGTCAGCGAGGGGGCGGGCGAGAACTTGTTCCTGGTGCGCGACGGCACTCTGTACACACCGCCGGTCTCCTCCTCCATCCTGAACGGCATCACGCGCCACACGGTGATCTGCCTGGCCGACGACATGGGCCTGCCTGTCGTCTACCAGAGCATCCCCCGCGAGATGCTCTACCTGGCCGATGAGCTGTTCTTCACCGGCACGGCCGCCGAGGTGACCCCCATCCGGTCGGTCGACCGCATCCAGGTCGGCGAAGGCCGGCGAGGCCCGGTGACGACCCGCCTGCAGCAGGCCTTTTTCGGTCTGTTCACCGGGGCGACCGAGGACACCCGGGGCTGGCTCGCGCCCGTCGAGGTGGACAGCCAGCCGGGAGCCGCCAGCGCATGAGCGCCATCGACGTCAACGGACCCCAGACCCTGTTCGAGAAGGTGTGGAACCAGCACATCGTCGTGCCGGAGACGGACGAGACGCCGGCGGTGCTCTACATCGACCTGCACCTGATCCACGAGGTCACCACGCCCCAGGCGTTCAGCGTCCTGCGCGAGCGCGGCCTGGACGTGCGCCGCCCCGACCTGACGCTGGCCACGATGGACCATTCCACCCCCACGACGCCGGTCCGCACGCTGGCCGACATCGAGGTGGTGGGCGAGAACGCTGCCAACCAGATCCGACGCATGGAGGCCAACTGCCGGGAATTCGGCATCGATCTGCTCGGCTTCGACAGCGACGCCCGGGGCATCGTCCACGTGATCGGGCCGGAGCTCGGCGCCACCCAGCCGGGCAAGACCATCGTCTGCGGCGACAGCCACACCTCGACCCACGGCGCGTTCGGGGCGCTGGCCTTCGGTATCGGCACCACCGAAGTGGGTCACGTGCTGGCCACCCAGTGCCTGCTGCAGCGCCGGCCGAAGACGCTCGCCATCGAGGTGACCGGGCAGCTCGGCCCGGGGGTCTCGGCCAAGGACATCATCCTCGCCATCATCGGCGAGATCGGCGTGGACGGCGGCACGGGCCACGTCATCGAATACCGTGGGGAGGCCATCCGCGCGCTCGACATGGAAGCGCGCATGACCATCTGCAACATGTCCATCGAGGCGGGCGCGCGGGCCGGGATGATCGCCCCCGACGAGACCACCTTCGAGTACCTGTGGGGCCGGCCCCGCGCCCCGCAGGGCGAGGAATGGGAGCGCGCGCTGGCCCGCTGGCGGGCGCTGGCGAGCGACGCCGACGGCACCTTCGACCGCCAGGTCACCGTCGACGCCTCGAAGCTGGCGCCCATGGTCACCTTCGGCACCAACCCGGGCATGGTCGTGCCGGTGACGGACACCATCCCGGAAGGCCCCGGCCCGGCCTTCGCCAAGGCGCTGGATTACATGGGACTGGAGAGCGGCCGGCCCATCGCGGGCACGCCGGTGGACGTGGTCTTCGTCGGCAGCTGCACCAACTCCCGCCTCTCCGATCTGGAGCAGGTGGCGCGTATCCTGCGCGGCCGGCGCGTCGCGGATAACGTGCGCATGCTGGTCGTGCCGGGCTCCCAGCAGGTGAAGAGGCAGGCCGAGGAACAGGGCCTCGACGACGTGTTCCGGGCGGCGGGCGCCGAGTGGCGCGAGTCCGGCTGCTCGATGTGCCTCGGCATGAACGGCGACACGGTGCCGCGGGGCAAGCTCTCCGTCAGCACCAGCAACCGCAACTTCGAGGGCCGCCAGGGCGCGGGCGCACGCACGGTGCTGGCGAGCCCGCTCACGGCCGCCGCAGCCGCCGTCGAGGGCCGCATCGCCGACCCGCGGCCCATGCTGGAAGGAGTCTGACCCATGGAACCCGTCAAGCGCATCGAATCGCCGACGGTGGTCATCGACCAGAGCGACATCGACACCGACCAGATCATCCCGGCCCGCTTCCTCACGACCACCAGCAAGGAGGGTCTCGGTGAGGCCCTGTTCGCCGACTGGCGCTACCGGGAGGACGGCAGCGAGAACCCGGACTTCGTGCTGAACCGGCCGGAGAACGCCGGGCGCACGGTGCTGGTGGCCGGTAACAACTTCGGCTGCGGCTCTTCCCGCGAGCACGCCCCCTGGGCGCTCGCGGACTACGGCATCCGCGCGGTCATCAGCACCGAGATCGCCGACATCTTCCGCAGCAACGCGCTGAAGAACGGCCTGCTGCCTGTGGACGTACCGGCCGAGCTGCACCGCTGGCTGCTGGACAACCCCGGCGCACACGTCGTGCTCGACCTCGAGACCAATACGCTCACCCTGCCCGACGGTCGGGAGCACCGCTTCCGCATCGAGGCGTTCGCACGCTACTGCCTGATGCAGGGCACCGACCAGCTCGGCTTCCTGCTCGCCCAGGAAGACGCCATCACGCGTTTCGAGACCACCCGCCCGTGGAAGCCCTGATCGCACTACTGCCGGGCGACGGCATCGGCCCCGAGGTCACCGCGGCCGGCCGCAGCGTGCTGGAAGCCGTGGCGTCGCGCCACGGCCACCGGTTCGAGATGCACGAGGCGCTCATCGGCGGTGCCGCCATCGATGCCCGCGGCAGCGCCCTACCCCGGGACACGCTGGATCTCTGCGACCGGGCCGACGCCGCGCTGCTGGGCGCCGTCGGCGGCCCGAAATGGTCCGATCCGGAAGCGGCCGTCCGCCCGGAGCAGGGGCTGCTGGATCTGCGCTCGGCGCTGGGCGTCTTCGCCAACCTGCGCCCCGTGCGGCCGCTGCCGGAACTCTTCGACGCCTCCGCCATCCGCGCCGAGCGCCTCGAGGGTACGGACCTGATGGTGGTGCGCGAGCTGACCGGTGGCATCTACTTCGGCGACAAGCATCGCGACGCCGACAGCGCCTCCGATCTGTGCCGCTATACCCGGGCCGAGATCGAACGCATCGTGCGGGTCGCGGCCGGGCTGGCGCGGGACCGGCGCGGACGCCTGGTCTCCGTGGACAAGGCCAACGTGCTGGAAACCTCCCGCCTGTGGCGACGCGTGACCGGCGAGATCGTCGCCGCGGAGTTCCCGGAAGTGGAACTGGAACACATGCTGGTGGACGCCGCCGCCATGCACCTGATCAGCCGGCCGGCAGATTTCGACGTCATCGTCACCGAGAACATGTTCGGCGACATCCTCACCGACGAGGCATCGATGCTCTCGGCCTCGCTCGGCATGCTGCCCTCCGCCTCGCTCGGCGCCAGCACCCGGGGCTTGTACGAGCCCATCCACGGCTCGGCGCCGGATATCGCCGGGAAAGACGCCGCCAA
>CAZRSA010000192.1:0-4538 GCA_964602525.1 uncultured Woeseiaceae bacterium
ACGTTGTAGTAGCGTGTCGGCCCGAAGTTGTAGGTCGCATCGGGGCGCCTCGTCTTCACCTTGCCTTCGGTCTCGACGTCGACCAGCTGCGTGACCAGTACGGCATCCGAACCCAGTTCGTCGACCATCGCCACGAAAGTATCGCGATTCAGAGGGGTGCGCGTGTTCATCCGTGACGTGCTCGCAACGGCGCGAACACCTCGCTCGCCGAGTTCCTTGACTATCGCCCTCTCGAGAATGCGACGCCGGTCGAACGAATCGAACAGCGAGACGACCAGCACGTTCGCATAGGGCGCATCGGCGGATTCGCTCAGGGGCTGGACCGTCGTTACCTGACGCCCGGCACAGCCTGCAAAGAGCATGCAGATCGTTGCCAAAAGGATCTTCTTCACGTTCCATATCCTCTGCGCCGGTGGTGATATGTCCGGCGATGACATTCGAAGAGAGCGGAGTGTGGTCCAAAATCGCCTGGTTTGCCAGTCGGCGGTGAAGATGACGAAAGGCCGTTCGCCAGTGCGGTGGGCAAGTCTAGATTCCGATGGGTTACTGGCGTAGAGTTTTCCGGCGATCCCGTTGACCCACCTGGCAGGAGAAACGAGCTTGAACACCAGAACCCGACACGATGCAGGAACCGTCGCAAACGCGCGCCTCTTGTTCCCGGCGGCACTGCTGGTATTGGCCGGCGTGGCCGAAGCCGGCGGGCGCCCCGATGACACGTACGGTGGCTGGTTCGGCCATATCGCCGGCGGCTTCGATTTGGCCCAGGGCGATTTCGGCGACATTGCCGACGACGGCTGGTCCATCCGTGGCGGTGCGACCTACTGGCCTTCCGACTGGCCCGTCGGAGTCCAGCTCGAGCTCGCTTATTCGAATCACGACTTCTCCTCGTCCGCAATTCGGGCCATCAACAACGCCATCGAGGAAATCGACCCGGAACTGGGCAGCGTATCCGGCGGGGATTTCGACGACTGGAGCTTCTCGGTTACGGGCATCTGGAGCCTGAACGGAGCCAGCCCCAACGGGCTGTATCTTCTCGGCGGCGTCGGCATCGACCGCGTCGAGGCGAAATTGACGGATACCGATCTCGTCTACTATCCGCCGTTCTGCGACCCCTGGTGGTGGTGGTGTGTCCCGGGAGGCGTCGGACCCGGGACGGTCGTCGTCGCTTCCGAGAGCAGTACCGAGCTTTCCTGGCATGTCGGGGCCGGCTATTCGTTCAGCTTCAATCGCGGTTCCCTTCTGTTCGTAGAGGCCCGCTACAAGTCCGTGCAGACCGATCCGTCGAACTCCGAGATCCTGCCGCTGACCTTCGGTATTCGCTGGTAAGTCAGTCGATCGGACTCACCACCAGCGGTGCGTGCCGACGCTCATGTAGCCGTGATTGCCGATCGGCACGCCCACGTTCAGACCGACGCCCACGTTGCCGGTACAGCCTGCGGCCAGCGTGCTGGAGGTCAGCACGGCAACCAATACCATTTTCCGTAAAGCCTTTCTCATCGCACTGCCCTCCCTAGGTTTTGCTCAGTACCAGCACCGCACCGCTGGGGTCGGTCACTACCGCAATCGAGCTGTCGCGCAGCTCCGGAGTCGGAGCCACTATGATCCGGCCGCCGAGCGACTCGGCCCGTTCGGCCGCCGCCGCCGGGTCCGTGACGCCGAAATGGGTCAGCCAGACGGGTTGCACGTCGTCGTTCGGCCGTGCCATGACGCCTGCACGCCGGATGCCGTCCTGCATCAGCAGGGTGTATTCACCGCCGCGGCGATTGACGGTCTCGATCTCGTAGCCGCCGACGAGCCGATAGAAGCCTGCGGCACCGATGACGTCGCGTGCCAGCATCTCGTGCCACACCACGCGGCCCGGCCCCGCCCGGGTGGTGGCATCGTCCGGATCGCCGATCCGGCTGGCCGCCAGGCCGATGACCGCACCCTGGGGGTCGACGATGGCGGCCACCCGGCCGAGGGCGACGTCCCGGGCCGGGGCGGCCACGCGCGCGCCGCCGCCGACGCCGCGCCGAACCGCGTCGTCGACGTCGCCGACCGAGACATAGGGCAGCCAGCGGGAGATGCTGCGCCCGTCCTCGCGCGCGTCCGCCGCGAGCAGACCGGCCACGTAGACGCCGTCGAGGCGCGCAATGCTGTACTCGCTGCCGGTCGGTCCGCTGGCCGCTTCGAACTCCCAGTCGAACAGGCCGCCATAGAAGCGCCGCGCCGCATCGATGTCCTCGGTGATCAGGTCGTTCCATATGACCTTCCCGGCAAGCGGACGGTCGGTGAAGGACATGCCGTCGAGGTCCGGTCTGGCGGCCGTGGTGCAGCTCGTGGTGACGGTGACCAGGATGGCCGCCATCAGTATCAATCGGGATCGCATGCGCTCCTCCTACAGCTCGTCCGCCCGGCCAGTGCGCCGGCGCGGTTCAGTTACCGGAATCAAATACCGCCAGCGGCTCTCCGCCGCCGTCGCTCAGCACCAGCCGATTGCCGGCGAGTTCATAGCCCATCACCCTCTCCAGCGCGCTGCCGAAGCGCTGTTCGAGGTCCATTCCTTCCGCACAGGCCATCCGGGTCATTGCGAGCTGCGAGAACTCGAGTCTCGTGCCCTCGGCGCGGTACCCGCCGGTCAGCCGATTGCAGCCCGCGAAGCCGTGGACCCGGTCGGCCTCGAAGTGGAGGTATGGTCGTCTGCCGTCCGGGAGCGGCGCGACATCTTCACCCTCGAGAGTCGTCAGCGTCCAGTCCCTGCCGGTGAGCGCGGAAGTAGCGGCGTCATCGCCCGCCGGAGGCTCATTGGTACTGCGCACGCGGATTTCATGCTCGTCGCTGGCGAAGGCAGGATGACGGGTATCCGTCGTGAACAGGAGTTCGTCGCCGAGTGAGATCGTGGCACGGAGCGCGTAGCTCATCCGTTCGTCGATGTCGGCCGGATCATAGGTCAGCTCAAAGGGGTAGGGCGGCGCGCCATCGGCCTCGAACCGGATCGACGCCAGCACGACGGCGGGTGCATCGGCCCGGGAGACGTCCTGCAACTCCACCTTTACCTCCGCGCCCGGAGGCAGTGCAATGCGTTCGAGATAGATGACGGTACCCCTGATCCTCTCCACGTCCGGCTCCTGTTCGTCGGGGACCACCCCGCAGCCGGTCGCGACCATCGCCGCGGTCAGGAAAACTAGTATGCGCCCGGCCATAACTCTCTGTCCCTATCGTGCCGCCGCAGCGGGTGCAACAGAGTATGCCTGACTTTTCCAGCCGGGTGAGCTTGCAGGGCGGCAGGCGTGGTTTGGTGCGCGCAGCAGTCGCATACCCTGCTCGCCGGGCTATCCGGCCATTGCGGCCATGACTCGGATTGCCCGCGCTCTGCTACCTGATACCTGAGCGTTCTGACGGTTGCCGGGAGGCTTCGATCAGGCAAACTGTGCCTCACGGTAACCTGGGGCTTGTAAATGATCAGAACGGTGTTGTTGCTGGCGACGCTCGCCACTGTGGGCTGCGCCGCAGATCGCGTGGCGCAGCCGGACTCCCCTGATGCGGCGAAATACGATGCTGCCGGGCCCGAACAGCTCGGGCACTTCCACGGGTTGGAGCTGCCCGCAACCTTCTCGGGTACATTGCCCTGCGCGGATTGCCCCGGAATCCGGCATGAACTCAACCTGTGGCCTGACGGCGTCTTCCACCTGCGTCGCGAATGGCTCGGGCGTGGCGGCAGCGAATCGGATCTGGGTCGCTGGCGCCTGGACCCGTCCCGCAAGGCGATACTGCTCTACGGCGGCCGCGAGATGCCGCTGCAGTTCGAGGTGAAAGGGCCGCGCACCCTCCGGCAGCTCGACATTCGGGGTCGACATATCGAATCCGACCTGCCTTACGAGCTGACCAGCGACGGCACGCTGAGCCATCTGGACCTGGATCTGTCCATGCACGGGATGTTCAGGTACCTGGCGGATGCGGCCCGCTTCGAGGTCTGCTACACGGGCCGCTCCTACCCGGTAGCGATGGAGGGGGACTACCTGGCGCTCGAGCGGGCCTATGTCGCCGCCGACAAGCCTGCTCCCGGCGCACCGCTGATGGCGTCTTTCGAAGGGCAGATCACCGAGCGGCCGGCGATGGAGGGAGACCAACTGATCCCGACGGTGGTCGTCCAGCGCTTCGTCGGCCTTTTCCCCTCACAGACCTGCGAGCGGGCGATGAGCGAAGCGAGTCTGCCCAACACCTACTGGCGTATCGTCGCGCTGGCAGGCGAGCCGATCCCCGCCGTTCAGAACCGGCGCGAGCCTCACCTCATCCTGCGTCTGCCCGACAACCGGTATCGTGCGACGGTCGGGTGCAATCAACTCACCGGCAGCTACGCGGTAAACGGGGAGCGAATCAGCTTCCGCCAGGGCGCCTCCACGCGAATGGCCTGTCCGCCGCCACTGGATGTGCGGGAAGAAAGGCTGCGCCGGGTGCTCGGCGAGGCCCAGGGCTGGAACATCGCTGGTCAGACACTGGAGCTGCTCGACCGGGAAGGCGCGAACATCGCGACCTTCGAAGCGGTCTATCTGCCCTGA
>CAZRSA010000193.1:0-4464 GCA_964602525.1 uncultured Woeseiaceae bacterium
CGCGCTCGTAGGCGAGCCTGCGGGACAGGCCGTAGTAGCCGCCCTGGTTCACCACGGTGTTCAGGACTTTCTCGAACAGGTTCAGGTTGATCTCCTGGGGCACGAGGCCCAGGCAGGCCTTTGCCTGCTCCAGTTCGTCGTCGATACTGTGGCCGTAGATACGGACCTCGCCGCTGGTTTTGTTCACCAGCGAGGTGATGATGCCGATGGCCGTGGTCTTGCCGGCGCCGTTCGGGCCGAGGAGGGCATAGAAGTCGCCCTCCTCCACCTCGAAGTTGATGCCCTTCAGCGCCTCGACGCCGTTGGGGTAGACCTTCCTGAGGCCCCTGATACTGAGTGCACGCATGGCGGATCATTGTAGGACCTATGGGAGAACGCCGCATGACCGGGCATATCGACACGCCTGATTTTCCCCGCGAGGTGCGCGCTCTGGCGCGGGCCGCGCCTGAGTTCCGGCCGGTGATCGCGCAGTACGGCATCCCGGCGTTCTGGCGCCGGCCGGAGGGCATCGAGACGCTGGTGCGCATCATCCTGGAGCAGCAGGTGTCCCTCGCCGCCGCCGGCACGCTGTATCGCCGTATCCGCGCCGAGCTCGGGGGTGTGTCCGCAAGACGGCTGGTGGCGGCGGGCCCCGAGCGGCTGCACCGGCTGGGCATGACCCGGCAGAAGGCTCGCTACTGCCACGCGCTGGGCGAGGCGGTGCAGAGCCGGCGACTGTCCTTCGCGGCGCTGTCCCGGGCGGCGGACCAGGAAGCGCTCGAGATGCTGACCGCGCTGCCCGGTATCGGCCCCTGGACCGCCGGCGCCTACGTCATGGCGGCGATGCGCCGGCGCGACGTCTGGCCACCCGGCGACCTCGCGCTGGAACGGGCCATCCGGCGTCTGCTGCCGGGTGCCGATCCCGCCGCGCTGGCTCGCAGCGGCGAACGCTGGCGGCCGCGGCGTGCCGTGGCGGCCCGGCTGCTCTGGCACTACTACCGGGCCGAGATCGTGGCTTGAGGCCTGTCAGACGGAGCGCCGGCGCGGCGGCTTGAGACGTGCTGCCGCGGCCCGGTGTAGTCCGGGCACGGGCAGGCGCTGCTGGAGCTGCAGCCCGGCGGCCCGCACGGCACGCCGACGCAGCGGCACGAGTTCCGCGCAGCGGAGCAATTCGGGCCAGAAGCCCGGCACCGCGGCATGGACCGGCCGCAGCCGCGCCGCCTCGGCATGGGCGATGCTTGCCAGCTGCGGTTCCTCCAGGGCGGCGAGTTCCGCGCACCAGACGGCATCCACGCCGGCCAGCAGGCGGGCCGCAAAAGGCCGACGGGCAACCAGCCGCCTGAGCAGGGACAGGCTCATGTAGAGCACCAGCTCCACGCTGGGGGCCGCGCTGCGGAACAGCTCGAAGTTCCCGGGGTCCCCGCCGCTCCCGCCCACGTCCACTTCCCGCACGCTGCAGAGCAGGAACGGACTGCGGGCGGTCTCTTCGCGCTGCGCCGGCGTCAGACGCCGCAGCATCTCCCGCGCAGCGGGTTCCAGCCGTTCCAGCTGCCGGCCCGCATGCCGGTCGTTACTGCCGAGAAACCCCAGGTAGCTGCGGTTGATGGCGGCCAGATGCCGCAGATCGCCCTCTTCCAGTGCCTTGTAGACCATGCCCCACCCCCAGTTGCCACAATTGTTCCTTATTTCCCATATTGGTCTATTTTTCTCATTTGTGATGCTATCGAAAAAATGATGTCATATATGTTCTAAAAATTACATAAATGGAGGGCAAATGGATGCAGGATGCCGGGGACCGCTATGAAACCGAACGGCTGCGCTTCGAGCTGGCGCTGCGGATGATAGGCCACGAGGCACGCACCCAGACCATCAGCCTGTGTACCGGCCTTTCCCATGACCGGATTCGCAAGATCTACAGCCGCTACTTCTCCGGCGGGCGGGGCGGGGTGCGCCGGCGGCGGGGCAAATCGCCGCGCCAGACGGTGCCCTTCGTCCGCAACGCCGTCCACCAGCTGGAGGCGACCACGCTCACCTATCTGTACGTCCAGGGCGGCCTGCTCCGCCTCGGCGCCGACGGCGTGCAGGCGCGCTGGCTGCGGCCGGACGTCGAATACGGCCACCGGGTGTGCCGATCCTACGAGACCTACCAGCTGCTGCATCCGCGCTGCCTGTTCACCTTCGAATGGGCCTGGAACCTGCTCCAGTCGCTGAGTGGCGACGGTGACCTGGGCCTCACCCGTTGCCACGACTGCGGCCTCGACTACCTCCACGACCGCTACGGCCTGAACTTCCACCAGTGCCCGGCCTGCGAGATCCGCACGGGGCGCAGCCGGCGGCCGGGGCACGGCAGCTTCGCCCGGGCATAGTAGCGCGTAGTAGAATGCCCGGATGACCATCAGGACAGCCGACCTCTGTGACGAACACGCCGAGCGGGTCAGCATCGCCGACCCCCTCTTCCGCGCCTATGGCGGCCGTGCCGCCTTCGCCGGGCCCATCACCACATTGCGCGTCTTCGAGGACAACGTGCTCGTTCGCGCCGCGCTGGAGGAGCCCGGCGACGGCCGGGTACTGGTGGTGGACGGAGCCGGCTCGATGCGCTGCGCACTGCTCGGCGACCAGCTTGCCGCGCTGGCCGCGGACAACGGCTGGGCTGGCGTGGTGGTGAACGGCTGCATCCGCGACTCCGCCGACATCGCCGGCATCGACATCGGCGTGCGGGCGCTGGCCACCATGCCGCTGAAGAGCCGCAAGCTGGGCCGCGGCGAACGGGACGTGCCGGTGGCCTTCGCCGGCGTGCCGTTCGAGCCCGGCCATCACCTCTATGCCGACGAGGACGGGCTCCTGGTCAGCGCCGACGCCCTCGGCTGAGGGCGGACCGTGGCAGAAACGCTGCCCCACAACACCTTCGCCGGTGCCTACGTGGACCGGGCCGGCGAGCGCCGGGTGGACAAGGCCTGGCAGCGCGAGGCCCTGACCCGTCCCGGCACGGTGTTCGTGCCGGTGTGGCAGGGGCGCTGCCCGGCGGACGAGGCCCGCGGCCGCGCCTGGCTGCTGCGCTACGAGGACCTGCCGGGCGAGCCCCGGCTCGACGACCTTGTGTTCCTGGGTGTCTTCCGCGGCGCGCCAGCCTTCGCGCTGGAGGTGAACGAGCCCGTCCTGCCGGCCGCCGGCGCAGTGGAATACCGGGACCTGCGCACCCTGGGCGGACTGCTGCCGCCCGACGAGGCCAGCCTCGCGGCACACGCCCGGGCCATGATCCTGTGGCACCAGGCCCAGCGCCACTGCGGCCATTGCGGCGCCGTCACGGCGCCGGATGCCGGTGGCTACGCGCGCATCTGCACCGGCCCGGAGTGCGGCCGGCGGATATTCCCGCGGGTGGACCCCGCCATCATCGTGCTGGTGGCGGCCGGCGAGCGCTGCCTGCTCGGCCGCCAGCCCACCTGGCCCGAGGGCCGCTACTCGACCATCGCCGGCTTCGTCGAGCCGGGCGAGAGCCTGGAGGAGGCGGTGCGCCGGGAGGTCTTCGAGGAGACGAACGTGCGCCTGGCCGAGGTGCTCTACCAGTCCTCCCAGCCCTGGCCGTTCCCGTCCGCGCTGATGCTCGGCTTCCGTGCCATTGCGGAGTCGGACGAGATCGTGCTGAACGACGGCGAGCTGCAGGACGCGCGCTGGTTCACACGGCGCGAGATCCGCGCCGGCTGGCCGAAGCTGCCGCCCCGCCTGTCCATCGCCCGCCGCCTGGTCGACGACTGGATCGCCGAAGACGGCGGCGACGCCGACCCGAGCGGCCCCGGCACGGCCTAGCCTCGCCCATGTGCCTCGTCGTCGCCGCCTTGCGCATGCACCCGGAGCTGCCGCTGATCCTGGCGGGCAACCGGGACGAATTCCATGCCCGGCCCGCGGAACCCGCCGACTGGTGGTCCGACGACCCGGACGTGCTGGCCGGACGGGACCTCGACGCCGGCGGCACGTGGCTCGGCGTGACCCGCGGCGGGCGCTTTGGCGTGGTGACCAACTACCGGGAGGGCTCGCCCCGGGGCGGCGAGGTATCCCGCGGCCTGCTGCTCACCGACTGGCTCGCCGGGGCGGAACCGGCCGCCGGTTTCGCCGCCCGCCTGGCGCACGAGGAGCAGCGCTACGCCGGCTTCAACCTCCTGTTCGGCGACCCGGCGACACTGCGCTATCACACCAACCGTCAGGCGGCGAGCCGGGAACTCGAGCCGGGCATCCACGGCGTGAGCAACGCGTTGCTGGATACGCCCTGGCCGAAGCTGGTGGTGACCCGGCAGCGCCTGGTGCGGCTGATCGGCAGTGGCCGCTGCGAGGCCGACGCCATCCTGGAGATGCTGGCCGATACCGAGCCCGCCGGCGAGGACGGCGAGACGGACCCGGCGCTGGACACGGCCCTGGACCCCGACGTCCGTCGGGTGCTCTCGGCGCCGTTCATCCTGACGCCGACCTACGGGACGCGCTGCTCGACGGTGG
>CAZRSA010000194.1:0-4461 GCA_964602525.1 uncultured Woeseiaceae bacterium
GGTGGCCCGCCGCCAGCCAGAGGCGGCGGAAGATGTCGGCGAGCTCGCGCTCGTAGAGCGGCCGGTCGTTAAAGATCCAGCCGGGCGGGGTCAGCGCCGCACCGAAATCCCGGTCGGTCGCCTCTGTCCCTTCTCTGTGCTCGTCCTGGCGTGCCGTCGCCATGCTCGGCCTCGCGGGGCGGTGTGCCGTCGGCCTCATTATCCCGGCGGCGCGGCGCGGGTGCCAGCGCCGTCGGGCCGTCGCGCCCTGCCGGCGTGCTACCATCGCCCGGGGATCTCGATCGTCGGGGACAAGAAGAATCAGAAGCCTGCTCGCCCTGGTAACGCTGCTCGCGCTGTCCTCGCCCGCACCGGCGGAAACCCGACTGGAGCCGCCGCAGGTGGCGCTGGACGGGGTTGCCTTCGACGTGACCGTGGCCGGAGCGCCGCCGGGCGCCCGGCTGGAGCTCGATGCCGGTCCGCTGCGTTTCGAGGCCGCTGCCGACCCGGACGGCGCCGCGGTGTTCAGCGACGTGCTGGTGGACGAGCCGCAGTCGCTGGAACTCGTCGTCTACGACCTGTCCGTGGCGCCGCCCCGCGCGCTTGCCGGGGCGCCGCTGCGGGTCATCCCCGGCTGGCTCTCCATCCTGCCGCCTCTGCTCGCCATCTTTCTGGCGCTCGCCCTGCGCAGCGTCATTCCCTCGCTTATGCTGGGCATCTGGTTCGGGGCTACGGCGCTCGTATCGCTCAGCCCGGTCGGCGCCTTTCGCGGCCTGCTGGATGCCTTCCAGGTGCACGTGGCCGGCGCACTGGCCAACAGCGACCACGCCATGATCATCCTGTTCAGTCTGATGATCGGCGGCATGGTGGGGATAGTCACTCGCAACGGCGGCATGCACGGGGTGGTGCGGCTCATCATGCGCAAGGCCAGGGACCGCATCAGCGGCCAGGTCTCGGTCTGGCTCATGGGTATCGCCATCTTCTTCGACGACTACGGCAACTCGCTCGTGGTCGGCAATACCGCCCGCTCGGTGACCGACCGCCTGCGCATCTCCCGGGAGAAGCTCGCCTACATCGTGGATTCCACGGCGGCGCCCATCACCTGCGTGGCACTGGCCACCACCTGGATCGGTTACGAAGTGGGGCTCATCGGCGACGCGCTGAAGAGCATCCCCGAGTTCAACCAGAATGCTTATTCGGTGTTCCTGAGCACCATCCCCTACAACTTCTATCCGCTGTTCGCCCTGTTCTTCGTGTTCCTCGTGGCCATCACGGGGCGGGACTTCGGCGCCATGCACGCTGCGGAGGTACGGGCCCGGGGAGGGCGCGTGCGCTCGGAGGCCTCGGAGGCGACCAGCGGCGAGGGGCTGGAGAAACTCGAGCCGCCGCAAGACGCGCCGATACGCGCGGTGAATGCGGTGGTGCCCATACTGGTGCTGATCGGCACGCTGCTGGCCGCACTGCTGATCACCGGGGAGGGCGAGACGCTGCCCGAGATCATCGGCAGCGCAGACCCGTACAAATCGCTGATGTGGGCGTCGCTGCTGAGCGTGGTGGCGGCCGCCGGCCTGTCCCTGGTGCAGCGCATACTGGACCTGGAAGAGGTCATCGACGCCTGGTACACGGGTGTGCGCTCGATGCTCTTCGCCATGATCATCCTGGTGCTGGCCTGGGCGCTGGCGGGCATCGCCGGCGAGCTGCACACCGCCGACTACCTGGTCAGCCTGCTCGGCGACTCCCTGCCTCCGGCCGTGCTGCCGGCGCTCGTGTTCGTGCTCTCGGCGCTGACGGCGTTCAGCACGGGCACGAGCTGGGGAACCATGGGCATCCTCATGCCGCTGATCATCCCGCTGACCTGGGCAGTGATGTCGGCAGCGGGCATGACCGGGCCGGAATACCACGGCATCCTCTATTCGGCCATCGCCTGCAATCTGGCGGGCGCGGTCTGGGGCGATCACTGCTCGCCGATCTCGGACACCACCATCCTGTCGTCGATGGCGAGCGGCTGCGATCACATCGAGCACGTGCGCACCCAGCTGCCCTACGCCATGGCCGTCGGCCTGGTCGCTCTCCTCATCGGCACGTTGCCGACCGGTTACGGGCTGCCCTGGTGGATCGCCCTGCCGGCGGGCGGCGCCGTGCTCTACGGGGTCATCCGCGTGCTGGGCCGACGGCCCGAGGCGGCGGCGTCCGCGTCTGCGGATACGGGCTGACACCGGTCCCGGTCAGGCCGGACGGATGGCGTTCGGCGGCCGGATGGATAAACTAGAGCGGTGCCCCGGGACGGTCCGGGGCGGATGGCGGGGGAAAGCCATGGCCACGAATCCACGCGATACCCTGCGGCTGCGGTCCGGCGAAGCCGTCGACGCCGAAGGCATCATGACCGACCGGGACTTCCAGTTCCTGATCGCCTCGCTGCTGGTGCGCATCGCAAAGACCGACGGCACCATCTCCACGGCGGAGACGTCCCGGATGCTCGCCATCACCGAGAGCCACTTCCGTCTGAGCAGCGCCGAGGCGCTGGAGCTGCTCACCCATGCGCTGACCGAGGCGCCGGAGCCCGAGGAACTCGAGTCCCAGCTGCGGGCGCTGAGAAACCTGCTGGATCCGTCTGAGAAGGAAGAGGTGGCAATGCTCATGCTGGAGCTGATCGACGCGGACGGCCGCCGCGAAGCGGCGGAGCTGGACGTGCTGCACTACGCCGCGGAGGTGCTGGAGATCCCGCCGGAGGTCATGCACTCGGCGTTCGAGCGGTTCTTCGACAAATAGCTGTGGGAGGGCCTTCAGGCCCGATGCTGTTCTCTTGGCGTTGGCCGTCATGCGGGGGTATCCATCGCCGCGACCTTTTGTCGGGAGCAAGATGGATACCCCCGCAGGGCGGCCACAATAGAACGAGGGGTCTGGCAGGGCCGGGTCGGGCCTGAAGGCCCTCCTACCGGGTTGATCGGCCAGGTCAGTCGGCGGGGGTTAGCTTCAGCAGCTTGCCGTTGCGCTCGTCGGTGAGGAGCCAGAGCAGGCCGTCGGGGCCTTCCGCCACCGCGCGGATGCGGCCGTAGGCGTCGGCCAGCATGCGTTCCTCGGCTACGACCTCGTCGCCGTCCAGTGTGAGCCGCACCAGCAGGCCGAACTTGAGCGAGCCCGCAAACAGGTCCCCCTGCCATTGCGGGAATGCCTCGCCGTTGTAGAAGGTCATGCCGGAGGGGGCGATGGAGGGCGTCCACTGATGCACCGGCTGTGCCAAGCCTTCCTGTTCGCTGCCTTTGCCGATCTTCGTGCCGATGCCGTAGTTGCGGCCGTAGGTGATCACCGGCCAGCCGTAGTTCACGCCGGCGCGCATGAGGTTCACTTCGTCGCCGCCCTGCGGCCCGTGCTCGTGGGTCCAGATCTGGCCGTTCGCCCTGAGCGCCATGCCCTGCATGTTGCGGTTGCCATAGGTCCAGATCTCCGGCTGCGCGTCGTCCCGGCCGGTGAATGGGTTGTCGTCCGGCACGCTGCCGTCCGGGTTCAGGCGCAGCAGGGCGCCGTTGTGGGAGGAGAGGTCCTGGGCGGACGGGCGATCGCCCCGGTCGCCGTAGGAGACATAGAGTTTGCCGTCCGTGCCGAAGAGCAGACGCGAGCCGAAGTGCCGCTTGCCGTTCGTCTTCGGCACGGCCCGGAAGATGACCTCGACGTCGCCGAGCGACTGCCCGTCGAACCGGCCGCGCAGTACCTCCGTGCTGTAGCCGCCGTCGTCGCCACGGCCGGCGTAGGAGAGGTAGACCAGGCGGTTGTTCGCGTAGTCCGGATGCAGCGCCACGTCCAGCAGGCCGCCCTGACCGTGCTGCTCGATGGGCGGCAGCCCGGCAACGGGGGCGGGCAGCAGCTCGCCGCCGCGCACGATGCGCAGGGTGCCGCCGCGCTCGGTGACGAGGATGTCGCCGCCGGGGAGGAAGGCGAGCCCCCAGGGGTGGCTCAGGCCGTCGGTGACCACCGCGACCTCGATGTCGTGGCGCTCCGTACCGAATTGCTCCGCCCGTGCTTCACCGGCCGCGCCCGCAAGAGCGACGACGGCCAGAATCGACCAACCCGATACCCGCAGCATGGTTACTCTCCCAATGATCAGTGTTCCGTATGGTCAGCGTTCGTATGGCCGGCGTTTCGCCGACGGCTCGTTCGTCTTCTAGTCGACCTTGCTGACGGCGATGCGTTCCGCGCGCCGCCGGCCTGCCGCGATCACCCGCAGCTTGTAACCGCGCCATTCTACCTCGTCACCGACCTCGGGCAGGCGCCCTAGCAGTGTGCTGACGAGACCGCCGGCTGTCACCACGTCCGCCTCCGGCTCCCAGCGCAGACCGAGCTGACTGCAGAGTTTGCGCAGATCCACCGTGCCCAGCGCCTGCAGGCTGCCGTCGGGCTGGGGCCAGATCTCTTCCGTGGGCCGGTCGGTCTCGTCGTAGATCTCGCCGACGATCTCCTCCAGCAGGTCCTCGTTGGTGACGATGC
>CAZRSA010000195.1:0-4413 GCA_964602525.1 uncultured Woeseiaceae bacterium
ACCAGGTGTTCTCGGTGGCCGTCACCGTGCGGCCCGGCCGGTGCTCGTAGACGGCACCGTCCTCGAATTCCTCGAAGTAGCGGCCGAAGCTCTCACGGTAGCGCTTCGGGCCCACCTCCCTGCTCGTGTGCATGGTGCTCCTCTGCGCCATTCTCGTGCGGCGCTTGCCCTGTGGTCGCCCCCCGCCGGGACGGCTGCCGGCGAATGCTACTATCTGGACGCCTCGATGTGTACTTGATACGGAGGGCCGGCGATGAGTATGGCAGCCTGGCTGCGCGACGGGCCGGACGGCGCCGGTATCCGGGGGCAGCACCTCGCCGCCCACCTGGACTTCGTGGAACGGCATCTCGATACCATCCTCGTGGCCGGGCCGCTGTTCGACGAATCGTCGGGCGAGATGAATGGGAGCCTCTACGTGCTGGACGTCGGCGACAGGGAAGCCGCGTTCGCGTTCCTGGAACGGGACCCCTACTACGCCGCCGGGCTCTGGGAGGCCATCGATATCCGGCCATTTCGCGGCGCGGCAGGCCGCTGGGTCGGCGGGCGCAACTGGTAGGCGGCTCAGGCCAGCCCCAGCACGCCCGGGTTGATCAGCCCTTCCGGATCGACCTGGCGCTTGACCGCCTGCAGCAGTGCCCAGGCCCCCGGGTCGCGGCCTTCCCGGTAGCGGTAGAACTTGCCGATCTGGAAACTGGTGGCACCCGCTTCGTGCAGCAGCGCGGCCAGTTCGTCCTTCAGGCGCGCGGCCAGCGCCGCAGCCTCGGGGTTGTCCGTACCGCGGGGCAGACGCGCGAGATGCGCATCGTCCATGACCCGCTCATGAAACGCCGTACGCTCGCCGGGCCAGTACAGGCACGGCTCGATCAGCAAGGCGTGATTCGAAATGGTGCAGAACAGGTAACCGTGCTGCACGCCGAGCCGTGCCGCCTCCTCTCCGTGATACTCGAACACGGCCTCGAGCCGGGCGTACAGCGCCGGCGCCTCCGACGGCGGCACGATGCCGTGCACGGGCGCCCAGCGCTCGCCCGCAGGCCCCAGCATGCTGTTGACCTCGGCGAAGGGATTCGCACGCAGCACCTTCGGCACCGCGTTCTCGATCTCCGTGCCCGCCTCGCCGACCGCCGCGCGGACCAACGCGGCGCCCGCCCGGGCCTCGGCCTCGTCCCGGCCGTCCACACCGACGTGCAGCGAATAGGGGACCTCGTCGAGGAACCCGCGGCCGGATCTTGCGATGCTGAGACCGTCGCGCAGGCCGCGCCCGAGCGAGCCCGCGCCGCCGATCACCTTGCCCAGCGTCTTCACGTCCTCGGCCAGGCTGGAACGCTTCATCCTGAGCGACTGCAGGTACGGGTCGAAGGCGAACACCTCGGCGGCGGCCTCGCTGCGTGCCACCGCCGCCATCGCCCGGAACAGGGCCTCGCCGTCCGGCAGCGACCACGACAGATATTCGGTCGCCCGGGGCCGCCGGATGAGCCGCAGGCTGACTTCGGTCTTGAAGCCCAACGAACCGCAGTCCCCGGTAAAAAGGCCGGTGAGATCGGGCCCGTGATAACGGAAGAACGGCCGGGCCCGGCCCGTGGCGGCACTGCCGGTCACGAGGCGGCTGCCGTCCGCGGTAACCACCTCGAGGCCGAGCACGCTGTCCTGGGCGGTGCCGTAGCGTCCCGAGCCGAGAAAGATGCTGCCCTGGGAGAGCGCGCCGCCCACCGTCGCGCGGATGCCCGAAAGCGGTCCCCAGAACGGAGTGCGCACTCCCTCCCCGGCGAGCCGCTCGTTCAGCGCCGCCCAGGTGCAGCCCGCCTGCACCCGCACGTAGTTGTCATCGGTGTTCACCTCCAGAATCCGGTCCAGTCGGCGACTGTCGATAATCACCGTGCTGGCACAGATCGGGAGATAGGCATCGGTGTACGACATGCCGCCGCCGCGGGCGATCACGGCATAACCCGCCCGGGTCGTCGCGGCCACCGCCGCCGCCAGCTCCTCCGGGTCCGCCGGCGCTGCCACTACAGCGGCCGTCGCCCCTCCCCGATAGACGTCGTGGGAGAAGAAGGCGCGATCGTCCTGGTCCGTGGAGACGAAATCGGGGCCGCAGATGGACTCGAGCTGCCTGATCAGGTCCTGTTCTTCTGAGTAGTTGGCGACCATGGGCCCTGTTTACGCACGAGGCTTACGCGCGATGCTGTGTCAGGATGGCCTGACACTTTAGGCTCTCGAACGGGAAAGTCAAATCCGCGCCCGCCATGCCGCGTCCGCCGAGAACGGGCAGACAATAAAAACCCGGGTGACCCTTTCGGGCCACCCGGGCGGGTCCGCACGGAGATGATGCGGATCGCGTGACGGGCCGGACCCGCTAATGCGGGCTGGGTATCGACCCGTCAAGCTCCTCGACCCCGGCATCCGGCAGATCCGCCGGTTCCGGAGCCCTTCGTTTGTCGGCCTCACGGCGGCCGAAATGGACCATCAGCGTGTCGACGTCGCGGTCACTGATCTCGCGGATCGAGGCGATCCAAAGCTCGCGCCGTACCGGATCGTCGATCAGGATCGTATCGCCAGCCCGGGGGCAGAGACGCGTATCCCGCGCCCTGAAAGCGATACGCCAGTCGGTCCTGAGGCTCGCGGAGGCACCCGTCACCGTGACCAGGCAGGCACGTTTGCGGGAGGGTCCCCGCAGGATCAGGTGCGACCTATCGAGGGCAGTGTAGTCTCTGACGGATCGCCCGAAGATGCAATCGTTAGTGGGCGCGAGGGACGCTGCGGTGGCTGCCCGACGGCCTTCTCCGGGGGCACCCGGAAACGGGAAATTACTTGCAGAATGCTCTCTAGTTACCTGATACATATATTCTTTTTATACGTCTCACAGATCGGGCTATCGGACGCTTCGCGCCCTGTTGCAGAAATAAGACAGCGGCGATCACCGCCGGTTCCCGCCCCCGGCGCGCGCGCTCAGCCCTGCCCGGCGGCCACCGGACGGTCCGGATCGCGAATCCACTCGCTCCAGCTGCCCGGGTACAGGCGGGGTTCAGGCAGACCGGCCGCGGCTGCCGCAAGGATGATGTGGCAGGCGGTCACGCCGGAGCCGCAGAGCGCGACGGCTCCGCTCTGCCGGCCGATGCCGAGGCTGCGCAATCGGCCTGCGAGTTCGGTGGCGGGCAACAGGTGCCCCTCAGCGTCCAGGTTGGCCGAAAACGGGTGATTCACGGAGCCGGGGATGTGGCCGGCGACGGGATCGATGGGCTCCCTTTTGCCCAGGAAGCGCTCCCGGGCCCGCGCATCGATTACGGGAATCCCTGCCGCGAGGGCCTCGATCACCGCCGGGGCATCCGCTACGCGCTCCGGTTCGGGCCGCGCCGGATAGGGGCTTGTGCCGGCGGGCGGCGGCGACTCCGTGGTCAGCGACCCGCCGGCGGCGAGCCAGGCGTCGATACCGCCGTCCAGCACCCGCCGGCGCCGGTGACCGATCCAGCCGAGCAGCCACCACAGGCGCGAGGCCAGCGCCCCGGAGGCATCGTCGTAGGCCACCACGAGCGTGTCGGGGCCGATGCCCCACTCCCCCAGGCGGGAGGCGAACCGGTCGGGATCGGGCAGCGGATGGCGGCCGGTTCGCGCGGTGACCGGCCCCGCCAGATCCTCGTCGAGGTGCGCGTAGACCGCGTTCGGCAGGTGGCCTTCGGCGTAGGCACTGCGGCCGGCCTCCGGTTCCGGGAGGACGAAGCGGCAGTCGACGATGCGCACCCGGTCGTCGTCCGCCAGGCGCGCAAGCTCTGCGGCACCCATGAGCGGCGGATGGGATATCGTAGCGGATATCGTATCGGACATCGGAGCGGACATCCTCCCGGACATCGGATGGTCGCCGGTTGCCGTTTTCGCTGCATTGCAGCACCTTGTCACCCCGGCGCCGGTCAGTGACAATAACGTGTTTGCATGTGTCATCCAACAAGGGTGCGACCGCGCACCCCCGAGGAGAAGTATTCGTGGACAAGATTCTGGTAGGACTGAAGCGGGTCGTGGACTACAACGTCCGGGTCCGGGTCAAATCGGACGGCAGCGGCGTGGAGACCGAAGGGGTGAAGATGAGCATCAACCCCTTCGACGAGATCGCGCTGGAAGAGGCGCTGCGCATCAAGGAGCGCGGCGACGCCAGCGAGGTCGTGGTGGTCTCCATCGGCCCCGGAGAGGCCCAGCAGCAGCTGCGCACCGGCCTCGCGATGGGCGCCGACCGCGCCATCCTCGTCGAGACCGGCGAGGCCGTCGACCCCCTCAGCGCTGCCCGGGTCTTCAAGGCCCTCATCGACAAGGAAGAGCCCGATCTCGTCCTCCTGGGCAAGCAGGCCATCGACAACGACGCGAACCAGACCGGCCAGATGCTGGCCGCCCTCTGGGACCGGCCCCAGGGCACCTTCTGCTCGGGGCTCG
>CAZRSA010000196.1:0-4401 GCA_964602525.1 uncultured Woeseiaceae bacterium
TGTTCCAGTGGACGAAACCGCAGCCCTCGGCAGGGCAAAGCCGGCGCAGGCTGCCACCGCGCTCCTCTTCGGTCAGGGGCGTGGCGCAGCGGGGGCAGTAGCGGAAATCACGCATGGTCCTGCCCTTGCCGGGACCATACGCCGGCCTGACCGGCGGGGAGGCGGAGCACGCAAGTCATACTGCAAGCTTAACGCGTCCGGCGGTCCCGGTGTGGCCCGTCGCGGACGCCTGTTCAGCCGGCATAGCCGCTCGGCCGCTTGGCCGCCTCCAGCCGCTCGCGCTCCGCACGGTCCCGGTACATGGCCCGGTCGGCCAGCGCGGGCAATTCCCGGTAGTCGTCGCCGTCCTCCGGATAGACGGCTGCGCCCAGACTCACGCTCACGCGAATCATCGAGCGGCCCACGCTGAAGGTGGTGGCGTGGACGCTGTTGCGGATTCTCAGCATCACCTTCTCGGCGGTCGCCCGGTCGATGCCGGGCAGCAGCAGGACGAGTTCGTCGCCGCCCAGCCGGGCCAGCGTGTCCGCTCGCCGGGTGCAGCGCTGGACGGCCTTGACCATCAGGCGGATCGCCCGGTTGCCGGTTTCGTGGCCGAATTCCTCGTTGGTCTTCTTCAGATTGTCCACGTCGATCACGACGACGGCGTAGCGGCCCCCCTCGTGGGCCGCCCGCTCGTGCTCCTCTCGCAGACGGCGGGTGAACGCCGGCATGTTGAGCTGCCCGGTGAGGGCATCGCGTTCGCTCAGGTCTCGGATGCGCGCGCGGCTGGCGCGGATGTTGCCGGCCAGCAGCATCGTCAGCACCGCCACCAGTGCCATGGGCGCGAGCAGCGTGAACAGCGAGGCGAATTCCTCGCGGCCGGGCGTGCCCCGGTGGACGGTCAGCAGGGTGAACAGGCAGGCGACCAGCAGTACGAACAGCCACAGGGTGGTGAGGCGCCCGAACACCAGCGCGCTGGTGACCAGCGGTAGCAGATAGAGGTTGATGAGCGGACTGTGGATGCCGCCGGTCTGCCAGCTAACCAGCGTGACGAACAGGGTCATCAGCGCGAGCTCCACCCCGATCAGCAGGCGCGGTGTGCGGCGCAGCGCCGGCGTGTAGCGCAGCACGAGGATGCTGACGGCGAAGGCGGTCACGAAGGCCACGTAGAGGCCCGGGCTACCCTCCTGGAACTCGGCGAAATAGGCATACACCAGCGCGAGGGCGACCAGCAGCCACTCCACCTCGACGACGCTGCGCGCGAAGCCCTTCAGCTCGACCCAGTCGAGGTCGGGCAGGTCGCGGGGTGACCGGCTCACCGGCAGCGCATTCCCGCGGTCTCACACGGGAGCGCGCAGGGGATGGGTGCGGCGCAGGCGCTGCTCGACCTCCATCGATCGCTCCTCGCCGAGGAGCGCGGCCACCAGCTCCAGTGCGAAGTCCATGGCCGTGCCAGCGCTGCGCGAGGTGATGATGCGCCCGTCGCGCACCACCGCGTCGGCAGCCAGCTTCACGCCCCGCTCCCGCCAGGGCTCGAGGAAACCGGGGAAGCTCGTGGCACGGCGCCCCTCCAGGAGTCCGGCTGCCGCCAGCACCTTCGGCGCCGCGCATACGGCCGCGGTGAACCGGCCGCTGTCGGCCATGCGCGTGAGCAGTCCGGCAATGCGCTCGTCCGCCTCCAGGTTGTCCGCGCCCGGCAGTCCGCCGGGCAGCACGATCATGTCGTAGTCCCGGTTCATCACGTCGTCCAGGGCCTCGTCCGGCACCAGCTGAATGCCGTGGGAACCGTGTACCGGACCAGATTCCAGGCCGGCCACCGTCACCTCCGCGCCGCCGCGGCGCAGCACGTCGATGACGGTGACGGCCTCTATTTCTTCGAAGCCGTCTGCAAGCGGTACGAGGACGGTGGCCATGATTGACTTGCCTCCGATGTGCGTATGCGGACCAGTTCGCCGGGGCTCACCAGCTCGATCCCGAGCTCAGCGAGCCGCGGCAGTTCCCTCTCCAGCAGCGCCAGCGTGGCCGGATAGGGGTGGCCGATCCCGAGCGCGGTGCCGTGCCGGCGCGCCATCGCCACCAGCCGGTCGAACTCGCGGCGCACGGTCTCCGGATCCGGCTCCGGATCCAGGAAAACGTCCCGGCGGGCGGCCGGGATGCCGGACTCCCGTGCAATGCCGAGCGCGACGCTGGCGGCCGTGGTGTAGCTGTCGATGAAGAACAGCCCCTCGCGGGCGGCGATTTCCTCCATCAGCCAGGCCATGTGGCCCGGATGTCGGGTCAGCAGACTGCCCCGATGGTTATTGATGCCGGTGACGTGGGGAATAGCCGCCAGGTCTGCGGCCACGCGGTGGGCGAGCTGCCCCCGGCTGGTATCGAGATGAAACGTGCCGGGCGCGGGTTCCAGATCGTCCAGGGACTGCATGGGCAGATGCAGCATCACCTCCTTGCCGGCCGCATGGGCGAGCCGGGCCAGGCGGGCCCCGTGGGGCGTGCCGGGCAGGACGGCGCAGCCGACGGGGCCGGGCAGCCGCGCGCTGCGCACCCCGGTCGCCCAGCCGTAGCCGAGGTCGTCGATGATGATGGCGATGCGAGGCGGCGGCGCAGTGGCGCGGGCGTCATGGGTCAGCAGGGCGTACCCGAGCAATGCCGGGAGCAGCAGTCCCGCCAGCCGCCTCACGGTGCCTTGCTTTGCAGGATGCGGGGCCGCGTGATCCGGTCGATGGCCCCGGCGAGCTGCCGGTCGGTAGCCGTGTCGGGCGGCGCCAGGATGGCGCTCACCATCGGCGTCTCCGGGGGCTGATCGATCACCACGTCGGGTTCGATGCCGGTCTCGTGGATGCTGGCGCCCGAGGGGGTGAAATAGCGCGACGTGGTCAGCTTGATGGCGTGACCGTTAGACAGCGGCATGACCGTCTGCACCGAGCCCTTGCCGAAGGTGGGCGTACCCACGATCGTGGCCCGGTCGTTGTCCCGCAGGGCGCCGGCGACGATCTCCGAGGCCGAAGCCGAACCGCTGTTGACCAGCACTACGATCTCCGCGCCATCCAGGACGTCGCCGCGCCGGGCGCTGTGAGAGAAACGCGCCTCCTCGCTGCGGCCCTCGGCCGAGACGATCAGGCCGTCTTCCAGGAACAGGTCGGCGACGTCCACTGCCGCGTCGAGCACGCCCCCCGGATTGTTGCGCAGGTCGAGTACCAGCCCGGCCAGGTCGCCGCCGTGCCCGTGCTCCAGACCGCGCAGGGCGCGTTTCAGGTCTCGGCTGGTGGATTCGCTGAACTGGGTGACCCGCACGTAGCCCAGGCCGTCGTCCAGCAGATGCGCCCGTACGCTTTCCACGTGCACGTTGGCCCGCAGCAGCGAGAAGTCCAGCGACTCCTCGCCGCGCATCACGGTGAGCTTCACCCGGGTGCCGACCTGGCCGCGCATGCGCCCTACGGTTTCGTCCAGGTTCTCGTGGTCCAGCGGCTGGTCGTCGATGGCGATGATGACGTCACCGGGCAGGATGCCGGCCTGCTGGGCGGGCGTGCCGTCGAACGGTGCCACCACCCGCACCTCGCCGTCGTCCATGCTGACCTCGATGCCGACACCGGAATAATTGCCGGTGGTGCTGATGCGGATTTCCTCGTACTGCTCCTCGTCGAGGAACCGGGAGTGGGGGTCCAGGTCCGCCACCATGCCGCGGATGGCTGCCTCCATCAGGCGCCGGTCGTCCACGTCGTCGACATAGTCCCGCTTGACCCGCTCCATGACCTCGGCCAGCAGCCGGGCCTGCTCCCAGGGCAGGTCGTCGTCCGCGCCGTCCTTGCGGTCGGCCAGCACGCCGCCGCCCAGCGACAGGCTGAGACCCAGCATGACGCCGACGACCATTACCAGAATACCGCGGATTTTCAGGGACATAGAATGCTCCGGACTCCGTTGCCGGAATCAGTGCCAGAAGATAGCACAGGCACGGCGGCCTGGGGAGTGACGGACCGCCCGTTCAGCCGCCGCCCGGACGGCGGGTCACCCAGTCCCCGGGATCCACCGGCTCGCGCCCCTTGCGGATCTCGAAGTAAAGCGCCGGCACGGCCTGGCCGCCGCTCTGGCCGACGGTGGCCAGTGCGTCGCCCGGCGCCACCCAGTCGCCGGCGGACTTCAGCAGGGACTCGTTGTGCCCGTACAGCGACAGGTAGCCGTCGCCGTGATCCACCACCACCAGCAGGCCGAGGCCGGGCAGCCAGTCGGCGTAGGCAATCCGGCCGTGGTAGACGGCCCGCACCTCGCGGCCGGCGGGTGCGGCGATCAGCACGCCGTTCCAGCGCAGCCGGCCGTTGCCCCGGGGCTGGCCGTAGTCCTGGATCAGACGTCCGGCCACAGGCCAGGTGAGTCGGCCCTTCAGCCGGCCGAACGGCTCCTCGGAGGTGATGGGGTAGTCCGCCAGGA
>CAZRSA010000197.1:0-1395 GCA_964602525.1 uncultured Woeseiaceae bacterium
GCCTGGCGCAGCGTGCGCCCGAGGCCCTTGAAGCAGATCTCCACCATGTGGTGGGCGTTCTCTCCCTCCACCTCGATGTGCAGCGTGGCCCGCAGCGCATCGGCCAGCGAGCGGAAGAAGTGGGTGACCATCTCGGTGGGCAGTCCGCCCACCCGCTCCCGGGGGAAGGTGCCGCGGAAGACGAAATAGGGCCGCCCGGAGAGGTCCAGCGCGATGCGGGCCTGAGCCTCGTCCATGGGCAGCACGAAACCGAAACGGCCGATGCCGCGCTTGTCGCCGAGCGCCTCGCGGATGGCCTCGCCGAGTGCGAGGGCCACGTCCTCCACGCTGTGGTGCTCGTCGACGTGCAGGTCGCCGTCGCAGGTGAGGCGCAGCGAGAAACCGCCGTGGGTGGCGATCTGCTCCAGCATGTGGTCGAAGAAGCCGATGCCCGTGGCGATGCGGTCGGCGCCTTCCCGGTCCAGGTCCACCTCGGCCGTGATGCGCGTCTCCCGGGTATCGCGCGAGACGCTCGCCCGGCGGGGCAGGGTGCACAGGCGGTGGGCGATGCCGTCCCAGTTCAGGCCGTCCTCGCCGAGGCGCAGCCCTGGCACGCCGATCGCCTCGGCCAGCCGGACGTCGGTCTCCCGGTCGCCGATGACGGCGCTGTGCTCGAGGTCCAGCGTGTTGGCGGCCAGGTAGCGGGTCAGCAGGCCCGTGGCCGGTTTGCGGCAGGCGCAGCGGTCGGCCTCGAAATGGGGGCAGATGAACTCCTCGTCGAAAGTGATGCCCTGGCTGGCGAAGAGCGCGCGCATGTGTTCGTGGGGCCCGCGGAAGTCGGCTTCCGGGAACGACTCGGTGCCCAGCCCGTCCTGGTTGGAGACCAGTACGAAGCGGTAGCCGGCGCTCTTCAGGCGGAGCAGGGCGGGCATGACGCCCGGCACCAGGCGGACCTTGTCGATGCGGTCCACCTGCTCGTCGGCAGGCTCCTCGATGAGGGTGCCGTCCCGGTCGACGAACAGGACCCGCTGCCCGCTCATGCGTTCACCGCCTGACGGCCGAGGGCCGCGAGCAGCCGGTCGTTGTCGGCGGTCTCGCCGATGGTGATGCGCAGGCAGTTCCCGAGGCCCGGTTCGGCGCCGAAGTCCCGCAGCAGCAGGCCCGCTTCCCGCGCCCGGACCAGGGCCTCGGCGCTGTCACGAAACCGCACCAGTACGAAATTGGCATCGCTCGGCCATACGCGGACGACGCCCGGGCAGGCCGCCAGCGCGGCGCTCACCCGTTCCCGCTCGGCGCAGAGCGCACGGATGCGTTCCGGCATGACCCGGAAGGACTCGTTGGCGACGGCCGCCGTGGCGGCCTCCACCGTCGGTGTCGGGATGGCGTAGGGCGGCATGACCTTGCCCAGCAGCCGCA
>CAZRSA010000197.1:1495-2591 GCA_964602525.1 uncultured Woeseiaceae bacterium
GTCGGGTTGTTCGGCGAGGTCAGGAACAGCAGGCGGGCGCGTTCGTCCCAGGCGGCGAGAACGGCGTCGATGTCCAGCCGGAAATCCGGGCCCGATAGCGGCACCCTGCGGACGCCCGCATTCTGGATGTCTGCATACACCTGGTACATGCCGAAGGTGGGGGGGCAGATCACGATGTCGTCGCGGCCGGGCCGGCAGAAGCAGCGGATGAGCAGGTCGATCGCCTCACTGGTACCCCGGGTGACGAAGGTCTCGTCGGGCGCGACGCCGTAGTGCGCGGCGAGTAGCGCGGTGAGATCCGCGGGCCGGGCCTCGGGATATCGGTTCAGGCCCCGCCCGCTGGCGTCCCCGCCGGCCCGCCAGGGCGCCTCGTTGGCATTCAGGCGCACCGCATCCGGCGCGTAGCCGGCGGGCTGGTAGGCCTTCAGCGCGCGGATCTCCGGACGTGCGAGTGCGAGTACGGCGTCGCTCATGCCACCGTCCGTCGCCGGATCTTCTCCAGTCGCAGCGTCACCGCCCGGGCGTGGGCGTCCAGGCCCTCCAGTCCGGCCAGCGTGACCGCCGTGGGGCCGAGGCCCTCCAGGCCTGCCGCGGTCAGCTCCTGCACGGTCATGTAGCGCAGGAACTGGTCTACACCGAGCCCGCTGTAGGTGCGCGCGTAGCCGTAGGTGGGCAGCACGTGGTTGGTGCCGCTGCAGTAATCGCCCATGGATTCCGGGGTCCACGGGCCGAGGAACACCGAACCCGCGTTGCGGATGCGGGGCAGCCAGTCGCGCGCGTCCGCCGCCTGCACGATCAGGTGTTCCGGCGCGTAGGCATTGCTGACCCGGATCGCCTCGGTGAGGTCGGCCACGACGACGACCGCGCTGTGGGTGAGTGCCTCGCGCACGATGCTGCCCCGGCCGAGCGCGGCGGTCTGCTCTTCCAGCGCCGCGGCCACCACCCGGGCCAGTGTCTCGTCGGGCGTGACCAGGAACACCTGGGAGTCCGGGCCGTGCTCGGCCTGGGACAGCAGGTCCGAGGCCACGAAGGCGGGGTCCGCGCTGCCGTCGGCGATGACCAGCACCTCGGAGGGTCCGGCCGGCATGTCCAGCGC
>CAZRSA010000197.1:2691-4348 GCA_964602525.1 uncultured Woeseiaceae bacterium
GGAGCCGTGCCCGCCGGGACGTACAGCCCGACCGCGTCCAGGGGATGGCTGAGACGCTCGCAGACCACACCCGGGGCCGTCTCCACGCGCACCGGCTCCGGCAGCTGGGCACGATGGAAGCTCTCGACGGTCTCGATGGCACGGTCGATGGCGGCGACCGCCTCGCGGCCGAGCCCGACCTCCGCCGCCGCGAAGGCCTCCTCGGGCACGCGCAGCTCGCCGACGTCGGCGCGGTCGAGTTGCCGGGTCAGCCGGCGTACGGCCTCGTCGCCCTCGCGGCGCACGGCATCCAGTATCTCGCGCACGGTGGCTTCCACCGAGGCGCCGGCCGCCACCGCCGGGCGCCGCAGCAGGGCCTCGCGGTCGGCGTCGTCGAGTTCGTTCCATCGATACAGGTTCAGGGACATGGTCGGCTCCGTCGGGGATCGGTTCCGCATCAGGCGAGCATCTTCTCGACCGGCAGTACCAGCATGGCGCTGGCGCCGGCCTCCTTCAGGTTTTCGAGAGTCTCCCAGAAAACGTTCTCACGGCATACCGCATGCACGGCGACCCGGTCCTCACGGCCCTCCAGGGGCAGGATGGTGGGTGCCTCGGAGCCGGGCAGCAGGCGGGTGATCTCGGCCAGCGCACTGCGGGGCGCATGCAGCATGATGTACTTGCTCTCGCGCACCTGCTGTACACCCTCGATGCGCATCAGCAGGCGCTCGATCCACTCCGTCTTCTCCGCCGGCAGTTCGGCGTCGGTACGTATGAGAGCGGCCTCGCTCTCCAGCACCGTCTCCACCTCGCGAAGCTGGTTGGCTGCGAGGGTCGAGCCGGTGGAGACCAGGTCGCAGATGAAATCCGCACGGCCGAGGCGCGGGGCGATCTCCACTGCGCCGGAAAAATGCACGATCTCGGCCTCGATGCCGGCCTCGGCGAGAAAACGCGCCAGCACACCGGGGTAACTCGTGGCGATCCGCTGCCCGGCCAGCGACGCCGTGCCCTCGTAGGGCAGGTCCTCGGGCGCGGCGATGCACAGCCGGCAATGGCCGAAGTCCAGCCCGCGGATGATCCGGAAGTTCGACAGGGCGCCGTTGCCGTCACCGTGCAGGCGCTTCTCGTGGATCACATTCAGGCCCGCGATGCCGAGGTCGCAGACGTCGTCGGCCACCAGTCCGGGGATGTCGTCGTCGCGCACCAGCAGGATGTCGATGGGCATGTTCTCGCCGAAGCAGAACAGCTGGTCCTTGCTCTGGGTGTACTTCAGCCCGCAGCGCGACAACAGGTCGAGGCAATGCTCGGTGAGGCGGCCGGATTTCTGGATGGCGATCTTCAGCCGCGGGATATCGGTCTGCATCAGGGGTCCTCGTGGAAGCCGCGACGGCGGCTGTCATTTCTTGCGGGTTCTTTCCAGCGCCAGGCGATAGCCGCCGGCGCCGTCGGCCAGGAAGCGCGCCACCCGGCCGATGGTCGTCACGCTGACGCCGGTCAGCTCGTTGATCCGGCGGTAGGGGAGGCCTTCGTCGAGCAGCTGCACCACCCGCCAGCGATCGACCAGCGCCTGCAGCTCCGCCGGGGTGCAGAGGTCGGCGAGCAGCGCGCGCATCTCCGGCGGCTCGCTCATCGCCACCAGCGCCTCGCACAGTGCCGTCTGCTCCCGCGCCGCCCGGCGCGC
>CAZRSA010000198.1:0-4292 GCA_964602525.1 uncultured Woeseiaceae bacterium
GACTACGAACGAACGGTGGCCACGGACGGCGCGAAGGAAGTGCGCATCAGCAACACCGCCGGCTCCGTGGAGGTGGAAGGCAGCGACCGGGGCGACATCCGCATCACCGGCGTCCTGGAGGACGACGTGGAAGAAGTGCTGGTCGAGCGGGAAGGCAGCGCGATCGCCATCGAGGTGAAGGTGGAGGAGAAACTCAGGAGCTACAACCACGCTGCCGCGGAGCTGCGCATCGAGATGCCCGCGGCCATGCGGCTGAGCGTGGTGGGCACGAGTGCCGACATCGCGGTGGAAGGCGTGCGCGGCGAGCAGCGGCTGAAGAGCGTGAGCGGCGACGTGGACACCGAGGTATGGAGCGAGCCGCTGAATGCCGAGACGGTCAGCGGCGACGTCCGCGTGCAGGGGCACGGCGAGGTCTCGCGGGCGCGTCTGGCGGCGGTCAGCGGCGATCTCGGCCTCGAGTCGCTGGCCGGCGAGCTGGAGGCCGAGTCGGTGAGCGGCGACGTGATCCTGAGCGACTCCGTGCTGACCCGCGGCCGCTTCTCGACCACCTCCGGCGACGTAATCGCGGAAGTCGCGCTGGAGCGCGGCGGCAGCTTCGAGGCGGAGAGTGTGAGCGGCGACGTCGAGCTGGACATCGCAGGCGAGCCCGACGCCGAGGTCGACGCGAGCAGCTTCAGCGGCAGCATCGACAACTGCTTCGGCCCGAAGCCGCAGCGCGAGAGCCGCTACGCACCGGGTTCGGAGCTGCGCTTCACAGCCGGCCAGGGCCGCGGCGAGATCCGCCTGCAGACCCTGAGCGGCGACATCGAGCTCTGCACCCGATAACCGCGCGCCGCCCTGGTAGCAGGGGCTTCAGCCCCGATTCCGCCCCCACCCGCCCCCGTCCCGGCCGCTGCCCGGCGGCACGGGGGTTTTGCTAATCTACACCTCTCACCCGCGCTGCGAGGGACCTGCAATGGGGCGCTTCCTGAAATTCCTCCTGATCGGCCTCGCCGCCGTCATCGGGCTGCTCGTGGTGGTCGTACTCGCAGTGGCCCTGCTGTTCGACCCCAACGACTACAAGGACGAGATCGCGACCCGGGTCGAGGCCGCCACCGGCCGCACGCTCACCCTGGAAGGCGACCTCGAGCTCGGCCTGTTCCCCTGGCTGAGCGTGGATACCGGGCGCATCGTGCTCGGCAATGCCGAGGGGTTCGGGCCCGAGCCTTTCGCCGAGCTGGACGGCGCCAGCGTCGCCATCCGCCTGTGGCCGCTGATCACCGGCAGCATCGAGGCCGGCCGGATCTCCGTGGACGGCCTGGTGCTGAACCTGCGCGGGGCGGAGGACGGCAGTACCAACTGGGACGACCTGGCCGCCGCAGAAGAAGCTCCGGCCGAACAGCCCGCGGAGCAAGCGGGTGGTGCCGGCATCGACGAGTTGCGGGTGGCCGGCATCAGCCTTACCGATGCGACCATCGACTGGCGCGACGCCGCGGCCGATGCCCACTACCGGCTCGATGCCGTCAGCCTGACCACCGGCGCCATCGAGCCCGGTCTTCCCTTCGATGTGGACGGCGGCTTCACGCTCGCCACGCTGCCGGAGGGGCCCGCCGGCGACTTCGCGCTGGCGGTGGTCGTTACCCCGGACCTGGCCGGCGAGCGCATCGTGCTGGACGGGCTGCTGTTCGAGGGCCGGCTCGAGCCGGGCGGCGAGATGCAGCCTTTCGACTTCGGCGTGTCCGCCCGGCGCCTGGCCTACGCCATGGCCGGGCAGGCGCTGGAGCTGGACGAAGGCGTGCTGGACATCGCCTCCCTGCGCATCGAGGCGGAACTCGCCGGCACCATCGGCGAGGCGATCTCTCTCTCCGGCCGCATCGAGACGCCCCGATTCTCGCCGAAGGAACTGGCTGCGACCCTCGGTGCGCCGCTGCCCGCCACGGCGGACCCGGCCGTGCTCGAGCTCATGTCCTTCGACGCCGAGGTGGCCGTTACCGACGACAGCGTCGCGTTCTCGGGCATGAGAGCCCGCCTCGACGACACGGAGCTCACGGGCGATTTCTCCGTACGGGATTTCGAGGCTCCCGGCTATCGCTTCTCGCTGGAAGGCGATCGTATCGACCTGGACCGTTATCTCGCGCCGCCCTCGGACGAGGCCCCGGCAGAGGCCGATACCGCGGCACTGGACGCCACCGAGATTCCGGTGGAGACGATCCGTTCGCTGGACGCGGAGGGCACGCTGAAGTTCGGCGAGATGGTGCTGGGCGGCCTGACGTTCCGCACCATCGAGCTCGGGGTCACCGCCGGCGACGGCCGGGTGCGGCTGCACCCCGTCGGCGCCCGGGTGCTCGAGGGCGGCTACGAGGGCGACGTGCGCATCGATGCGAGCGGCGCCACGCCCCGCCTGTCCGTCGACGAGCGGGTGGAGGGCGTGCAGCTCGCCGCCCTGGGCCGCGAGCTGTTCGAGACCGACAAGCTGAGCGGCAGCCTGGAAGGGCGCTTCAGGCTGGCCGGCAGCGGCTCGAATCTGGCCGAGATCCGCCGCGACCTGGGCGGCGACGTCGGCTTCGAACTGAGCGACGGCGCCTTCCAGGGCACCGACCTGTGGTACCAGATCCGCCGTGCGCGCGCGCTGTTCCGGCAGGAGCCGCCGCCGGAGGCCCCCGCGGATCCGCGTACGCCGTTCTCCACCGTCCGGGGCACCGGCATGGTCTCCGGCGGCGTCCTCAGCAACGACGACCTGTTCGCCGAACTGCCTTTCCTGCGGGTCACCGGCGCCGGTACGGTGGATCTCGCGGCGGCCACCCTGGACTACGGGTTGAGTGCCCGGGTGCTGGAGCGGCCGGACTTCATCGAGGGCGCGAGCGACGAGGAGCTGGCCGAGTACACCGAGGCGGTCATCCCCATCCGGCTCACCGGTCCCCTGGCCGACCCGTCGGTGCGGCCGGACGTGGAGGGCATGCTGCGCGAGGAAGTGAAGGGCCGCATCGAGCAAGAGAAAGAGCGCCTGGAGAAGAAGCTGCTGGAGCGGCTCGGCATCGCGCCGGACGACGGGGCAGCACCCGCCGACGGCGAGGAGCCCGCACCGGAGGGCGAGTCGGCGGAAGAAGAGGAGTCGGTGGAAGAGCAGCTCAAGAAGAAACTGAAAGACCTGCTCGGTGACGGCTGACGGAGGCATCCGGATGCCGAATCGGTTTCACGGGCTGCGGCGCGGGGCATTACCGGCCCTGCTTTTCCTGATCGCGGTCCCTGCGCTCAGCGCCGACCTCCTGGACGTGAGCGTGCAGAAGGAGGGCGAACGCTACACCATGGCCTCGCGCACCTATTTCGAGGCGCCGCCGGAGGCGGTCTTCCGGGTACTGTCCGACTACGACCGCTTCGAGCGCATCTCCAGCATCTTCGAGGACGTGCGCTTCATCGCGCCGGCCACCGACGGCACGCCCCGCGCGTACACCCTGGTGAAGGGTTGCGTGCTGTTCTTCTGCAAGACCATCGAGCGTATCGAGGAGCTGCACTTCACGCCCCACAGCCGCATCGTGGCCGAGGTGGAGCCGGAGCACAGCGACTTCGCCTACGGCCGTACCGAGTGGCGGTTCATCCCCTCGGGCTCCGGCACCGAGGTGCACTACCGCATGGACATGGAGCCGGGCTTCTGGGTGCCGCCGGTCATCGGCCCCTATATCATGAAGCGTTCGTTCCGCAGCGACGCCGTCGAGGCGCTGGAGCGCATCGAGGCCCTGGCCCTGGCCGGGGACGAGGATCAGGCCGGTGGAGAGGCCCGGGAGCCGCCCTCGTGACGCCCTTCGCCGAGCGTCTGCTCGCCTGGTACGACTGCCACGGCCGCCACGACCTGCCCTGGCAGCGCGACCCCGTGCCCTACCGGGTCTGGGTCTCGGAGATCATGCTGCAGCAGACCCAGGTGAAGACCGTCATCCCCTACTTCGAGCGCTTCATGCAGCGTTTCCCGACCGTGGAGCACCTCGCCGCGGCGCCGGCGGACGACGTGCTGGCACTCTGGTCGGGCCTGGGCTATTACGCTCGTGCGCGCAACCTGCATCGCGCCGCCTGGCGCATCGTGGCGGAGTACGGCGGCGAGTTTCCCCGCGACCGGGAGGTGCTGGAGTCACTGCCCGGCATCGGCCGCTCCACGGCCGGCGCCATCCTGGCGCTGTCCTTCGGCGAGCGCTACGCCATCCTGGACGGCAACGTGAAACGGGTGCTGGCACGCTATCATGCGGTGGAGGGCTGGCCGGGGCGCACCGCCGTCGCCAGGGAACTCTGGGAACTGGCGGAGCGGCACACGCCGTCCGGCCGGG
>CAZRSA010000199.1:0-4232 GCA_964602525.1 uncultured Woeseiaceae bacterium
CAGGCCACACGGACCGCCTTCGACTTCGGCTATGACCGGTTGGCCTACCAGGCCGTGCAGCGCTGGGTGGAGCTCGCGCCGGCGGATGGCGAAGCCCGCCGTTACGCGGGCCGCCTCGCCCTGCGCCACCAGCAGGTGGGGGAGGCGGCGGAACACCTGGAGGCAGCCGCGGCCGCTGACGGCGCCGACGAGGCCGCCTTCCGGGAGCTGGCCGCCATCCTGATGGAGGACGGTCATCCGGAGGATGCCTTCGCTGTGAGCGAGCGGCTGGCGGACGCCTACGACGATAACGCCTACGCCCAGGCCACCGCGGCGAGCACGGCGCTCAGGAACGACGAAGCGGAGACGGCCATCGCCTACGCCCGGCGGGCCACCGAAATCGCATCCGACGAGCCCCGCGCCGCGCTGCTGCTGGCCCGCGCGCTCGAGGCGGACGAGCAGACCGAAGCCGCGCTGGAGACGGCGGCGCCGCTCGCGGACGCGGCGGACATGGACGTGCGGCTGGACTACGCCCTGTTTCTTGCAGGCACCGACAGGCCGGACGAGGCCCGCACCGTGGTGAACCGAATTCTGCAGAGCGACCCGGAGCAGCCGGACGCGTGGCGGGCAACCGCACTCATCAGCCTGCAGCAGGGCGACTACGACGCCGCCTGGTCGGACTTCTCCGAGCTGCTGCAGAGCGGTGAGTTCACCCATGAGGCACTGTTCTACCTGGGTACCATCGCCGAGGAGCGCGAGGACTGGTTCCAGGCCATGCGGCTCTACTCCCAGGTGGGCGAGGGTCGGCTGCAGCTGGTCGCACGCCAGCGGGTGAGCGTCATCCTGACCCGGCTGGGTCAGGCGGAGGGCGCGCTGTCCCAGCTGGAACGCTTCGCGCGGCGCAATCCGCGCCAGGCTCTGGACGTCCGCTTCACCGAGGCACAGCTGCTGGAGGCCATGGAGCGCTACGAGGAGGCGCTGGAGGCCTACGACGAGATCCTGGCGGCCAAACCGCCGTCGCTCGGCCTGCTGCTGAGCCGCGCCGAGGTGCAACTCTCCCGCGGCGAGACGGAAGCCGCCATCGAGGGTTACCGCGAAGCGCTGGCCCTGCGGCCGGAGAGCGCGACAGCGCTGAACGCGCTGGGCTACACGCTGGCGGATCGCACCGACCGGCTGCGTGAGGCGCGCAAGCTGATCGAGCGTGCGCTGGATAAGGAGCCGGACAACGCCGCCATCATCGACAGCATGGGTTGGGTGCTGTTCCGCCAGGGCGAGCCGGAAGAGGCGCTGCCCTATCTCGAGCGGGCGTGGGAGATGATCCGGGATCCGGAGGTGGCGGCGCATCTGGGCGAGACCCTCTGGACCCTGGGCCGCAAGGAGGAGGCCCGGCAGATCCTGCAGGAGGCCTACGACGAGTTCCCGGGCAGCGCACCGCTGCGCGATACGCTGAGGCGCCTGATGGAAGCGGCCGCGAGCACGGCGAGCTGACCCTGCCGTGACCCGCCTGTTCGCACTGGCGGTCCTGAGCCTGCTGCTGGCCGGCTGCGCCGCGCGGCCCACCCTGACACTGCCGCCGCTGGAGAGCTGGGAACAGCGCCAGGAGGTGCTGGGCGCGGCCGACGCCTGGCGCGCGGGCGGACGTCTCAACGTAGTAGCGGGCGACCGGGCCGAGAGCGGCAGCCTCGACTGGCGCCAGGACGGGCAGGCGGTCACGCTGTCCATCCGCGGCCCGCTCGGTGCCGGCGGCATCCGGCTCGAGGGAGGCCCCGACGGGCTCATCCTGACCGCCGCCGACGGCGCTACGGTGGCTCTGACCCGCCCCGAGCAGGAATTGCGCGATATCTATGGCTGGTCCGTCCCGGTGGAAAGCCTGTCCTGGTGGCTCCGGGGGCTGCCGGACCCCGACCGGCCGGCACGCACCGAGGTGGCGCCGGAGGGTCGGCTCACGAGGCTGGAGCAGGCGGGCTGGCAGATCGGATATCCGGAGTACCGACCTGCCGCGGGCATAATGCTGCCTTACCGCATCCGGGCGCGTAGCGCGGACATCCGCCTCACCATTGTAGTCAAGGACTGGAATTTCGGCGCCGCTGCGTTGCGCTGAGGCACTGCGTTGACACCCCCGGGGAGGCTCGGGACAATGCGCGCGTCGGCGCGGCCGCCGGTGGTCTCCGCCCGCACGTCGCGCCGCACTGGCCCCCCGTCGGGGGCGGCGGTCGGGTTTCTGGGGTGTAGCCAAGCGGTAAGGCAACGGGTTTTGATCCCGTGATTCGCAGGTTCGAATCCTGCCACCCCAGCCATCGTCGCCGGGCGCAGAGGCACGGGCCCGTCAACAACAGCAATAACAACGACAACGGACGGGCAAGGGAGGATTCGGTGGATATTCGCAGTATGGCGCTGTTCTCCGGGAACGCGCACCCCCAGCTGACGGCCGATATCGCACGTCATCTCCGCATACCGCTGGCGAAGGCCCACGTGGGCAAGTTCTCGGACGGCGAGACCAGCGTCGAGATACTCGAGAACATCCGCGGCCGGGACACCTTCATCGTCCAGCCCACCTGCCCGCCCTCCAACGACAACCTCATGGAACTGCTGGTGATGGTGGATGCCTGCCACCGGGCCTCGGCGTCGCGCATCACCGCCGTCATTCCCTACTACGGCTACGCCCGCCAGGACCGCCGGCCCCGGGCTTCGCGCGTGCCCATCACGGCCAAGCTGGTGGCCAAACTCATTGCCACCTCCGGCGTGGACCGCGTGCTGACCGTCGACCTGCACGCCGACCAGATCCAGGGCTTCTTCGACATCCCGGTGGACAACGTCTATGCCTCGCCCATCCTGCTGGGCGACGCCTGGAAGCAGAAATATCCCAACAAGGTGGTCGTGTCGCCGGACGTGGGCGGCGTGGTCCGGGCCCGGGCCCTGGCCAAGCGCCTCGACGACACGGACCTCGCGATCATCGACAAGCGCCGCCCGCGCGCGAATGTGGCCGAGGTGATGAACATCATCGGCAACGTCGACGGCAAGACCTGTGTGCTCATCGACGACCTGGTGGATACCGCCGGTACGCTGTGCCAGGCCGCCTCGGTGCTGAAGGAGAAGGGCGCCGTGCGGGTGGTCGCGTACATCACCCATCCGGTGCTGTCCGGCCCGGCCGTGGAGCGCATCTCGAACTCCGAGCTGGACGAGATGGTGGTCACCGACACGATTCCGCTGTCCGAGGAAGCCGCCGCCTGCACGCGCATCCGCCAGCTCTCCACGGCGGAGTTGCTGGCGGAGACGATCCGCCGCATCAGCGACGAGGAGTCGGTGAGCTCGCTCTACCTCGACTAGGGCGTATAGGAGAGCCTTCAGCCCCTGCTACACAAATCTCGCGGCTTCCGGTATCATTCGCGCCCCCTCGTGGAGGGGTCCGCCGGCTGGCCTGGTCGCAAGGTCCTCCGGCGATTTTTCATCCGACCGGAGAAATCTCATGAACGAAGAGTACGATCTGGTTGCGGAGTACCGGGAAGACCAGGGAAAAGGTGCGAGCCGCCGCCTGCGTCGCGAAGGTAAGCTACCCGCAATCGTCTATGGCGGCGACCGTCCGCCGAGGGCCATCACCCTGGACCATGACAAGGTCCTGCAGCAGTCCGAGAGCGAGCGTTTCTACTCGAGCGTACTGATGGTGAAGGTGGGTGAGAGGGCGCAGGAAGTCATTCTGAAGGACATCCAGCGCCATCCGTCCAAGAACAAGCTCCTGCACCTGGACCTGCAGCGCATCGTGGCCGGTGAGGCCATCCGCATGAACGTGCCGATCCACTACCTCAACGAGGAGTCGGCGAAGGGCGTGAAGCTGGAAGGCGGCGTGCTGTTCCGCCAGTACAACGAGGTGGAAGTCAGCTGCCTGCCCAAGAACCTGCCCGAGTACATCGAGGTGGACGTGGCCGAGCTCGGCATGGATGAGCAGCTGCACCTGTCCGACATCAAGGTGCCCGAGGGTGTCGAGATCGTCGAGCTGGCCCAGGAAGAGGCCGAGGACCAGGTCATCGTCTCCATCCACATGCCGCGTCAGGTGGTCGAGGAAGAGGAAGGCGAGGAAGCCGAAGAGCCGGAGGCGGGCGAAGTGCCCCGCGTCGGCGAAGAGGAAGAGGGCGAGGGCGAAGACGAGTCGTCCAGGGAAGACTGATCCGCCGGCTTTCTGCCCACCGAAAAGGCCGCCGCGTCAGGGTGTGTCAAAACCCTGCGGGCCGGCACTAACGGCAACGCCCCGGAGCATT
>CAZRSA010000200.1:0-4192 GCA_964602525.1 uncultured Woeseiaceae bacterium
CGCATCCTCGACCTCGGCACCGGCAGCGGCGCCATCGCCATTGCGCTCGCCAGCGAGAGACCGGCGGCCCGGATAACCGCGACCGACGCGAGCCCGCAGGCTCTGGCCGTGGCCCGCCGGAACGCCGAACGCCTCGTGCCGGGGCGCATCCGATTCATCGAGGGCGACTGGTTCGCGCCCGTCGGCGACGAGCGCTTCGACGTCATCGTCTCGAATCCCCCGTACGTGGCGGAGGAAGACGACGCACTCGCCGATGCGGCGATTGCCCGTGAGCCGCGGATGGCTCTCGCCGCCGGGCAGGACGGGCTGGATGCGATCCGCCGCATCGCGGCGGGCCTGCCCGCGCACCTCGCACCCGCCGGACGGGCGCTGATCGAGCACGGCGCGATGCAGGCTGCGGCGGTTGCGGGTATCCTCCGGGCCGGGGGTCTGGAGGTCGTCGCCTGCCGACGGGACCTGGCGGGCACCGACCGCGTCGCGGAAGCACGGCTGCCGGACGCCTGACAGTCACTGACAGGAGAGAGCGAGTGGTCATTTTCGAGACTAGCCTGGGCGACATCCGGATCGAACTGATGACGGAGGAAGCCCCCGTCACCACGGAGAACTTCCGCCGTTACGTGGAAGAGGGATTTTACGACGACACCATCTTCCACCGGGTGATCCCCGGCTTCGTCATCCAGGGCGGCGGCCACACCGAGGACATGAGCCGCAAGCCCACCCGTGACCCCATCACCAACGAGGCGGACAACGGCGTGAAGAACCTGCGCGGCACGCTGTCGATGGCCCGTACCCAGGACAGGGACAGCGCCACCTCCCAGTTCTTCATCAATCTGAAGGACAACGCCATGCTGGACCACGGCTCGCGGGACTTCGGCTATGCCGTGTTCGCGCAGGTGGCCGACGGCATGGACGTGGTGGACAAGATCGCCGCCGTGGAGACGGGCAACCGGGCCGGGCACAGCGACGTGCCGCTGGAACCGGTGAAGATCGTCTCGGCGCGCATCGAAGACTGACCGAAGACCGAGCATTGAGCACGCCGCTGCGCTACGCCCGGCATCTGCCGCTGACGGGTTTCGGCGCCGAGGGCCAGCGCCGTCTGGCCACGACACGCGTGCTGGTGATCGGCCTCGGCGGCATCGGCTGTCCGGTGGCGACCTGGCTCACCACCGCGGGGGTTGGCGAACTGGTGCTGAACGACTTCGATACCGTGGACGAGACCAACCTCGCACGCCAGTTCCTCTACTCCGCCGACGACGTCGGCAAACCCAAGGTGGAGATCGCGGCCGCCCGGCTGCACATCATGAACGAGGCCGTCCGCCACGAGATGATCGGCCATCGGCTGGAGGGCGACGCGCTGGCCGAAGCCGTGCAGCAGGCCGACGTGGTGGTGGACGCAAGCGACAACTTCGCCACGCGTTTCTCCGTGAACGCCGCCTGCGTGGCCGCGCGCACGCCGCTGGTGAGCGGCGCGGCCATCCGCTACGAGGGCCAGCTCGCCGTCTTCACCGACTACGAGACCGAGCCGTGCTACCGCTGCATCTACGAGGAAGCGGACGAGTCCCTGGAGGACTGCCGGGGCAACGGCGTCTTCTCGCCGGTGCCGGGCTTCATCGGCGTCGCCGTGGCCGGCGCGGTCATGAAGGTGGTCGCCGGCCTGCCGGTGCACGCCGGCGAGTTATCGCTCTACGACGCCATCACCGAGGAATGGCGGCGCATCCGTCTGAGAAAGCGCGCCGATTGCCCGGTGTGCGGCGCCGGATGAGTGAAACGCAGCCTATTCAGCGGCAGCGATCGCTTCCTGCAGCTGCTTCTCGGCGTCGGCGACAGCCCGTTTCACGCACCGCGCAGTGCCCTGCACGCCTTCCCGCGTCACCGGGAACATGTTGTTCAGCCGCTCGCAGGCCCGCTCGGCGGTCTCCGTGATGCGCTCGCGCAGAGTCTCCACGTCCTTGTAGCGGCTCAGATCGAGATCGCCGAAGCTCACCTGGCGGCTCAGCTCGATGATCTCGGTCTCCGGCTTGCCGGGGCCGGCGGCCTCGACGGTGCGGCGCTCGATGGGCGCCCTCACTACCACGATCTCCTCGATGACGTCCGCCTCGTCGCCCTCCTGGGCATGGGCGGGCGTCACGCCGGCGGCGACCGTCAGTGCCATCGCTGCCGTCAGGACTGCGCTCTCAGTCAGGTACCGGTAGATCCTCATTGGTCTTTTCCTCCTTGGGTGGCTTTGTGCGTCGCGCATCGCTTCTCCCTCATAACCACTGTACGGCGCCGGAAGCCCTCAGCGTCAATAGGGGATACTGACTAGTGCGGCAGGAGCTGGCTATACTGGCGCGTATCCGAGCGAACCGCCTCGCGGAGATCTCATGTTCCGCCGCCGTCCGATTCGTCTCATCGACGACGTCCGGAAACTGCCGGACGCCGAGTTCCTTATGAAGGGCCGCAGGGTGTTCCGTGCGCTGGTGCCCTAGGAGGCACAGGCTCGGTCGGACCCTGTCCTCCCGTGCCGCTCGAGCGGACACTGGCTCATACGTTCCCCCATGACGGCCGAGGCAGAACCGCAGAACGGCTTCTGGAACAGCCGACCAGCGACGGCCGCGCTGGTCGTCCTCGTGCTCGGTGCGACGGTCGCCATGCCGGGCAGCGGCATCCTGGCCGCCTTCTTCATTGTCGTGCTGGCGGCTCTGCTCGGGCGCAAACAGGGCAGCATGCACGACCTCGGCCTGCGCGCTCCGTCCTCCTGGCCAAGATTGCTCGCGACGACGGCCGCCTATGGTGCAGGGCTGCAGCTCCTCTTCGCCGCGGTGATCGAGCCGTTGCTGACGCGCTGGACCGGCACGCCGATCGACATGAGCGCCTTCGAAGCGATGCGCGGCAACCCCGGCGTCTACCTGGTGGTACTGGCTCTCGGCTGGGTCGTCGGCGGCTTTCTCGAGGAACTGGCGTTGCGCGGTTTCGTGGTCGGCCGTCTGCGCTGGCTGCTCGGGTCGGGCCCGGCCGCCACCTGGTTCGCGGTGGTACTCTCCGCCACGGCCTTCGGGATCGCGCATACCTACCAGGGAGTGACGGGAGTCATCTCCACCGGGCTGGCGGGTCTCGCGTTCGGCGCCATTTTCGTCCGTCACGGCCTCAACCTGTGGTATCCGGTCTTCACCCACGGTTTCATGAACACGCTCGGCATCACCGCGGTCTACCTGAACGCCGACCGCGCCCTTCAGGGCGTTGGTCCCTTCTGACAGGGCGCAGGGGCCGAAGCCCCGCTGCGCGACTAGTGCGCGACTAGTTGGCCTCGTCCTCCAGCTCGTCGGCCGCACCCTCGATCTCGTCACCGGCCTCCTCGGCGGCCTCTCCCATCTCTTCGGACGCCTCCTCCATGGTCTCGTCGACCTCTTCGGCGGTCTCCTCCATGGTGCTTTCCTGTTCGCAGCCGATGAGGCCAACAGATAGCATGCCGATGGCCAGGGCCAGCAATAGTGACGTGAAAGGCCGACCGGAAGTCTCCAGAGTGTTCCTGCGGCTGGCGTTCATACGGGCTCCTGTTTCCGGGTTGTGAATTTGGTGTGCGGGACGTTGGGGAACGAACCTGGCTCTCTCGTCACTAGACAGGCGGTCGCCCCCGCAATGCACCGACGATCGCACTGACGACCAGCAGCACGAGGAAGACGAAAAACAGTATCTTCGCAACGCCGGCCGCAGTGCCCGCGATGCCGCCGAATCCAAGTGCCCCGGCAATCAGCGCGAGTACCAGAAATATCAATGCCCATCTCAGCATGGCGTCCTCCCGTTTGCCGTTCAGGTGAACGTGAGGGGTGCAGGTTCCGTGCCGAAACGCCTGAGGCCCCGCTGCACGCGCGCAACATGCCGCAAGAATAGCCGCCGGACTGACCCCTTGGTAGATCGTGCAGTCACCTCGTGCAAATCCTGCAGAGCGCGGCGCAGTGGCGCAGACCGCGCCGTCGGTATGCCGCGCGGAGAGAGCCTTCACGGCGTCACTGCACGGTGACGGTGACCTTGCCGGTCGCCTTGCCGGACTTCCAGTACTCGATGGCGGCCGGGAGTTCGTCCAGAACGAACGTCCGGTCGACGACGGGCGTCAGTGCGCCATCGCGCATCAACTCGCCGAGACGGATCGCATCGTCCCGTTTCCTGTAGGCGAGCATCGTCCCGACCTGCTGCTCCACGAAAGGCGACATCA
>CAZRSA010000201.1:0-4179 GCA_964602525.1 uncultured Woeseiaceae bacterium
AGACCATGGGGCCGGCGGTGGCCAACCAGATCCCCATCCTGATCCGCAATACCTTTGCGCCGGAGCATCCGGGCACCCGGGTGGTGGCGGCCACGGGCGGCGAGGACAACATCAAGGGCATCACCGCCATCGACGGGGTGGCGCTGGTGAACGTGGAGGGCGCCGGCATGATCGGGGTGCCCGGCACCGCCGACCGAATCTTCGGCGCGCTGCGCGAGGCGGACGTCTCGGTGATACTCATCTCCCAGGCGAGCTCGGAGCACTCCATCTGCTTCGCGGTGCCGGAATTGCTGGCCGGCACGGCGCAGGAGGTGGTCTCGGAGGCCTTCGCCGAGGAGCTGGAGAGCGGCCAGATCCAGCGGGTGGAGGTGACGCCGGCCTGCAGCATCCTCGCCGTCGTGGGCGACGGCATGTCCGGGACGCCGGGCGTGGCCGGGCGTTTCCTGAGCACGCTAGGGCGGGCCGGCATCAACGTGAGCGCCATCGCCCAGGGTTCCTCGGAGCGCAACATCTCGGCCGTGGTGCGGCGGGAGGACTCGACACGGGCGCTGCGGGCCGTGCACTCCGGCTTCTACCTGTCGGCCAAGACCATCTCCATCGGCATCATCGGCCCGGGCATGGTGGGCTCCACGCTGCTGGCACAGATCGCCGAGCAGGCGAGCCGGCTGCGCGAGCAGTTCAACCTGGATCTGCGCATCCGGGCCATCGCCACCTCGTCGAAGATGCTGCTGGACGACCGCCGCATCGATCTGATCGACTGGCAGTCGGCGCTCGCGGACCACGGCGAGGACACCGACCTGGACAGGCTGGCCGACCACATCCACGCCGATCATCTGCCCCATTCGCTGCTGATCGACTGCACGGCCAGCGACAGGGTGGCGGAGCGTTACGCGGAGTGGCTGCGCCGGGGCATCCACGTGGTCACGCCGAACAAGAAGGCGTTCAGCGTGGGCTACGAGTACTACCGGGAGCTGCAGGAAGCGGCCCGCGAGGGGAGCTCGCACTATTTCTACGAGACCACGGTGGGGGCGGCGCTGCCCGTCATCCAGGCGCTCCGCGACCTGCGCGAGACGGGTGACCGCATCGACACGGTGGAGGGCATTTTCTCCGGCACGCTGGCCTATCTGTTCAACACCTTCGACGGCAGCCGGCCGTTCTCGGAGATCGTGGCCGAGGCCCGGGCCAGCGGCTACACGGAGCCGGACCCGCGGGACGATCTCTCCGGGATGGACGTGGCGCGCAAGGTGATCATCCTCGCCCGGGAGATGGGCGATGCGCTGGACGTCTCCGAACTCGAGATCCGCAGCCTGGTGCCCGAGGCCCTGCAGTCGGGCTCCGTGGACGACTTCCTGCGCCGGCTGCCGGAGTACGACGACGACATGCACCGGCTGCTGGACGAGGCGCGGGCCGAGGGCAAGGTGCTGCGCTACGTCGGGCGGCTGCAGCGGGGCGGGCGCGCCAGCGTGGACCTGGTGCAGCTGGATCGGGATCACCCCTTCGCCAACATCAACCTGACGGACAATGTGGTGCAGTTCGTGAGCGAGCGCTACTCCGCCAACCCGCTGGTGATCCAGGGACCCGGCGCGGGACCTGCGGTGACGGCCGCCGGCATCTTCGCCGACCTGCTGCGCCTCACCGCCTACGTGGGCGGTGAGGAATGAGCGCCGCCGTGTCCCGGGTGACCGCATTCGCGCCGGCCTCGGTCGGCAACGTCGGCGTCGGCTTCGACCTGCTCGGCCTGGCGGCGGCCGAAGTGGGCGACCGTGTAACTGCCCGGCGCACGGTGGATGCCGGGATCAGCATCGCCGAAATCTCGGCGACGCCGCTGGCTGCCGGCGCCGAGGCGCTGTCCCGGCAGACCGGCGAGAACACCGCCGGCATCGCGGCGGCAGCGCTGTGGCGGGACTTCGGGCCGGAAGGCGGGGTAGAACTGAGCATCGAGAAGGGCATCCCCCTCGGCTCCGGCATGGGCAGCTCGGCGGCCTCCGCCGTAGCCGCGGCCGTGGCCGTGAATGGGCTACTGGACGAGCCGCTGGGCCACGCGGAGCTGTTGCGCTACGCCCTGGAGGGCGAGCGCTACGCGAGCAAGGCCCTGCATGCCGACAACGTGGCGCCGAGCCTGTTCGGTGGCCTGGTCCTGTGCCCGGCGCGCCTCCTGCCCCGGGTGGTCCGGCTGCCCGTGCCCACCGGCGTGGTGTGCGTGCTGGTGCACCCTGACCTGACCGTGCACACCGCCGATTCCAGGCGCTCGCTCGGTGCCGAATGCCTGCTGCGCAGCGCCGTCGAGCAACAGGGCTGCCTGGCGGGCTTTCTGGCGGGCTGCTACAGCGACGACCCGGACCTCGTCGCTCATTGTCTGCGTGACATCCTGATCGAGCCCCAGCGGGCCGTCGCGGTGCCGGGCTTCGAGTCGGTGAAGGCGGCGGCCTTCCAGGCCGGCGCCCTGGGCGCCTCGCTGTCGGGCAGCGGGCCGAGCGTATTCGCCTGGGCCCGGGAGGAGGACAGCGAAGCCGTGCGCGGGGCGATGGTGGCCGCCTTCGCGGATGCCGGCATCGAGGCCCGGTCCTGGGTGAATCCGCTGGATGCGCCCGGGGCCTTCGTGGAATTCACCGAATGAGGTTCCGGAGTACCCGCTCCGGCGGCTCCGCCGACCTCGCCTCCGCCCTCGTCGCGGGTCTGGCCCCGGACGGCGGGCTGTATGTGCCCGAGACGCTGCCGGCCTTCTCGTCGGAGGATTTCGACGGTGCCGCGACGCCGGCCGCCGTGGGCGAGATACTGCTGGCGCCGTTCTTCGCCGGTTCCCCGCTGGCCGACGCCCTCCCGGACGTGCTGGCCGAGACCTTCGATTTCGACGTCCCGCTGCGCCCGGTGGCCGACGCAACCATGCCGCTGTCGATGCTGGAGCTGTTCCACGGGCCCACCGCCGCCTTCAAGGACGTCGGCGCCCGCTTCCTGGCCGCCTGCCTGCAGCGGATCATCGGAGGCGGCGGCGACGAGCGGCCGGTGACCATCCTGGTCGCCACCTCCGGCGATACCGGCGGCGCGGTGGCGGCGGCGTTCCACCGCCGCCCCGGCTTCCGGGTGGTGGTGTTGTTCCCGCTCGGCAAGGTCTCCCCGCGCCAGCAGCAGCAGCTCACCTGCTGGGGAGAGAACGTGATCTCCGTGGCCGTGCACGGCACCTTCGACGACTGCCAGCGCCTGGTGAAGGGCGCGTTCGCCGATGCGGCGCTGGCGGAGCGCCACCGCTTCAGCTCCGCCAACAGCATCAACATCGGCCGCCTGCTACCCCAGAGCGTCTACTACGCCCATGCCGCGCTCGCCTACTGGCGGGAGCGGGGCGAGCCCTCGTCCGTCATCGTGCCCACCGGCAACCTTGGCAACGGGCTGGCCGCCGTGATGGCCCGCGCCATGGGGCTGCCCATCGGCGACGTCATCTTCGCCACCAATGCCAACCGCACCATCGCGGATTACCTGGAGGAGGGCGAGTACCGGCCCCGCGCCAGCATTCCCACGCTGGCTTCGGCCATGGACGTGGGCGATCCGAGCAACATGGAGCGGCTGCGCAACCTCTTCGGCGAGGCGGACCGGCTGCGGGGCACGGTGGAGGCACGGGTGGTGGACGACGAGATCATCCGCGAGCAGATCCGCCGGGACTACGAGCGCCACGGGCTCATCGAGTGCCCCCACACGGCCACCGCCATGCACGTCTGGGAGACGCTGCCGGCCGAGCGGCGGTCGGGACGGCACTGGATCGCGGTCGCGACGGCCCACGCGGCCAAGTTCCCGGAGGTCGTCGAACCCCTGATCGGCACGAGCGTCCCGGTGCCCGACGCACTGGCGGAGCTGCTGGCGCTGCCGGCGCACTACGAGGAGATCGCGCCGGAACTCGCCGCCCTGGGTCATACCCTGAAGGAGGCGGCGTGAACGCTATCCCGGAGACGTTGCCTCCCTGGGCCCTGTGGGCGGTGTTCGCCGGGGCAGCGCTGCTCCTGGTGCTCCTGGTCGTGCTGATCGCCCTACGCCGCCGCCGCGCGCGGTCCACGGCAAGGCAGCTGGAGAGCATCAGCCACGACCTGCTGACGGACATCATCGTGCCGAAGGCGGACGAGGGCGAGATCCAGATCGGCTACGCCCTGCTCACGGAGCGCGGCGTGCTGGTGGTGGAGACCAAGGAGGTGG
>CAZRSA010000202.1:0-4132 GCA_964602525.1 uncultured Woeseiaceae bacterium
GCGCCGGCATCGCGCTGGCCGCGGAGTCGCTCGCGCCGGAGGCCGATATCTGGGCAGTCGAGCCCGCGGCCTTCGACGACACGGCGCGCTCGCTCGCCAGCGGCCGGCGCGAGACGGTGGCGACGCACGCACGTTCCATCTGCGATGCCCTGCTCACCCCCTCGCCGGGACGCCTGACCTTCCCGGTGCTCGCACGCCGGCTGGCGGGCGCTGTCACGGTGACGGACGGGGAGGCCGTCGATGCCATGCGTTACGCCTTCGAGGAGCTGCACCTGGTACTGGAGCCGGGCGGTGCCGTTGCCCTTGCGGCGCTGCTGGCGGGCAGGGTGGACACCGGAGGCACGAGCGTCGTGGTCCTGTCCGGCGGCAACGTCGCTGCGGACGATTTCTGCCGGCTCACCGGAGGCGGAGCGGCATGATAAGCTTTGGGCGCCTGCGGGGGAGCTGCCGGCGGGCCATGCGGGACCAGCGAGAAGGAGAACAGGAATGCATGTGAGTCCGAGACCGATTTTTTCGATCGCAGTTGCCATGATTGCCTGCCTGGCGGCTCCCGCCGTCCAGTCGGCGGAGCTCGACCTGTCCACCGGCGAGGGGGCGGTGGCCGCCCAGCGCAAGATCATGTGTTCGCTGGAAGACGAGAAGCCGATCTACTACTGGTGGCACGGCCGTGCCTACAGCCGGGTGCCCGGCGAGGCCGACCGGTTGCTGTTCCTGGTGGAGGGCATGAACGTCCGCCAGTGCGGCACCATCACGGACCCGGAGCGGGGCGAGGGTTACCGGCTCGTGAGCCGCGAGATTCTGCTCTACAAGGACCCGGAGACCGGCGAGGTGCTGGAGGAATGGGAAAACCCCTGGACCGGCGAGACGGTAGAGGTGATGCACGTCACCAATGACCCGGTGAACGGCCGGCCCACCTTCGAGCGTACGGCAGACGGCGAGCCCTATCAGGTGGGCCTGTCCAGGAAGAACAACGCCTGGTGGATGACCATCACGGTGCCGCTGTTCTACCCGAACCCCCTCGGCGGCGACTACCAGCCCTATGTCGGCGGCACCTATCACGCCACCGAGATGTTCAACTTCATGGGCGATATCGACGACCTGGTGGACGCCGACAGGCATACGGCCGACGTGCGCGTGGGCTGGGTGCGCCGCTCCCAGTGGCTGCCCTGGATGAAGATGGGTGGGCGCCACGGCGACATCTACATGCACACCGCCGGGCTGAAGATCAACGGCTACGACGAGCTCTCCGAAACGATGAAGGCGCAGATCGAGGAGAACTACCCCATCTACCGCGATCCGCCGCCGGTTGACGACACGCGGCGCAACGTGACCAGCTGGTCGTACTTCCGCAGCGTGATGGAGCAGCGCCGCGAGGCCCGCGAGGAAGAAGAGTCCGGTTACTGAGCCTCGTCCCGTGAGCCACGAGCGCCTGCTCGACGTCCGTAATCCGCGGACGGGCGAGACCGACTACCACATTGCCGCGGCCGGCGGAGGCACGGTGGCGGCGGCCGCGCAGCGCCTGCGCGAGGCGCAGCCTGCGTGGGCGGCGCGTCCGCTGGACGAGCGCCTGTCCGTGCTCGACGAGTGGGTTGCCGCGGTCTCCCGCCATCGGCACGGGCTGCTGGAGGCGCTGGTTGCCGATACGGGGCGCCACTTCGTCTCGTCGGCCGAGATCGCCGGCCTGGCCGGCACCGTCGCACGCTGGTCCCGGCTCGCGCCGGAGCTGCTGGCCGAGCCCCTGCAATCTTCGTCCGTGCCGGGTATCAGCTACCGCACCCGGCTGGTGCCCATCCCGCTGGTCGGTGCCATCAGCCCCTGGAATTTCCCGCTGACCCTGTCGCTGATCGACGCCGTTCCGGCGCTGTCGGCGGGATGTGCCGTGCTGGTGAAGCCGAGCGAGGTGACGCCCCGTTTCGTCGCGCCGCTCAGCGAGGCCCTGGCGGAGGTGCCGGCCCTCGATGCCGTGCTCGGTTTCGTGCAGGGGGACGGCGCCACCGGCGCGGCGCTGATCGACAACGTGGACGCCGTTTGCTTCACCGGCAGCGTGGCCACCGGCCGCAAGGTGGGGGTGGCCGCCGCCGAGCGCTTCATCCCGGCTTTCCTGGAGCTGGGCGGCAAGGACCCCATGGTCGTTCTGGCGAGTGCGGAGCCCGAACGGGCGGCGGCCACGGCGCTCCGGGCATCGGTGACGGCGACGGGCCAGGCCTGCCAGTCCGTCGAGCGGGTGTACGTGGCGCGGGAGATCTTCGAGCCGTTCCTCGCAGAGCTGGTCGCGGCCGCCCGACAGGTGGAGCTGAACTGGCCCGACATCCACGAGGGCCACATCGGCCCGCTCATCTTCGAGCGCCAGGCGGAAACCATCCGGGCGCAGCTCGAGGATGCGGTGGCCAGGGGTGCGAAGATCCACTGCGGCGGCGAGATCGAGCACCATGGCGGCGGCCTGTGGATCCGGCCGACGGTGGTGACCGGCGTCGATCACGGCATGGCCCTGATGCGCGAGGAGACCTTCGGGCCGGTGATTCCGGTGATGCCTTTCGATACCGTGGAGGAGGCCGTCGCGCTCGCCAACGACACGGAGTTCGGGCTGTCCGCCGCGGTGCTCGCCGGCAGCCTTGACGAGGCCGAGGCCGTCGGCCGGCACTTCGAGGCCGGTGCCGTCAGCCTGAACGACGGGGCGCTGACCGCCCAGTTCTATGAGGCCGAGAAAGACTCGTTCAAGTATTCCGGACTGGGCGGCTCGCGCATGGGCCCGGCCGGGATGCGGCGCTTCCTGCGCCGCCGGGCGCTGATCCGCCAGGAGAACGAGCCGGCCACCATCGAGGCGCTGGCCGAGCGCCACGGCCGGGTCTAGTCATTCGGGCCTCTCCTGAAGACGATCGCCCTCAGAACATCTCCGACGGTCCGGCCTCCTGTGAGCCCTGCTTGCTGCGGCTGGGGATGTGGTCGCCCGTGATCATCTCCGAGTAGGGCATGCCGGGCCCGACCATGGGGAAGACGCTCGCCTCCGGGTCGATGATGACCTCCAGGAAGGCCGGCCCGGGGTACTCGATGAACTCGCGCACCGTCTCCGGCACCCGCTCCCTGTCCTCGAGCCGCACCGCGTAGCGGAAGCCGTCGGCCTGGGCGGCCTTCACGAAGTCCTTGCTGTGCAGGGACTTGTCGCTGGCCGACAGGCGGCCCCGGTAGTAGAGCCGCTGCCACTGCTTCACCATGCCGTCGCCGTAGTTGTTCAGCACCACTACCTTCAGGGGCAGCTCGTAGGTGGTCACCGTCTCCAGTTCGCCGAGGTTCATGCGGATGCTGGCGTCCCCGTCGATGTCGATCACCAGCCGGTCCCGGCGGGCGAACTGGGCGCCCACGGCGGCCGGCAGGCCGAAGCCCATCGTGCCCATGCTGCCGGAGGTGAGCCAGAGGCGAGGTCCCCTGAAGTCGAAGTACTGGGCCGCCCACATCTGGTGCTGGCCGACGCCGGTGGAGATGATGGCCTCGCCGCCGGTGAGCCGGTTGATCTCCTCGATGAGGTACTGGGGCTGGATGAGCTCGCTCTGCCGATCGTAGTTCAGCGCATAGGTCTTCTTCAGACCCGCGATCTCCCGGTGCCAGCCGCCGTAGTCCTTGTCGAAGCGGATACGGCGGCCGTACGCGGCCAGCTTGCGCAGGCTGGAGGCCAGTTCGCCGATGTAGTGCCAGTGCACGTTCTTCACCTTGCCGATCTCGGACGGGTCCACGTCGAAGTGGGCAATGTGGCGCGCATTGGGCGCGAACTTCTTCGGCACCGCTGCCACCCGGTCGTCGAAGCGCGCGCCCGCGGCGATGAGGAAGTCGCAGTCCTCGACGGCGTAGTTGGCGAAGGCCGTGCCGTGCATGCCGAGCATGTGCAGCGAGAGCGGTCGCGTGGTGTCCGCCGCGCCGATACCCATCAGTGTGGTCGTGACGGGGATGCCGTGCTGGTCGGCGAACTCGCGTAATGCGTCGGTGGCGTTCGAGTTGATCACGCCGCCGCCGGCATAGATGAGGGGGCGCTCGGCCTCGGCGAGCATGCGGTAGAAGCTCTCGCACTGCTCGGCGGACAGTGAGTCGCTCATGGCCGTCTGCAGCCGGCGCCGATAGCCCGGCACGGGCAGCGAGCCGG
>CAZRSA010000203.1:0-4097 GCA_964602525.1 uncultured Woeseiaceae bacterium
AGGCCGAGGACGATCGACCAGTGGACCTCCAGCTGCGCCAGCTCCGCGGCGCTCAGTTCCGCGAGCTGCTCCCCCTGGAAGCGTCGGTTATCGATGGTGCGCACCTGGTCGACCATGACGTCCGAGTCCTCGCGCAGCCGATCCCGGCGCATGACGCGGAAGCGCAGTGGCTCGGCGTTGTCGATGAGTCGGGTGGTCAGCGGCAGGACGATCGTGCTCGGGTGCTCGGCATCGTTCAGCAGATCACTCTGTACGACGAGGCACGGGCGAATCTTGCCCGGCTCGCTGCCTTTGGAGGGATTGAAGTTGGCGAGGTAGATCCCGCCCCGCCGCGGCCGCATCGGTCAGAGACCGTCGGCGCTGGCGGCATCGAGTTCGTCGGCGATCCCGGCTGCCTGGCTCCGGGTCTTCAGCGACGCCTCCCGGATGCGGCGGCGAAGTGCCTCGCGGTCCAGCGTCTTCTGGTACTCACGGACGGCTTCGCGGATGACCGCGCTCCGGGTCGTATCCAGACGCTCCGCGAGGCGGGAGAGCAGTTCGTCGAAGTCCTCGTCCGCTTTGAGTGTGATGGTTCGAGGCATACATAATTCCGTATTACTAAATACAGTATATCTCACAGGCACGCGACTCGCCGGGCAGACTGCGGCCTGGACGAACATGGCACCCTGCAGGCCCGGCGGCGACCCGCATAACTGATTGAAAACCGGAGATTCGGCGCCCGGTCGAGGCTACCCGCCTAGCCCCCGAGACCGAGCCCCACGTCGAGGTCCAGCGGCACCTCGAGGTCCTCCGGCTCGGGCAGCACCACGTCGATGGTGACGTCCTCGATGGGCCCCACCACGATGAGGTTGGGCCGTGTGTCGCCGGCCGGGATGTCCACGCCTTCGGAGCCGCGCTCCACGAAACGCAGGGGCCTCAGCCCCTGGGCAAAGCAGTAGTACTCGCTCACCCTCTCGGCGCCGCTGCCGCTGGCCGCGTCGAGCCGGCAGCTGAGCTGCTCGCCATCCACGTCGAACCTGATGCGGCCGAAGCCGTCCTCTTCCAGCGACACGTTCTCCAGCGTCACGGTCCGTTCGCCGTCGCCGGCAACCCGGAGGACCAGATTGCCGTCCAGGGACAGGGCGCCGGCGCCCTTCGACGGCAGCGCCGGCGTGACCGCGGTGACGAGGATGCTGTTGCCGTCCTCGCCCACGGAGACGCGATTGTGGCGGATGTTATTCACGACGCTGGTGGTCATCTGGCCCATGCCCATGCCCATGTCGTCGTCCGGCAGCTCCACCGGCTGCAGCAGATCCGCGCCGGTGTCGTCGGTCCAGGCCGTGACGGCGGAGTCTTCCGACAGGCCGAGGATGCGGGTATCCGGCACGGTGACACGGAACTCCACCGTGGTGGCCGCGGGTTGCATGGCCTGCATGTTGGCGCGCCCGACCTGGAGGGTCATGACCTCGAAGGTGGGGGCGGCGGAGGCCGGGACGGCCAGCAGCCACAGTGAGAGCAGCAGCAGAGTTCGGCTCATGTTCTTCATGTTTTTCTCCAAGCATCAGGGCCTGTCATGGGTGCCGGAGATAGCGCTTCCCTGCGCCTCCGCCATCCATGGATCATATTGGAATCTAGGCATTCTCACCGGGCAAGGCTTGGAAAAATCGGACACCCCGGCCGGGCGGACCCCGGCCGCCGGCACTTGCACCCACCGGACGGTAATGCTTAGGTCTGGCCCGTCGGGAACAATGCCGGGCCAGAGCGCATGGAAGGAACCACAGACGACAGCGCGCCGGAGGTATCCACGCTGCCCTGCGCCGAGGACCTCGCCCCCTTCGTGCATCGGCACATGCACGGGGCGGGCCGCGACGGGCGGCCGGGCAGTCTCCGCATCCCGCCGACCGGCGGCATCTTCGTCAGTTACGTGCCCGGCAGTCCGCTCACCGTTCACTTCAGCGACCGGACCTACGAGGGGCGGCCGCGGTTTTTCATCGGCGGTCAGCTGCGCCGCGAGCAGCCGCTGCTGGTGAGCGACGGACGCTTCGAGCTGATCGGCACGGAGCTCACGCCCACCGGTTTCTACCGGTTGTTCGGCCGGGACGCGAGCGCCTACACGGACGGCATCGGGGACTTCGCGGAGGAATTCCCCCGACACGCCGCCTGGCTGGACGCGCGGCTGGACGACGGCGCGCCGCTGGCGGAGCGCATCGTCGTCATCGAGGACTTGCTGCGCAAGCTCGCCGGAGACGCGAGGGCAACGCCGCGGGTGGATGCCGCTGTCCGGCTGACCGCCTCCCGGCGCGGCGTGGTGAGCGTCCGGGAACTCGCCCAGGCGGCCGGGCTCACCAGCCGCCAGCTGCACCGGCGCTTCGTGCGTGCCGTCGGGGTCTCCCCCAAGCACTACGCGAAGATCGTGCAGGTGAACGAGGTGTTCGGCGCGCTGCTCGCCGGCGACTACGAGCACATCCGTGAACTGGCGCTGGACCACGGCTACTATGACCAGGCCCACTTCATTCGCGATTTCCAGCGTTTTGTCGGCATGAGCCCGATGCGCTTCCTGGACAGCGGCTCGGCGTTCCTGCGGACCTACCTGGGCAAGGCGTCGCGGCTGGAAGGGTAGGAAGGCATTGTGGGACGAGCCGCAGGAGCAGGTTTATCCTCGATTCATTATTCAGTCGGAGATAAATCCCCTCCTACGGCCCGGATGGCTGCGCGGATATGCCGGCGCATGCGGCGGCTGGCCCTGCCCTGCCAGACTTCGAGGACAGGCTCGTATTTTGCGTCGCCCGACTGCGCGATGCTCTCGGCGATCAGCTCGAGCACCTCCGGATGCTGTTCACCGAACCATTCCAGGTCCGGCTGCGCAGGGTCGATCTCGAGTTCCCGGTCAATGCGCTCCAGCAACTCCGTGGCATAGATCTCCCGCTCGATGGCCCAGCCGATACGCGTGTAACGCAGCAACGGCAGCCGATAGTCGTATTCGATGGCGAGATAGCCCTCCTTGATGGTCCAGTCGATCCGTCGGGTGATCTCGTCGAGGGAGAGGTCGCGCATGGCACCGTAGACCGGTGAGCGGTCGAGTTCCTTCTCCAGTATCGCCTTCTGCTTCGAGCCCTTCAGCACGCGGGCGAGCAGGGAGCGGCCGCCCTGCATGATCAGATCGTCCGCGCCCCGCAGTATGATCTTCAACTCTTCGTGGGAGAGCGGCTGCACGCCCCGCGTGTCCAGACTCACGGGTACCCGGCGTACCTTTCGGCCCATACGACCGCTCCTCCGTCAGTGGCGGATTGTCTCAGGATCCTGCATCCCGGCCATGGCCTGCCGGCGGGCCCGTGTGCAGCCGAGCACGGCCCGGTTGATCTCCTTGCCCGCGATCAGCGAAAGCTGCTGCAGGTTGCGCGCCGTCTCCCTGATGGTCTCGGGCGTTACGTCGTGTTCCGCGAAACGCGCATAGCCCTCGAAGAAGGCGCGTATCTCGGCGAGATTGGTAACCGCCCGGTGGGCGCTCTCCGGCAGGGACAGTGCCTCCTCGCCGTCGAAGAGACCTTCCGCGAACGCCTCCAGCTCCTCCTGGCGGATACGAGCGAAATGCCGGATGCCGTCCGTTTCTGTCGGCGGCTCCAGGACGGTGAGCCGGAACGGATGCCTGGCACTCTGATGCCGGGTGAGGTCGTTCCACAACCCATTCACCAGCACCTCGATCAGCTCGTTGGCCTCGTCCATGGACTCGAAGTCCGGCAGCTCGCCGCCCCACAGATGGCCGAGCGACTGCAGCGGACGGGTCTCGAGTTTCGGGCACGCAATACCGCCGAGGAAGAAACTGCGTATCGCATGCAGGGGCATGGGGCATTGGTGGCGCTGCAGCAGCTGGAGGAGCTTTGCCTCGGAGACAGTGCCATGGCCGGTTTTCTTTGCCATGGGGGGAATGCTACCCGGCAGGGTGCCGGGTGGGAAGCCGGGCGCGGTCGGGCCTGAAGGCCCTCCTAGCGCTGTCAGTTGCGGGTGACGGTGGCGCCGCGGACCGGCAGGCCGGCGGCATCGACCGGCTGGCCGGTGGCCGTGTCCTCCAGCTCCAGCGCCGTCAGTTCCGCCGTGAAGGTCACGGATGTCGGCGGCGG
>CAZRSA010000204.1:0-4084 GCA_964602525.1 uncultured Woeseiaceae bacterium
TGGAGCAGATGCCGCAGATGGAAGGGCGGCAGATGGTTATGGTGCTTGCACCGAGGAAGAAGTGAGCCGCAAGACGTAACAAGGCTCACGACATCAAGAGAAGTGGCGAGGACGCCTGCGGGTGCCGAGCCCGCCTGATCCGGCAACGACCGGTACCGGGCCAGACAATACGGAGACGACAATGTCGAAGATGAAGACCAACCGGGGCGCAGCCAAGCGCTTCCGCCGGACGGGCAAGGGCGGCTACAAACGTGCCCAATCCCACCTGAATCACATCCTGACGAAGAAGAGCACGAAGCGTAAGCGCCACCTTCGTCACACTCTGCAGGTCGCCGACGCGGACGTACCGTCCGTGCGTCGCCTGCTGCCGTACAGCTGAGGAGGGCAGGACCATGGCACGAGTCAAACGTGGCGTCATCGCCCGCAATCGGCACCAGAAGGTACTGAGCAAGGCCAAGGGCTACTACGGTGCGCGGCGCAAGACGTTCCGCGTCGCCAAGCAGGCGGTCATCAAGGCCGGGCAGTACGCCTACCGCGACCGCCGCAACCGCAAGCGCGAGTTCCGGGCGTTGTGGATCACGCGCATCAACGCCGCCGCGCGGGCCAACGGGCTGTCCTACAGCCGGTTGATGAACGGCCTGAACAAGGCCGAGATCGACATCGACCGCAAGGTCCTGGCGGACATCGCGGTGCACGATCCGGAGGGCTTCACGGCCATCGCCGAGCAGGCCAAAGCCAGCCTGACCGCCTGACCGGGGCGAGGGCCCCCCGCAGCGGGAACCCCGGAAGCATGCTGGATCTCGACGAGATTGAAGCGCGTGCGCGCGAGGATATCGCCGCGGCCTCGGACCTGGAGGCGCTGGAGCGCATCCGTGTCCGTCTTCTCGGCAAGAAGGGCGAACTCACCGCCGCGCTGAAAGGTCTCGGCAGCCTGCCGACCGGAGAACGTCCGGCGGCGGGCCGGCGCATCAACTCGGCGAAGCGCGTGGTGGCCGATGCCATCGCCGAGCGCCGGGCCGCGCTGGAGGCCGAGGCACTGGAGGCTGGCCTCGCCGCCGATGCGGTCGACGTCACCCTGGCCGGCCGCGGCCAGCGGCAGGGCGGTCGCCACCCGGTGGTGCGCGCGCTGGAGCGGATGGAGGCTATCTTCCGCAATGCCGGCTTCGAGGTACGGGAAGGGCCGGAGATCGAGGACGATTTTCACAACTTCACGGCCCTGAACATCCCCGAGAACCACCCAGCCCGGGCGATGCACGACACCTTCTATTTCCCGGGCGGCCACCTGCTGCGCACCCATACCTCTCCCGTGCAGATCCGCGCCATGCAGGCCGAGGGGGTGCCCATCCGCATCATTTCGCCGGGGCGGGTCTATCGCTGCGACTCGGATCAGACCCACACACCGATGTTTCACCAGGTGGAAGGCCTGGTGATCGACCGGGACGTGAGCTTCGCCAACCTGAAGGCGGTGCTGCATGACTTCGTCGAGCAGTTCTTCGAGCGCCGGGCCACGCTGCGCTTCCGGCCTTCCTACTTCCCCTTCACGGAGCCCTCCGCCGAGGTGGACGTGCTCTCCGAGCAGGGTCGCTGGCTGGAGATCCTGGGCTGCGGCATGGTGCATCCGAACGTGCTGCGCAATGTCGGCGTCGATCCGGAGGAATACACCGGCTATGCCTTCGGCATGGGCGTGGAACGGCTGGCGATGCTGCGCTACGACGTCCGTGACCTGCGTACGTTCTTCGACAACGACCTCGCCTTCCTGGAGCAGTTCGCGGGCCGATGAAGATCAGCGAGACATGGCTGCGCCGCTGGGTGGATCCCGACCTTTCCACGGACGCACTGGTCGAGCGCCTGACGCTCGCCGGGCTGGAAGTGGACGGCGCGGAGCGCTTCGGCGCCGGGCTGGAGGGCGTCATGGTCGGCGAGGTGCTGGCCGTGAGCGCGCATCCGGACGCGGACAGGCTCAGCGTCTGCCGAGTCACCACCGGCACCGGGGATGTGCAGGTCGTCTGCGGGGCACCCAACGTGCATGCCGGCATGCGCTCGGCCCTGGCCCTGCCCGGCACCGTGTTGCCGAACGGCGTGAAGCTCAGGCGCACGAAGCTGCGGGGCGTGGAGTCTGCCGGCATGCTGTGCTCGATCGCCGAACTCGGCCTCGGCGAGGAATCCGACGGCATCATGGAGCTGCCCGCGGACGCGTCGGCCGGCACGCCGCTCGGCGAACTGCTCGGTCTGCCCGACACCGTCATCGATATCGACCTCACGCCGAACCGGGGCGATTGCTTCAGCGTCCTCGGCGTGGCACGCGAGGTCGCGACTTTCACGGGAGCCGCGCTGGCAGATCCGGCCGTGGTGCCGGTGGCCGCGGCCACGGACGATGCCCATGCCGTGCGAGTACCCGCGCCCGAGCGCTGTCCCCGGTTCATCGGCCGGGTCGTGCGCGGCATCGACGCCGGGGCCCGCACGCCGCTGTGGATGCAGGAGCGGCTGCGGCGCAGCGGCGTCCGCGCCATCCACCCCGTGGTGGACGTCACGAACTACGTGCTGCTGGAATACGGTCAACCGCTGCACGGCTACGATCTCGGTCTGTTGCAGGGTCCGATACAGGTGCGCGCCGGCGCCCGGGAGGAGTCCCTCGAGCTGCTGGACGGCCGCACGGTGGAGGTGGACGAGGACGTGCTGGTCATCGCGGACGACCGCGGACCCATCGGCCTCGCCGGCATCATGGGCGGATCCTCCACGGCGGTCGGCGCGGGCACCGTCGACGTACTGCTGGAGGGAGCCTTTTTCGCGCCCGAGGCGATCGCGGGCCGGGCACGGCGCTACGGGCTGCACACCGATGCCTCCATGCGGTTCGAGCGCGGCGTGGATCCGGCCGGACAGCGCCGGGCCATAGAACGGGCCACGGCCCTGCTGACGGAGATCGCGGGGGGCACTGCCGGCCCGATCACGGAAGCGGCGGACGAGAGCCGGCTGCCGGCACGGGCCGCCGTGACGCTGCGCCGGGAGCGACTGGCCCGGGTGCTCGGCGTTGCCCTGGACGAGGGCGAGGTGAGCCGTATTCTGGAGCGGCTGGGCAACGAGGTGAGGCCGAGCGACGAGGGCTGGCAGGTGACGCCGCCCACCTTCCGCTTCGATATCGCCATCGAGGAGGACCTCATCGAGGAGGTGGCCCGGGTGCACGGCTACGACGAGATCCCCGAGATCCGCACCCGGGGCGCACTCGGTCTGCCGGCGGTCACGGAGACGGCGGTGGACCGTGACCGGGTCCGTTCGGTGATGGTGGACCGGGGGTATCACGAGGCGATCACCTACAGCTTCGTGGACCCGCGCCGGCAGACCGAGATCATGGGCGAGAGTGGGGCGCTCGCGCTGGCGAACCCCATCTCGTCGGAACTCTCGGTGATGCGGTCGTCGCTGCTGCCCGCGCTGCTGGAGGCCGTGGCCCGCAACGTGAGCCGTCAGCGCGAACGCGTGCGGCTGTTCGAGATCGGCGTGTGTTTCGCCGGAGAGGAAGGGGCGGTGCTCGAGACGCCGTGTCTGGCGGCCGCAGCCTGCGGCCCGGTGCTGCCGGAACAGTGGGGGGCGCAGGAGCGCGCGGCGGATTTCTTCGATATCAAGTCCGATCTGGAAGCGGCCCTCGCGCTTACCGGCCACGGCGCCGGCGTGCGGACCGAGGCTGCGGCGCATCCGGCGATGCACCCCGGCCAGTGCGCCGCCGTGCTGCGGGATGGTGAGACCCTGGGACATATCGGCCGGCTGCATCCCGGGCTGGCGGCCCGGCTCGACCTGCCGGAGTCGGTGCTGATGTTCGAACTGGACTTTCGGGCGGCTTTCGCTGCGAAAGTGCCGGCATCCGTGCCGATCTCGCGCTATCCGTCCGTGCGCCGTGACATCGCCGTGCTGGTTGCCGAGGACGTGCCGGTGGGGGCCGTGGCCGAGTCCCTGGCCGAGGCTCTCGGCGGCGGCGGCGGAGACTTCCTGCGGGAGGTGCGGGTGTTCGACGTCTACCGCGGCAAGGGCATAGAAGAAGGGCTAAAAAGCATAGCTTTAGGCTTGATTTTGCAAGAAACATCCCGCACCCTTA
>CAZRSA010000205.1:0-4079 GCA_964602525.1 uncultured Woeseiaceae bacterium
TCGTCGTCCGCCAGCTCGTAGGCACGCTCGAACGCCTGCGCCGCCTCCCGGTAGCGCTCCTGGGCCCGGTAGGACCGGCCGAGGAACTTCCACCCTTCCACGTCCTCCGGATTCTCCTCCAGACTCGCGGCCAGTTCGGCGATGGCGTCCTGGGCGTCGGCGGCGTGGGGATTCTCGCCGGTGTTCGTGTTCGCCGCCGTCAGGACGCTGTCGAAGTCGTAGTCGCTCAGGTAGAAGTAGGTGCCCACCGAGGTCGCCAGGAAGGCAACGGCCACGAACGCCGCGAAACCGCCATTGCTGCGATTGCTGTCCTCGTTACCCTCGTCATCGTCGCCGCTTTTGCGCAGCACCAGGTACAGGGGAGCCGCTGCCGCCAGCGCCATGACGCCGGCTATCGCCCAGAAGATCGTCGTTGTCATAGATTCACCGGGCCGGGGAACCGGCCGTTCTCTGTCTAGCTTTCATCGTCGATGGGGAGACTCGTCCGCCGCTGAACGACCCGGAACAGCACGAACCCGGCAATCAGCAGCAGCAGGACGGGAGCACCCCATAACAGTGCCGTGCGTTCGTCAACCGGCGGCCGGTACAGCACGAACTCGCCGTAGCGGTCGGTGAGGAAGACCAGTATCTCCTCGTTCGACTTGCCCTCGCCGATCATCTCGCGGATCTCGCGCCGCAGGTCGTCCGCCAGCATCGCATTCGAGTCCTTGATGGACTGGTTCTGGCAGGTGGCGCAGCGGATCTCGTCGATGAGCTCCTCGTAGCGGGCCTGGGTGGCCGGATCCTCGAATGCCGGACCTTCGTCGATGGCGAAAGCCGGCCCCGTCAGTGCCACGAGCAGCACCAACCCTAGTGTTCTCAGCAATTTCACGAACCTGATTTCCTGGCCTCGGCTGTCCCGGCCTCTGCTTTCCTCGCCTCGGCGATCCGCGGCTCGAACTCCTCTCGCCACACCTGCGGCGTCAGCGGACTGACGTGCTTGTAGATGACCCGCCCCTCCTGATCGAGCAGAAAGGTCTCCGGGGCGCCGTAGACGCCCCAGTCGATACCCACCCGGCCGTCGCCGTCGAAGGCATTGGCCGTATACGGGTTACCCAGATCGCGCAGCCAGCGCAGTGCGGCCGGCCGCTCGTCCCGCCAGTTCAGCCCGTAGATGGGAATGGTACCCGAGCGCGCAAGCGCCATCAGGAAATTGTGCTCCTGACGGCAGGCCACGCACCAGCTCGCCCAGACATTGACCAGCGCCACCTCGCCGCGGATATCCGTGTCGGACACGGTCTCCTGCGGGTTGCTGAGCTCGGGCAGGGTGAAGGTCGGCGAATCCCGCCCGATCAACGGCGACGGCAACTCGCCCGGGTCCTTGCCCAGGCCCGCCAGCAGGAATATCAGCAGCGCCAGGAATACGGCGATCGGTAGTATGTAGCGAATCATGTCGCCGCCCTGCCCTCCGCGGCCGCACCGGCCTCCATCGTCCGTCGCTCAGAGGCGGGAACCCGGTAACGCCGGTCGGTCATCGCCACGATGCCGCCGAGCGCCATCACGGCACAGCCGAACCAGATCCAGCGGATCAGGGGCTTGTACTGGATGCGGACGCTCCAGGCGCCGTTACCCAGCGAGTCGCCCAGCGCGACGAACAGGTCCCGGTCCCATCCGGCGTCGATACTCGCCTCGGTCATGGGGCTCTGCTGGACCCGGTACACCCGCTTCTGCGGGGTCAGCACGGTGACGAGTTCGCCGTCACGGCGCACCTCGAACTCCGCCTCCATGGCGTCGTAGTTGGGGCCCTCCACCTCGCGCAGTCCGCGCATCGTGAAGTCGTAGCCGGCCACCTGGATGGTTTCGCCCGGGCTGGCCCGCATGTCGACTTCCTTGCCGTAGGACATCACGGCCACGACGCCGATGATGAACATGCCGACGCCGAGATGCGCGAGCTGCATGCCCGTGACGGCGCGTGACTGCCGGGGACCGGAACGCTTGCCGAAGAAGCGCATCAGCGGGTCCCAGACGGCGGTGAAGCTCACGAAGAACGCCGCCAGCATGCCGGTGAAGATCAGCGGCGTGATGCGGCCGTAGATCAGCCAGGGCACCAGGGTGGCCAGGGGCACCGCGATGGCCAGCGGCAGGCGCACCTGACGCCAGATGGCCATCTTGTCGCCGCTGCGCCAGGCCGTGCTCATGCCAATGCCTATCAGCAACGCCAGCGGCAGCATCGGGATGACGAATGCCAGATCGAAGAACGGCGGGCCGACGGAGATCTTGCCGAGGCCGAGCCCATCCAGGAACAGCGGATAGAGCGTTCCCAGCAGCACCAGCGTGGCCGTGATCACCAGCAGCACGTTGTTCAGGAGCAGGAAGGTCTCCCGGGACAGGGGCTTGAAGCCGGCGTCGGAATCCATCTTCGGTGCCCGCCAGGCGTATAACGCGAGCGCCGAGCCCACCACGATGGCGAGGAAGGCCAGGATGAAGGCGCCGCGGGTCGGGTCGCTGGCGAATGCGTGCACGGAGACCAGCACGCCGGAGCGCACCAGGAACGTACCAAGCAGGCTGAGCGAGAAGGCGGTGATGGCGAGCAGTAGCGTCCAGCTCTTGAACAGGCCGCGCTTCTCGGTGACCGCCAGCGAATGGATCAGGGCCGTGCCGACCAGCCAGGGCATGAACGAAGCGTTCTCCACCGGATCCCAGAACCACCAGCCGCCCCAGCCGAGCTCGTAGTAAGCCCACCAGCTGCCGAGCGCGATGCCGATGGTGAGGAACATCCAGGCCGCCGTGGTCCAGGGCCGCGTCCAGCGCGCCCAGTCCCGGTCGAGCTTGCCCTCCAGCATGGCGGCGACCGCGAAGGCGAAGGCCACGGCAAAGCCCACATAGCCGATGTAGAGCATCGGCGGATGAATAACGAGAGCCGGGTCCTGCAGCAGCGGGTTCAGGTCGGCCCCGTCAGGGGCTGCCGGCACGAGCCGCTCGAAGGGGTTCGAGGTAAACAGCGTGAAGGCGTAGAAACCGACGCTCAGCAGGCCCATGACCCCGATGACCCGCGCGGAGAAGCGCTGGGGCATGTGGCGCGATGCATAGGCGACACCGATGGTCCAGGCCGCCATCGCCAGGGTCCACAGCAGCAGCGAACCCTCGTGCGCACCCCATACCGCGGCGATGCGGTAGCCGATCGGCAGCATGGAGTTCGAGTTGTTGGCGACGTACAGGACCGAGAAGTCGTTCTGGATGAAGGCCCAGGTCAGGCACAGGAAGGAGACCCCCATGACGGCGAACTGCGCCGTAGCGGCCGGGCGGGCGACCGCCGTCCACTGGGTCTTGCCCAGATGTGCCCCGGCCAGGGGGACGATGCCCTGGACCAGTGCCAGCGCCAGGGCGAGTATGAGTGCGAATTGTCCTATTTCGGGGATCATGGCTTCGTGCGCTCCGGGAAGTGGCCGCTCCTCTTCAGCGAGTCGGCAACCTCCGGCGGCATGTAGTTCTCGTCATGCTTGGCCAGTATCTTGTCCGCCTGGAACACGCCGTCGTCGCCGAGACGCCCGTGCGCGATCACGCCCTGGCCCTCGCGGAAGAGATCCGGCAGCACGCCGTTGTAGCGCACGCCGAGGGAGTTCTGGTAGTCGGTAATGGTGAACTCGACGTCCATGCTGCCCGACGCCCGTTCTATGGTGCCTTCCTGCACCATGCCACCGACGCGATAGGTTCGCGTCTCGGGCACGTTGCCCGCGGCCACCTGATCGAGCTCGATATAGAACATCATGTTCTCGCGGAAGGCGGTCAGACTCAGTGCCGTGGCGATCGCGAGACCACCCACGGCCAGCCCGACGGCCAGCATACGCTGTCGGCGAGGGGTCATACGTCATCCTCCATTGCTTGGATTCTTCGGGCCACGTTCAGCCTCGCGGCGGCGTGGCGGCGGCGTGCCCAGGTCACGTTAAAAACGAGAATGATTGCGGTTAGGACGAAAGAACTCCATACGTACCCGCCGTAACCGCCCATGGCCAGGAATTCACTCATTGCTGCAGCTCCCCTGCCGGGATATTTTCCCGGACAGCCGAATCGCCCAGAAGTTCACGCTTGACCCAGCGGGA
>CAZRSA010000206.1:0-4038 GCA_964602525.1 uncultured Woeseiaceae bacterium
CGGCGCTGGGATGCACCAGCCGCGCGATCTCGCGCGACCCCTGCTTGTAGATGAGGAGCCAGCGGATCACCTTCATCCCCCCGGCGGTGGAGCCCGCGCACCCGCCGATGAAGCTGGAGAATATGAGCAGTACCGGCAGCGCGCCGGGCCAGGCGGAGTAGTTGGCCGTGGTGAAGCCGGTGGTGGTGGCGATGGCCACCGCCTGGAACAGTCCGTGCTCCATCGCCTGCAGCGGGCTGTCGTAGGTGCCGCGGAGCGCCAGCACCACCACGATGGTCACGACCAGCATCGCCAGTATGAACGAGTACGCCCGGAACTCCGGGTCCTTGAAGTAGTGCGCGACGCTGCTGTAGCGCCAGGCGAAGAAGTGCAGCGAGAAGTTGATGCCGGCCAGGAACATGAAGACGACGGCGATGAGATTGATGGTGGTCGACTGGAAATGGCCGATGCTGAGATCGTGGGTGGAGAAGCCGCCGATCGCCACGGTGCTGAAGCTGTGGCAGAGCGCGTCGAACAGGCTCATGCCGGCGGCCCAGTAGGCGGCGGTGCAGATGAGCGTGAAGCCGAGGTACAGATACCACAGTGCCTTCGCCGTCTCGGTGATGCGCGGCGTGAGCTTGGTGTCCTTGATGGGGCCGGGTGTCTCCGCCCGGTAGAGCTGCATGCCGCCGACCCCCAGCATGGGCAGGATGGCGACGGCCAGCACGATGATGCCCATGCCGCCCAGCCACTGCAGCTGCTGGCGGTACCACAGGATGGAGGGGGGCAGGGCGTCGAGGCCCGTCAGCACGGTGGCGCCCGTCGTCGTCAGCCCGGACATGGACTCGAACACCGCGTCGGTGAACGACATCGTGGGCACCTCGGAGAAATACAGCGGCGCCGCGCCGAAGGTGCCCAGCACCAGCCAGAACGAGGCCACCACCAGGAAGCCGTCGCGCAGACGGAGGTCGGTCTTCGCGTTACGCGCCGGCAGCCAGAGCAGGAAGCCAGCGGCCAGATTCAGCAGGAAGCCCTCGACGAAGGCCAGCCAGCCGCCGTCGCCGTAGATCAGCGAGACCACCACGGGCGGCAGCATGGTTACGCTGAACATCATCAGCAGCAGGCCGAGGATACGCTGGACGACGATCCGGTTCATCGCCGTGCCGGCCCCTGGCGGTTGCTGTGACAGGCGGCGGCGGACATGCCCGTCAGACGAACGAGACGCCGACCTGGAAGAGTTCCTCCACGTCCTCGATGCGGCGCCGGTCGGTCATGAAGAGGATCACGTGGTCGTCGGCCTCCACTTCCGTGTCGTGGTGGGCGAATATCACCTGGTCGTCGCGCACGAGCGCCGCGATGTTCGTGCCCCGCGGTATGGGGATGTCCTCGATCCGGCGGCCCACCACCTTGGAGTTGTCCGGCGTGCCGTGGGCCACGGCCTCGATGGCCTCGGCGGCGCCCCGGCGCAGCGAGTGCACCTTCACCACATCGCCGCGGCGCACGTGGGCCAGCAGCGAGCCGATCGTGACCTGCTGCGGCGAGATGGCGATGTCGATGGTGCCGGCCTCAACCAGTTCGGCGTAGGACGGCCGGTTGATGACCGCCATCACCTTGTGGGCGCCGAGCCGTTTGGCCAGCATGGCCGAGAGGATGTTGGCCTCCTCGGCATTCGTGAGCGCACAGAAGACGTCGGTGGAATCGATGTTCTCCTCGAGCAGCAACTCCTCGTCCGCCGCATCGCCGACCAGCACGATGGCCTTGGACAGCTGCTCGGATATGTGCCGCGCCCGTTCCGGATTGCGCTCGATGATCTTCACCTGGTTGGTCTGCTCCAGCGCCATGGCGAGGCGGAAGCCGATGTTGCCGCCGCCGGCGATGACCACCCGGCGGATGGGGTCGTCCAGCTTGCGCATCTCGCTCATGAATACCCGGATGTCCTTGCGGGCGGCCAGGAAGAAGACCTCGTCGCCCTCCCGGATCACCGTGTCGCCGTCGGGCATGACGCTGTGGCCGTCCCGGTAGATGGCCGCGATGCGGGCTTCCGTATTGGGGATGTGCTCCTTCATGTTCTTCAGCTGCTGGCCCACCAGCAGCCCGTCCCGGTCGGCCCGGGCACCCACCAGCCGCACCCTGCCTTCGGCGAACTCCAGCACCTGCAGCGCGCCGGGGTAGAGGATGAGCTGCTCCACGTATTCGCACACCAGCTGCTCGGGGCTGATCAGCACGTCCACCGGCAGCGACTCCTGGCTGAACAGCTTCTTCGCGTTCATGTATTCCGCCGCGCGGATGCGGGCGATCTTTGTGGGCGTGTGATACAGGGTGTAGGCGATCTGACAGGCGATCATGTTGGTCTCGTCGCTGTCAGTGAGTGCGATGAGGATGTCGGCGTCGCCGGCGCCGGCACGGGTGAGCACGTCCGGATAGGCCGCGTGGCCCACGACGGTGCGCAGGTCGAGGCGGTCCTGCAGCTCCCGCAGCACTTCCGGGCTGCGGTCGACGACGGTTACCTCGTTGGCTTCCTCCCGGGAGAGGTGGGAGGCGGCGGACGATCCGACCTGCCCTGCGCCGAGTATGAGTATCTTCATGTTCTTGCCGGCTGTCGGCCCCCCGGACCCGGGCCAGTTTACATCAGTTCCAGGTTGGCGTAGGTGAGCACCAGCCATTTGGTGCCGGCGCCCTCGAAGTTCACCTGCACCCGGGCGTGGGCGCCCTGGCCCTCGCAGTTCAGCACGACGCCCTCGCCGAACTTGCCGTGGCGCACCCGCTGGCCCAGCCGGATGCCGTCCTCGCCGCCGGTCGGTTCGCGTCCCGGCCGCGGCGCGCGCCGGACGGCGGGGACCACCGGCCGGCTGATCTGCGCCCGCGGACGGATCTCCTCCACCAGCTCCGTGGGGATCTCGGCGATGAAGCGGGACGGCAGCGCGAAACTGTCCGTGCCATGCAGGCGGCGCTGCTCGGCGTAGGTGATGTAGAGCTGGCGCATCGCGCGGGTGGCGCCCACATAGCACAGCCGCCGTTCCTCCTCGAGGCCGCCCGCGTCGTTGATGGAGCGCTGGTGGGGGAACAGCCCGTCCTCCATGCCGCACAGGAAGACCAGCGGGAACTCGAGGCCCTTCGCGGAGTGCAGCGTCATCAGCTGGACGCAATCCTCCCAGGCGTCCGCCTGGCCCTCGCCGGCCTCCAGTGCCGCGTGAGCCAGGAAGGCGTCCAGCGGCGGCATGTCGATGTCACTCTGCTCCGGATCGAAGCCGCGGGCGGCGCTCACCAGTTCCTCCAGGTTCTCCACCCGGGTGATGGCGCGCTCGCTCTTCTCCTTGCGGAAGTGTTCCACCAGGCCGCTGGCGCCGATGACGTGGTCCACCTGCTCGTGCAGGTCGAGGCCTTTCGTGTCCCGGTCCAGCATCTCGATGAGATTCAGGAAGCCGCGGATGGCATTGGCGGCGCGCGCGTTCACGCCATCGTCGCTGGCGAGTGCGCCCGCCGCGCGCCACAGCGAGCAGGCGTTGGCCCGCGCGTAGGAGCGCATGGCCTCCACGCTGCGCGCCCCGATGCCCCGGGTGGGCGTGTTCACCACCCGCTCGAAGGAGGCGTCGTCTTCCCGGTTGGCGATGAGCCGCAGGTAGGCGAGCGCGTCCTTGATCTCGGCGCGCTCGAAGAAGCGCAGGCCGCCGTACACTCGGTAGGGGATGCGTGCGTTGACGAGGCCTTCCTCAAGCACCCGGGACTGGGCGTTGGAGCGGTACAGGATGGCGGCGTCGGCCCGGGCGTTGCCCTGGGCCACCCAGTCGCGGATGCGGTTCACGACGAAGTCGCTCTCGTCGCGTTCGTTGAAGGCGGCGTAGATGCGGATGGGCTCGCCCTCGCCGCCCTCGGTCCACAGGTTCTTGCCCATGCGGCCGTCGTTGTTGGCGATGATGGCGTTCGCCGCCTCAAGGATGGTGCCGGTCGAGCGGTAGTTCTGCTCGAGCTTCACCACCTTCGCGCCGGGGAAGTCCCGCTGGAAGCGCTGGATGTGCTCGACGCGCGCGCCGCGCCAGCGGTAGATGGACTGGTCGTCGT
>CAZRSA010000207.1:0-4031 GCA_964602525.1 uncultured Woeseiaceae bacterium
CGACCGGTATTCATGGTGGTGATCGGCGAGATCACCGACCGCGAGAAGATGAAGGCCTACTCCGAAGCCCTGGCCGAGTCTCTCCTGTACGAGCAGCATCAGGGCTACTACGCCGCCATCGGCAAGCCCGTGGAAGTGCTCGAGGAGGAGTGGCCCTCGCACCAGGGGCTGGTGCTGGCCCGCTTCCCGTCCGCGGAACACGCGCGCGCGTTCTGGAACTCGGACAGGTACCAGAACGAGATCAAGCCCCTGCGGACCGGTGCGGGCCGTTTCACCGTCGGCCTGTTCGAGGAGCTGCCGGTCCCGGGGCACATTGAGTGGGCGAAGACCGGCTTCTGAGCCTGATCTTCCTGCTGTTTTGCCTCACTCCGGATCGCGGAACCGGGGTTCGCGCCTCTGCATGTTCGCCATCACGGCCTCGACCTGGTTCGGCTGCAGCATGAGGCCGGACTGCAGCTTCGCCTCCAGGGCGAGCCCCGCGGCGCCGTCGCCCACGAACACCTCCTCCAGCAGGCGCTTGCCCGCGCGGATCGCGTCCGGCGAGCGATTGGCGATCTCGGCGGCGAGTCCGCGGGCGGCCTCCAGCGGATCCGACTTCACGGCGGTCACGAGGCCGAGTTCGGCGGCCTCCCTGCCGTTCACGATCCGGCCGCTGTAGATCAGTTCCTTCAGCCGATCCAGCGGCATGACGCCGCGCAGCGCATGCGTGAGCCCCATGTCCGGGATCAGGCCCCATTTGATCTCCATCACGGACAGGCGCGCATCCGGCGCGGCATAGCGGATATCGGCGCCGAGGGCGACCTGCAGGCCGCCGCCGAACACCACCCCGTCCAGCGCCGCGATCACCGGCACCGGCAGGGTCTTCCATACCCAGGCCGGACTCTGGAACTCGTTGGCCGGCGTGTCTCCACGCGGCTGCATGACCTCGGCCGCGAAGCCGGGACCATCACCCTGGGGCTGGGTGAACGTCGAGGTGTCGATGCCCGCGGAGAAGTTGCCGCCCTCGCCCCGCAGTACCACCGCCCGCACGTCCGCACGCGCCGCAAGAGACTCGCCCGCCTCGATGATGGCACGGAACATCTCCCGGTCGAGTGCGTTGTACTTCTCCGGGCGGTTCAGCGATACCTCCGCCACGTGATCCCTGATCTCTGTAGTCACCCGCTCACTCATAACCGGCTCCGTCTCCACGGCTGTTAACATGCCCCGTTCCGGGCACAGGAGGATAGCGATGGCAGAGTCTGACCGCAGCAGCGCGGGCAAAGCAACTCCCCGCCTGCGGCTGGCGGCCTGCGCCGCGGCGGCGCTCCTGCTGGCGGCCTGCGCCGGGCGGCCTCCCGTGGAACCGGCGCCGGCCGAACAGGACACCCGGGCGGCCGCGGTCGACCGCGCCACGGCGACCGTCTATCGCATCGACACCGATGCCTCGCTGCTGCAGCTTTTCGTCTACCGCGCCGGCGCGCTGGCGCGCCTGGGCCACAACCACGTCATCGCGAGCCGGGACCTGGAGGGCACGGTCTGGTACCGGGACCGGCGGGGCCGCAGCGCATTCCGTATCCGTCTGCCCGTCGCCGAACTGACCGTGGACGAACCGGGGCTGCGCGAGGCGGCCGGCGCGGACTTCCCGGGCGAGATACCGCCGGAGGACGTCGAGGGCACCCGCCGCAACATGCTCGGCGAGAGCGTGCTGGACGCAGCGGCGCACCCGGAGCTGACCGCCGAGCTGGTATCCGTCGCGGGCGAGGCGGAAGCGCTGACGGTGACCGCCGCCGTGACCGTACGGGGCCAGCGCCGGCTGGTGGACTTCCCGGTGCGCCTGCGCCGGGACGGCGAGCGGCTCGTCGCCACGGGCGAGACCACGGTGACCCACGCCGAACTCGGCCTGGAGCCGTTCAGCGTGATGGGCGGCGCACTCGCCGTGGACCCGGAGATCGGCGTGAGCTACCGCATCGTGGCGCGGCGCGAGCCCGGCTGACCGCTCACTGCAGCTTCAGCAGTACCCAGGCGGCCGCGTCGGCCGCCGTCTCCTTGACCGCCCGCCACCAGCCCCAGTCGTCCTGGCGTTCCCACTCGCGCTGCGACTCGAAGATGACGTAGGCGTGGATGGCCTCGATGTCCTCCGCGCTCAGCCGATCCTCGAAACTCGGCATGCCGGCGGCGTGCAACATCCCTTCGCCGACGATCTGTCCGAACACCTCGTGCTTCTCGGGGGTGAGGTAGCGGAGATCCGGGATGACGCCGCCGCCGATCGCACGGAATCCGTGGCAGACCGCGCAGTGGCGCGCGTACTGGTCGAAACCCCGTTCCAGCGTGTCGTCGCTCACGTCCAGGGGCGGCGGCTCTGGCATCGCCGGCAGCGGCGCCGGGCCCGCCGGCGGGCTGCCCTCCGCACCCAGTTTGTAGGCCAGCATCCGCCCGGTGGCACCACCCACGGCGTTGTCGTTCACGGCACCGCCGTACAGCGCCATGGCGCCGCCCCAGCCGGCCAGCACGGCCACGTACTGCTCGCCGTCCACCTCGTAGCTGATCGGTGCCGCCACGATGCCGTTGTTCGCCGGCGCCTGCCACAGCCGCTCGCCGTCCGTCGCCCGGTAGGCGCTGAAGAAACCCATGGCGTCACCCTGGAAGACGAGACCACCCGCGGTCGCCAGGGTGCCGCCGTTCCAGGGATGCTCGTGGGGCACCCGCCAGGCCGCCTCCTGGCGTACCGGATCCCAGGCCAGCAGAGAGGCCTTCACCAGCTGGTCGTACATGCTGCGCTCGATGTCCGGACCGAGTTGCATCGGCGTCGTGCCCTTGGCCATGTCGGTACCGGTCTGCCAGTAGGTGGAGGCCCGGGGCGACTCCGGATCGGCGCCGTAGGTGGCCGGCACGTCCATCGCCGGGATGTAGACGAGACCGGTCTGCGGGCTGTAGGACATCGGCTGCCAGTTGTGCGCGCCGGAGGGCGAGGGGAAGGTCAGTCGGGGCTCGTCGGAATAGCGGGCGTCCGGCGTCTCCACCGGCCGGCCGGTCTCCGGGTCCACGTGGGTGGCCCAGTTGATGCGCACGAAGTTCTCGGCGCTGATGAAGCGCCCGTCGCGCCGGTCCAGCACGTAGAAAAAGCCGTTCTTTGGCGCCTGCATGATCACCGGCGTCACTTCGCCGTCGATCTCGAGGTCCGCCAGGATCATGTGCTGGGTGGCCGTATAGTCCCAGGTCTCGCCCGGCGTGGTCTGGTAATGCCAGACGTACTCGCCGGTGTCCGGGCGCAGCGCCACGATGGAGGAGAGGAACAGATTGTCGCCGCCGCCCGGGCTGCGCTGTTTCTGGTTCCAGGGCGAACCGTTGCCCACGCCCACGTAGAGCAGGTCGAGGTCCGGGTCGTAGGCCAGCGAATCCCATACCGTACCGCCGCCGCCGAGCTTCCACCATTCGCCGTTCCAGGTCTCGGCCGCCATGGCCATGACCTCGTTCTCGAAGCCGTCGGCCGGGTTGCCGGGCACCGTGTAGAAGCGCCAGAGCATCTCGCCGGTGTCCGGGTCGTAGGCGCTCAGGTAACCGCGCACGCCGTATTCCCCGCCGCCGTTGCCGATCAGCACCTGGTTCTTCACCACCCGGGGTGCGCCGGTGATGGTGTAGGGCTGGGACTGGTCGACGGTGATCCGCTCCCAGAGTTTCTCACCGGTGACCGCGTCCAGCGCCAACAGACGACCGTCCAGCGTGCCGAAGAAGACCTTGCCCTCCCATACGGCGACGCCCCGGTTCACGGCGTCGCAGCAGGCGTTGCGGCCGGTAGCCCGCGGCACCCGCGGGTCGTGGCTCCACAGCTTCTCACCCGTGCGCGCGTCCAGCGCGAAGACCATGCTCCAGGAGCCGGTGACGTACATCACGCCGTCCACCACGATGGGCGTGGCTTCCTGGCCCCGCCGGGTAGGCAGCTCGAACGACCAGGCAAGCCCCAGCCCGTCGACGTTGTCCGTATCCACCCCGGCGAGCGGGCTGAAGCGCTGCTCGCCGTAGGTGCGGCCGTGGGTGAGCCAGTTGCCGGGCTC
>CAZRSA010000208.1:0-3940 GCA_964602525.1 uncultured Woeseiaceae bacterium
CCCCAGGGGCTGTCCCAGCCGGGCAGGTCGTCGGTGGACGGCTTCCACAGCACGAAGTCCGCGGCTGCCTTCTTGTACGGCGCCACCTCGACGCGGGCGCCGGCGATCATCTCGCGCAGGTTGCGCCCGGAGAGCGCGCCGTAGGACTCGAAGGCCGCCACGTCGAAGAGCACGTGTCCCTCGGCCTCGTATGCGCAGCCGGCATCGATCAGCGCGCCGATCATGGCGATCATCTGCGGGATGTGCGCGGTGGCCCGGGGCTCGACGTCCGGCGGCAGCACGCCCAGGGCGGCCATGTCCTCGTGGTAGGCCTCGGTAAAGCGTTCGGTGATGGCGGAGATCGGCTGGCCGGTCTCTTTCGCCGCCTGGTTGATCTTGTCGTCAACGTCCGTAATGTTGCGGGCATAGACTAGGCGGTAACGGCGGCGGAGCAGCCGCGCCAGCACGTCGAACACGACCGCCGGGCGTGCGTTGCCGATATGCGCGAAGTTGTAGACGGTGGGGCCGCAGACATACATCGTCACCCGCTCCGGATCACGGGGCTCGAAGGGGACCTTCTCCCCTCGCATGGTGTCGTGGAGTTGGATAGGCATGGGCGCTGCGGGAATCTCGATGGAAAACAAAGAAAGAAATCGGGTCGGCGGCCCATGATAGCAATACTGGACCCGCTGTCGATCGCCTATAATGGTGGCTTTTCAACCCATGGCACATCAGCGCGCAGCAATTGCGCAGGAGCGGACATGGCCGAGCCGAGAATCAGGTTCGAGACGCGGCGCAGCGTCGAGCAGGTCGAGGAAGGGACGGAACTCGCACCCCGTTTCGACGAGAACGGGCTGATCCCGGTGGTCACCACCGATTACGAGACGGGCGAGCTGCTGATGCAGGGCTACATGAACGCCCAGGCGCTGGAGCGCACCATCGCCACCGGCGAGGCCCATTACTTCAGCCGCAGCCGCCAGGTGATGTGGCACAAAGGCGCCACCAGCGGGCTGGTGCAGCATATCCGCGAGATGCTGATCGACGATGATCAGGATTGCGTCTGGCTGCGGGTGGACGTCGCCGGTAGCGGCGCCAGCTGCCACGTGGGCTACCGCTCCTGCTTCTACCGCCGGGTGCCCGTGGGGGAGGAAGCCGCAGGCGGGCAGGTGGAACTGGAGTTCACCGAGACCGAAAAGGTCTTCGACCCGGAAGCGGTCTACGGCGACGCGCCGAACCCGACCGTGCTCTGAGGCCGTGCTGCCCTCCGTCACAGGGCGCCGGGCCGCGGGGCTCGCCGCCGCCGCGCTGCTGGCCGCCGGCCTCGCCGCTGCCGCCGACACCCGGGGCCTGACCGCGGACGACCTGGTGGAACTGAAGCGTCTCTCCGGGCCGGCGGTCTCGCCGGACCGTGGCGCCGTCGCCTACGCGCTGCGCGAGACCGACCGGGAAGCCGACCGGGGCCGAACCGACGTCTGGCTGCTGTCGTTGAGCGCCGACGGCGCGCAACCGCGCCGGCTCACGAATCACCCGGAGAACGACTCGGCGCCCGCCTGGAGCCCGGACGGGGAGCGGCTCTATTTCCTCTCGTCGCGCAGCGGCTCCAGCCAGGTGTGGATGATGCCGCTCGACTTCGGCGAGCCGCTGCAGGTCACCGACTACCCGGTGCCGGTTTCGAGCTTCCGCATCGCCCCCGGCGGCGGCGGGACGCTCGCATTCACGGCTGCCGTCCTTCCCGACTGCGAGGCGGACCTCGCCTGTACCGCCGATCGCCTGGCCGAGCGGGCCGCGAGCGCCGCTACCGGCCGTGTCTACGATCGGCTCATGGTCCGTCACTGGGACCGCTGGGAAGACGGCACCGTCTCAGGCCTGTTCACGGTGCGGCTCGGCGAGAACGGCCTGAGCGACGGCGAGCCCCGGCTCGCCTCGGCGCGGCTGTTGGCACACATCCCGTCCCGGCCGTTCGGGGGAGTGGCCGACTACGTGTTCTCCGCGGACGGGCGCCGGCTCGTCTTCACGGCCAAACCGGAAGGGGCCGGAGAGGCCTGGTCCACGGACTACGACCTCTACGCCGTGGACGTCACCGGCGGGCGCATCGAGAACCTGACGGAGGATAACCCGGGCCGCGACGGCCACCCGGTGTTCTCGCCGGACGGCGGGCGCCTGGCCTGGCTGTCAATGGCCACGGCCGGCTATGAATCCGACCGCCGCCGCATCATGCTGCGGGACACGGACGCCGGGCGCACGCGGCGGGTGGCACCGGACTGGGACCGCTCGCCCACCGAACTCGCCTTCTCTGCCGACGGGCGCGAACTCTACGCCGTCGCCCAGGACCGGGGCCGGCGGCTGCTGTTCCGCATCGACATCGAGAGCGGCAGCGTGCTGCCGCTGACGGCCACCGGCACGGCGGGCAGCGTGAGCGTCGGCCCCGGCTCCGTGGTGTTCGTGAAGCATTCCCTGCGCGCGCCGGCCGACCTGCACCGGCTCGACCTCGGGACGCTCTCGCTGGAGCGCATCACCGCCGTCAACGAGGAGCGGCTCGCCGGCATCCGCATGGCGGAGTTCGAGCAGTTCAGCTTCCCGGGCTGGAACGAGGAGGCGGTGTACGGCTACGTCATGGAGCCGGTGGACCGGGACCCCGACGCGCGTTACCCGATCGCCTTTCTCGTCCACGGCGGGCCCCAGGGCAGCTTCTCGGACCAGTTCCACTACCGCTGGAACCCGCAGATCTACGCGGCGGCCGGCTATGCGGCCGTATTCATCGACTTCCACGGCTCAACCGGCTACGGCCAGGCGTTCACCGACTCCATCAACGGCGACTGGGGCGGCAAGCCGCTCACCGACCTCCAGCGCGGGCTGGACGCCGCGCTGGACGCCTATCCCTGGCTCGACGGCGAACGGGCCTGCGCCCTCGGCGCCTCCTACGGCGGCTACATGATCAACTGGATCGCGGGCAACTGGCCGGAGCGCTTCCGCTGCCTGGTGAACCACGACGGCCTGTTCGACCTGCGCATGCTGTATTTCGCCACCGAGGAACTGTGGTTCCCCGAGCACGAGTTCGGCGGCCCCTACTACGCCGAACCCGCGGCCTACGAGAACCACAACCCGGTGCATTACGTGACCAACTGGCGCACGCCCATGCTCGTCATCCACGGCGCCCTGGACTACCGGATACCCGACACCCAGGCACTGGCCACCTTCACCGCCCTGCAGCGCCGCGGCATCGAGAGCCGCCTGCTGTGGTACCCGGACGAGAACCACTGGGTGCTGAAGCCCGCGAACAGCGTGCAGTGGCACCGGGAGGTGCTGGGCTGGCTCGGACGCTATCTCCGACGCTGATCCCGCCGCCGCCCCGGCAGCCGCCTCATGGCCGCCCCAGCAGGCGCGCCAGGCGCTCGCCGCTGCCCGCGGGACCGGCTCCCTCCGCGTGGCGCGCCTCCAGGTAGTACTCCACGGCGCCGCTGAAACACAGGGCATAGCCGGCCAGTTCCGTCATCTCCTCCATGGCCAGCTTGGCGATGCGCCGGTAGTCCTCGCCCAGCAGGCTCTGCCAGAGGCCCTCGTGGCCGATCAGATTCGAGAAGAGGAACAGCACCACGGCGCCGGCGAACAGCAATGCCGCGGCCGGAGACGGCCACAGTCGAGCCCAGCCCACGACATAGCGCCGGCGATGTCGCAGGAGGTAGGCGCCGCCGAGGGCGACGACGACGGCCAGCAGCACCTGCCAGAGGTTGTCGGCGAACCAGAGGTCCAGGAAGTAGTCGAGTTCGCGCAGCAGGCAGGCGAGCGCCACGGCCGCGAAACCCACCGCGAGAGGCCGCTGGCCCCGGTGCCACCACGCCACCGAGGCGAACACGAGGCCGCTGACCAGGATCAGCACGAGCTGCAGGGTCTCCACCAGGGAGTATTCGCTCGTGCCGAGTGCATCCGACGGTCCGCGGAACTCCTGCAGCCCGAGGGCGCC
>CAZRSA010000209.1:0-3932 GCA_964602525.1 uncultured Woeseiaceae bacterium
GAGACTCTCTCCAGGGACTCGCAGCCCGGGATGCAGCGCTGCAGCACCTCCGGGTCGTTCAGCGCCAGCCACACCCGCTCCCGGGTATTGGCGATCCGGTATTCTCCCTTGATGTCCACGGTGTGTTCGTATTGCTCCCGGCGGCATGCATGAAGGCCCGGCCCGCACGGCGGGGGACGGCGCAGTGCGACGCGCCGCCGGAGAGCTTAGTATATTATTCGCCCAGACGACACCTCGCGCCGGCGCCGCGCGCCGGCCGGAATCCGCTCCCCCCATGACGGAAGAGACGACGCAAAACGGGCCGCCGCCGGTGCTTGCGGCTGCCGGCCTCCGGTTCGGCTGGCAGGCGGAAGAGCCCCTGCTCGACATTCCGGCGCTGGAGATCGCCGCCGGCGAGAAGGTACTCATCCGGGGCGCCAGCGGCTCCGGCAAGTCCACGCTGCTGAACCTGTTCGCCGGCATCCTCACGCCCACGGCCGGCACGGTGTCGCTGCTGGGCAACGATCTTTCGACGCTGCCCGGGGCCGCGCGGGACCGGTTCCGCGCCGAGCACCTGGGCATCATCTTCCAGCTGTTCAACCTTCTGCCCTGGCTGCCGGTGCTTGACAACGTGCTGCTGCCCTGCCGCTTCTCCCGGCGGCGCCTCTTCCGCGCCCGGGAGAGTGACGGTGGCGAGGAGCAGGCGGCCCGCCGTCTCCTCGCGGAACTCGGACTGCCGCAGGCCGGCGCGGCTTCGGCCGCGCAGCTCAGCATCGGCCAGCAACAGCGCGTGGCCGCAGCCCGGGCGCTTATCGGCAACCCGGAGATCGTGATCGCCGACGAACCCACCTCGGCCCTCGACGAGGACAGCCGCGCCGCCTTCCTCGCCCTGCTGCGGGCGGAGTGCGAGCGGGTGGACGCCACCCTGATCATGGTCAGCCACGAGCGTTCGCTGGAACCGCTGTTCGACCGGGTCATCCCGATGCGCGAGCTGACAGAGGGCGCATCGTGAGCGCGCGCTTCCCCGTCGCGCGGCTGGCGCTGCGCAGCATCGCGGCCCGGCGCACCAGCGCGCTGCTGACCTGCTGCGCGGTCGCCCTCAGCGTGCTGCTCGTGCTCGGCGTCCAGGAGATGCGCGAGAGCGCGCGGCAGAGCTTCGCCAGTACGATCTCCGGCACCGATCTGCTGGTGGGGCCGCGCACCAGCGGGGTCAACCTGCTGCTCTACGCCGTATTCCGCATCGGCCAGCCCACCAACAACGTCTCCTGGGAGAGCTACGAGCGCTTCGCGGCCGCGCCGGGCGTGGAGTGGACCATCCCACTGAGCCTGGGAGACTCCTACCGGGGCTACGCCGTGGTCGGCACCACCGGCGAGTACTTCCGCCACTTCCGCTACGGCAGCGGACGCACGCTGGAATTCGCGGCCGGGCGCGCCTTCGGCGAGGGGCCCGACGCCGTGCTGGGCGCGACGGCCGCGCGGGAGCTCGGCCACGGCGTCGGCGACGAGATCGTCATCGCCCACGGCATGGGTGCCACCAGCTTCCTGAAACACGATTCCCATCCGGTCACGGTCACCGGCGTACTGGCGCCCACCGGCACCGTCGCCGACCGCGCCGTCTACGTGAGCCTGACCACCCTGGAACGGGTGCACGAGACCGCGACGCCGTCCTTCGCCGCAAAGCCGTCCTTCGCCGCGGCACCGGAAGCGCCGGCCCCGGCCGACGACGATGATCATGGGGACCACGGCAGCCCCGGCGACGCCGGTCATGCAGGCGACGCCGGCAATTATGACGGGCACGGCGCGCACGCCGAGCCGGGCGAGATCACCGCCTTCCTGCTCGGTCTCGAATCCCGGGTGCAGGTGCTGCGGCTGCAGCGGGCCGTCAACGAGCACGAAGCCGAGCCCCTGACTGCCGTCATCCCGGCCGTGGCGCTGTTCGAACTCTGGTCGGTGATCGGCGTGGCCGAGAACGCGCTGCTGGCCGTCGGCGCCCTGGCCGTGCTCACCGGTCTGGTCGGCATGCTGGTGGCCATCCTCGGTACCCTGAACGAGCGTCGCCGCGAGATGGCCATCCTGCGCTCCGTCGGCGCCCGCCCGCGGCAGATCTTCCTGCTGCTGGTGGCCGAGGCGGGCCTGCTGGCCGCCGCCGGCGCGCTGCTCGGCGTCGCCCTGAAGACGGCGGTGCTCGGCGCGCTGGCCTCGCCCATCCAGGCTCGCACCGGTATCCTGCTGGAGAGCGTGGGGCCCGGCACCGCCGAGGCCGTGGTCGTCGCCGTCGTCACGGCGGCCGGCCTGGCCCTGGGTGCGCTGCCCGCCTGGCGCGCCTACCGCAACTCGCTGGCCGACGGCATGACCATCCGCCTATGACCCCTGCCCCCGGATCGACCCTGCGCATCGCCACCCTGGTCACCGCTCTGGTCACCGCGCTGGCCGTCGCTGCGGCCGCGCTGCTGGCAGCCGCCCCGTCCGGCGTCCGGGCCCGGGAAGCGCCGAAACTCACCTGGGAGGAGATGGTGCCGGCGAAGGCGTCGGACGACCCGCTGGCGGTGACCTCCAGCGCACCGGTGCCCGCGCTGGACGGACGCACCGTGCGCCTGCCGGGCTTCATCGTGCCGCTGGAGTCCGACGAGGGCGGCCTCATCAGCGAGTTCCTGCTGGTGCCCTATTTCGGTGCCTGCATCCACGTGCCGCCACCGCCCCCGAACCAGCTCGTCTACGTCACCCTGGAGGAGCCCTTCAACCTGGTCTCGCTGCAGGAACCCTACTGGATCGAAGGCACCCTGCAGGTGGCGGAGTATTCCAGCGAGGTGGCCGACAGCCACTACACCATGCGGGCCGACCGCATCACCAAGTACAATTACTGAGAACTTGAATCCCCCGGCGCCCGCCCCATGTCGATGGGCAGGGAGGCGCACCCGCCGAACCGGGGCCCTCGAACCGGACAGCCATCAACAGGAGTTCCCCATGGCCAGCGAAAAACTGATCGAAGTCAGCGACAGTGATTTCCAGCAGAAAGTGCTGGACTCGGACAAGCCGGTGCTCGTGGATTTCTGGGCGGAGTGGTGCGGCCCGTGCCGCATGCTCGGGCCCATCATCGAGCAGCTCGCCGACGAGTACGAGGACAAGGTGACCGTCGCCAAGCTGGACGTGGACTCCGCCCAGCAGGTGGCTATGCGCTACGGCATCCGCTCCATCCCCACCGTGATGCTGTTCAAGGACGGCGAGGTACAGGAGACGCTGATCGGTGTCCGCCCCAAGGGCGACTACGCCCGGGTGCTCGACGCCGCCGCCGCCTGAGCCACCCCCGAACGCCGCACGGCCTCGACGATGCCCGCCTGGTGGCGCGGCGCCATCAGGTGGGCGCCGTCTATGCCGGGTATCTCCGCGGCGGCCGCCAGCAGCTCGGCGCAGATGTCGATGCCGGCCTCTTCCGGGTCGGCGGCCTGATCCATCCGCCGCACGAGTCCGTCCGGCATGACCGTGCCCCAGAGGCTGTCGCGCATCCAGCGGGCCCCGCGTGCAGAGCGCAGCGGGCCCAGTCCCACCAGGTAGGGCACCTCCGGGGGCAGGCCCGCCTCACGCAGCCGCTCCACGTGCCGGCGCATGCGCCCGACATCGAAGCAGTACTGTGACTGGATGAAATCCGCGCCGGCCGCGACCTTGGCCAGCAGCGGTTCCGCCGTCCAGTCCGCGGAATGCGGGTCCAGGCACACGTCGGCCGCGCCCAGCAGGAAGTCCGGCCGGGGCGACACGGCCTTGCCGGACAGCGTCACGCCGTCGTCGCGCAGCGCCGCGAGCGTGCGCAGCAGTTCCCTGGAGTCCATGTCGAACACCGGCCTGGCGTCCGGATGCTCGCCGGCCTGAACCGAATCCCCGGTCAGCACCAGGACGTTGTCGATGCCGAGGGCGGCCGCCCCGATCAGGTCGCTCTGCAGCGCGATCCGGTTGCGGTC
>CAZRSA010000210.1:0-3864 GCA_964602525.1 uncultured Woeseiaceae bacterium
CCGCGATCAGCACGGGCAACGGCGCCGTCGCCGCGAACGCGGCGGCGCCACCGTACTTGAGAACCTGACGTCGCGTAGCCATGAGGTGCCGGACCGAACTTATGCAAGTTTCGCAACTTTTCAAACTTCCGGTCCGACTGCAAGTCGGGAATTCCGCAGGGTGGGCTCGGCAGCGGTCAGCGCACCTCGGCACGATCCCGGTCGAGCACCACGCCGGACTGCGCGGCCATCGATTCGTAATAGCGGACGAAGCGCCGGGTTTCGAGGGCATCGTAGGGCGCAAGGTTGCGGGCCCACCGGTACGCGATGGGCTGATACCACAGCGCCGCCTCGACGGTGAACGGACCGTCCGCCCCTTGCATATCCACCCGATAGCGCACCACGTCGCCCCCACCGGCGAAGTCCGCGTCATCCGCGGCGGCGCCCTGCACGGCGATGTCCTCTGCCGCCGTGGTCTTGTCGAAGCCGGTCGGGAGCAGCCGGTTGTCCTTCGTGTAATGGGTCGCGGTCAGCAGCCCCGTCGTCACCCGACCATCGGGATCGGCCAGTATCCCCTCGTAGATCTGTACTTCCGAGGGATCGTCGACGACGTCGTGATGAGGCTCGTGCCGACGCGGGTCTTGGTCGTTGTCGTTGCCCGCAATGGAGCCGTCGCTGCGCAGCCTGCCGGACTCGAAGATGACGGTGCCGTCACCATCGGTGACGGTCACATGCAGCCACGCCCGGCGTGACGGGTAGGCGGAGGGCAGCTTGTGGCCTGCCTTGTTACGGATGCGGATCACGGCCTCGAGCGAGGTCCCGCTGCGGCGGACGGCTTGCGCCTCGACCTCCGCGGATGCACTCTGCAGATGCTCGACCGTGCGGCGTGCCGCCTCTTCCAGGTCGCGGGGCGCCGCCGTCACGCCGAGTTCGCCGCGATAGCGGTTCAGCATCCGCAGCATGAAGAAGTTGCCGCCGCGGAAGACGTGCTGCGAGACCGACTGGCGCGGTTTACCCAGTACGGCACTGACCGGCGTCTCGCCCTCGACAACGGGCATGTGGCAGCTCTGGCAGGTCTCGCGGCCGGGGTAGTCGCTGTGTTCCCACTCCAGGTACGGCATCTGCTCCGGCAGCGTGGCGATGATCTCGCCGTCCTCGCCGCGGCTGTGCGTATACAGGGTATGGCAGCTGCCGCACAGGCCGGAGTCCTGGATGTGGCCGCCTTCACCGGGCTCGAACAGCGAAGCCGAGCTCATGACGTGTTTGCGGCCCTCGGTGACTTCGAACGGCCCGAAGATCTGCCGTCCGCCCTTCGCCGTATCCTGGTCGACGGCGAAACCCGCGGTGAAGCTCGCGGCCGTACCGAGGCCGTCCGGCAGGATCTGGTGGCACATGGCGCAGGAAACCCCCTCGTGGGCCAGCGCGGTTTCGCCGCCGGCGCCCGGCGCGACGGGCAGGTGGGCGAAGACCTGCCCCTTGCGCCCCGCGGCCTTCGCCTCGTAACGGGCCATCGGCATGTGGCAGGCGGAACACTCGTCCTGGATCTCGGCGCTGGCCTCCGGGTGATCCATGATCTCCCGGCGCACTGCCGCCTGCCAGTAAGGGTCCCGCGCGGAGTTGGCCATCATCGAGGCGCTCCAGTCGTCGCCGATGGAGATGTCACGCCCCTCCGCCGTGACCAGGCCATTGTGGCACGCGACGCAGTTGTCGCTGGTGGCAAACAGCTCGGTGACGGCCGTCTGGGCCGCGGCGAGGCCGGGCACGGCGATGGCGAGCACGACGATGGTCCGTGCGATCTCCGGGATATGCGCGATCTGCGCGACCCGTGCGATCTTCTCGATCCGAGGCGGAAACGCGGGGAAACCCATGTGGGACAGAACTCTCATGTCTACCAGCCGTCCGTGAGTCCGCCGTCGAAGAAGTCCCAGAGCACGTACAGCCGCACCACCGGGTCCCGCTCGCCGGTATTGTTCAGTGGCAGCCGTACGCCGACGCCCAGGCGGACGTGCTGGCGCCGGTTCAGCGTGACCTGGATCTGGGGTACCGCATCCCAGTCGGTGTCGGCGCCGTCGGCGAGCTCACGGCTGCCCAGCAGCTCGATCATGGGCGCCCAGCGGCGGCCCCACCGGCCCTCGGTGATCGCCCGGCCCGCCGCCAGCCGCCAGAGTGCCTCGTCCTCGGCCTCGTCACTGTCCAGCGGAAGCCCGAAACCCGCCTGGCCGTGCACGAAATAGCCCCGCGGCAGGAGCTGGCCGACGAGCAGCATCGGCTCGACGACCACCGTGCCCGCAGAGGCGCCGGCATCCTCGTCGCCGGTGGGAACGACTACCTCGGTGGCGAAGCTGACGATGGTGCCGCGGTCCAGGTCGTCATAGACCACGCGCTTGTAGCCCAGCACGACGTCGCCCAGGACGGAGCGCCAGTCGCCCGTGCCCTCGCCGTCCGCGGTGCGCGACTCCCGCCACACTGCCGGTACCGCGATCTCCACCTGATTGCGCGCGCCGATTCGCTTCTCGTAGATCGCCTCGATTGCAACACGGCCCGGGTCCTCGGTGGCGACCGTGCTCTGCACGACGACCTCGTCTTCGGGGAATGCCTTGGTGGTGTAGAGCGGCAGGGGCAGGTTCAGCTCGCCCCGCGGCCAGGCGTCACTCGTGCAGAAGCCCCGTATGTGGCCGACCGCCGCCTCCAGCTGCTGGTCGCTCAGCGCCTCGCCGAACGCCGGCATGAAGCGGGCGAAGGCACGCACCGGGCCGCCGTCGTGCGCGACTGCCACCCAGTCCGCGTCCGCCTCCCGGGTGGCGAAATTGCAATCGGTGAAATCGGGTGTCGGCACGTCGAATCCCAGTCGCTCCTGCCTGACACCCGTGCCGTCGGCGCCGTGGCAGGCTGCGCAGGCCTTGGTGTAGATCCGCTTGCCGTCCCGCAGGGCGGCCGGGTCGGTCACACCCGGCGTGTACGTGCCTGCGCCGGCCCCGGCGTCGGCGGGGGACGCGAACGTGGACACCGTCGCCGCCGCTGCCGTCATTGCGGCCCAGGCCAGCAGCAGTCCGTATTCCGAGCGTCCGATCATCGGTTTTCATTGTGCCGATCCTGCCTCGGCACGCATTGAAGTTCCGCAATGTTCGAGGACTATGGGCGGCCTAGAGTATCTGCTCAGTCGCCTTCGGCCGCCGCTCTCACGGAGAAACCCGTCATGCAGTACTACCGCATCCCCGATACGGACCTGGAGGTCTCCCGCATAGCCCTCGGCACCTGGGCGATCGGCGGCTGGATGTGGGGCGGTACCGAGAAACGCCGCTCCATCGACACGGTGCACGCCGCGCTCGACCGCGGCGTCAATCTCGTCGACACGGCCCCGGTCTACGGCTTCGGAACTTCGGAGCGCATCGTCGGCGAGGCCCTGCGTGAATACGAGGGAGACAAGCCGGTCTACGTCTCCACGAAGGTGGGCCTGGACTGGACCGACGACGAGCGGATCTTCCGCAATGGCAGCCGCGACCGGGTGCGCTACGAGATCGACACCTCCCTGCAGCGCCTGGGCCGCGACGCCATCGACATCCATTTCGTGCACTGGCCGGACTGCACCCGGCCCGTGGCCGACACCGCCCGGGCGATGCGCGAGTTGCTCGAGGAGGGGCTCCTCCGGGCCGTCGGTGTCAGCAATTTCACGCCGGACCAGATCGAGGCGTTCCGCGCCGAATGCCCGGTGCACGTCTGCCAGCCGCCGTACAATCTTTTCGAGCGGGGCATCGAGACGAGCGTCAAGCCGTACTGCGAGCGCCGCGGCCTGCCGCTGATGACCTACGGCGCACTCTGCCGCGGCCTGCTGTCGGGCAAGATGTCCCGGGACCGGGAGTTCGAGGGCGACGACCTGCGCAACGC
>CAZRSA010000211.1:0-3835 GCA_964602525.1 uncultured Woeseiaceae bacterium
GTGTGCTCGACCAGCACGTGCAGTTCGCGCAGGCGGGATTTGTCGTAGCCGCTGTCCAGGCAGGCGGCGGCGAACACGCAGGTGCTGCAGAAGTTGAACTCGTCGCCGTCGTCGGCGATGAGCTCCGGGCCGTGCTGCCGGGTGCTGAGATCCTCCTTCATGGGCGGTCCGGGACGAGGTCTTCGGCTTGCTGTGGTTACGTCTGGCGTGGTTACGCGAGGCTCGGGCCGGCGATCCGCGGCCACCCGAGCCGGTCAGCCGCGGATTATACGGACTCATCGCCGGCCGGCTGTCGGTTTTCGGCCCCTGCATTGATCTGGATCAATGCGGCATCCGCGCTCGAGATTATCGTAGGCGTGTACGCGGGTTAACGATCGCCCTGGACCTGTAGAGATTTTGTACACATGCCTGTTGACAGAGTGATGAACAAAGGGAAAACCGCCGCCGGGATGCTGGCTGCCGTGCTGCTCGCCCTCGCGTCCGGGCACGCCGCCGGCGGGGAAGAGACGCTGGCAGGCGCCATCGCGGCCGGCGAGGCCGGGGTGAAACTGCGCTACCGCTACGAGTTCGTGGACCAGGACGGTTTCGACGACAACGCCAACGCCTCCACCCTGCTGCTGCGGCTGAACTACGAGACGGCCGACTGGCGGGGGTTCTCCGCCTTCGCCGAGTTCGATCAGGTCATGGCAGTGCTGCTGGACGACTTCAACAGCGGTGCGGGCACCTCGAGCGGAGATCGCGACAAGTACCCCGTGGTGGCCGACCCGAACGGCTCGGACCTCAATCAGCTGTTCTTCCAGTACGCCCCGGACGAGCGCTGGCGTGCCCGGCTGGGGCGCCAGCGCATCCTGCTCGACGACCAGCGCTACGTGGGCGGCGTGGGCTGGCGCCAGAACGAGCAGACCTACGACAGCGCCTCGGTGCGGTACGACGGCTTCGAGCACACCCGGGTCTTCTATGCCTATGTTGCCAACGTCAACCGCATATTCGGATCGGACGTGCCCGCGGGCGATCACGAGCAGAGCACCCATCTGCTGAACGCGAAAGTGGGGCTGACCGAAGCGCTGGACGTGGTGGGATATGCCTATCTCATCGACAACGACGATGCACCCGCCTTCTCCACGAACACCTGGGGCCTGCGTGCTGACGGCGCAGTGGACGTGGACTTCGGGCGAATCGCGCTGCTCGGCGAATACGCCGTGCAGTCGGATGCGGCCAATAACCCGGCGAGTTACGACACCGATTACTTCCGCCTGCAGGCGGACTGGTCCCGGGATGCCTTCTCCGCCGGCCTCGGCTTCGAATCCCTGGGCAGCGACAACGGCCAGGGCTTCCGCACGCCGCTCGCCACGCTGCACGCCTTCAACGGCTGGGCGGACAAGTTCCTGGCGACACCGGCCGGCGGGCTGGAAGATCTGTACCTGAAGGCCGGCTACGAACTCCGCGGCTGGAAGCTGCAGGCCATCTATCACGACTTCTCCGCCGAGAGCGGCGGCGAGGACTACGGCAGCGAGCTGGACTTCGCCGCTTCCACCCGGCTGGCGGGCCGCTACGACCTGCTGCTGAAGGCGGCGCGGTTCAGCTCCGACTCGGCTGCTTTCGACGACACGACCAAATTCTGGATCATGGTGACGATGAATTTCGGGGACAGTTAACTCAACTACGATTTGAGTCAACTGTCCCGGGAACTTCGCTGACGAGACGCATGGAAAAACCAACCAAATCCCGGACCAGCCCCAGCGTGCGCGTACTGTCCTTCGCCGTCGCGATCGCGGTCGGCGTCCTGGGCGGGCTGGGTGCCTTCACCATCGGCTACGGCAACGGCTTCTCCTATCTCACGAACGACCCGGAGGCCTGCGCCAACTGCCACATCATGCAGGGCCACTTCGACTCCTGGGTGACCTCCAGTCACCGGGACGTGGCCGCCTGCGGCGACTGCCACCTGCGCCACGACTTCGTGGGCAAGTGGATCACGAAGGCCGATAACGGCTTTTTCCATGCGCTCGCCTTCACCACGGGCAATTTCCAGGAGCCCATCCGGATCAAGCCGCGCAACCGGCGGGTGACCCAGCAGGTCTGCCTGGAATGCCACGGGGAGCTGGTGAACTCCATGCTGCCGGTCGAGCACGGCGGCGAAGTACAGAATTGCGTTCATTGTCACAGCGACGTCGGCCACTCGGGCCGGCGCTGATACGGACCGGAGATTTTCAATGAGGAACGAGTCTCGGATGGGTAATCGAAACATGCAGAAACGGCCTGTGTCGTCCCGTCACCGGGGTGCTGCGGCGCTGCTGGCACTGGTCTTCGCCGTCGCGGTGATCGCGACGGCGGGCGTGACCTACGTGCTGATCACGATGTTCACGCACAAGCAGGATGCCAAGCAGCCCTTTGTCCGCGTGGTGGAGGTGAACGAGCTGACCACCGATCCCGAGCCCTGGGGCAAGAACTGGCCGCGCCAGTTCGACGGCTGGAAGTCGACCTCGGGCGGCGAGTTCTACGGCGGCAGCAGCGCCATGCCGGAGAGCAAGCTGGACGCGCACCCCTGGCTGAAGCGCCTCTACGCCGGCTATGCCTTCAGCATCGACTACCGCGAGGCCCGCGGCCACGCCTACATGCTCTACGACCAGGGCGTCACGGAGCGGGTCACCAAGAAACCCCAGGCCGGCGCCTGCCTGCACTGCCATGCCTCCACCACGGTGCTGTATCGCACCGTGGGTCTCGAGGCCATGGGCGAGGAGGTGACCGAGGCGAAGCTCGCCGAGGATTTCAACATGGAGGCCGTGCAGCGCGGTTTCGAGGAAGTCAGCCGGATGCCATACCAGCAGGTGCTGGAGATGCTCTACGCCACCCCCGATGGCACACCGGGCGAGAACGAGCCGGTCTTCCCGCAGGCGCCCACCGGCGGCTTCACCGGCGAGTATGCCGGTGAGGGGGTGCCGGAAGGCCATGCGATGGTCGGCGAGGCTCACCCGGTGACCTGCATCGACTGCCACAGCCCCGACGACATGAGCATCCGCGTCACGCGTCCCGGCTTCATGCAGGGCATCGCGGACCTGGCCGCCAGCGACGCGCCGGTGCCGCACCTGCCGAGCATCCGGCAGTGGCGCGAGGGCGACCGCAGCGAACCCTATGACCCGAACAAGTACGCCACCCGCCAGGAGATGCGCTCCTACACCTGCGGCCAGTGCCACGTGGAGTACTACTGCGCCAACAAGTCCACGCTGACCTTCCCCTGGGGCGAGGGCCTCAAGGCCGAGAACCTGGAGAAAGTGTGGGAGGAGACGACGTTCCCCGACGGCACCGGGTTCTACGACTACAAGCACGGCGAGACCGGCGCCGACATCTTCAAGGTGCAGCATCCCGAGTTCGAGCTGTGGAGCCAGGGCATCCATGCGCGCAGCGGCGTGAGCTGCGCCGACTGCCACATGCCCTACGAGCGCGAGGGCGCCATGAAGGTGAGCAACCACAACGTGCAGAGCCCGATGGAGTTCGTGAACAGCGCCTGCCAGACCTGCCACAACGTCTCCGAGGACGAGCTGCGGGCCCGGGTGGACGACATCCAGTCGCGCACGGTCGCCATGACCGAGCGGGCCGGCCAGGCCATGACGGAGATGCTCGATGCCATCATGGAGGCGAAGGCATCCGGCGCCAGCGACCAGGATCTCGCGCCCGTCTATGCCCTGCAGCGCAAGGCCATGTGGCGGCTCGACTACATCAGCAGCGAGAACTCCAAGGGCTTCCACGCCGACCAGGAGGCCGTGCGCATCCTGGCCGAGTCCATGGACTACAGCCGCCAGGCCCAGGCCGCGGCGCTCAGGATGCGCGCACCCGACGC
>CAZRSA010000212.1:0-3782 GCA_964602525.1 uncultured Woeseiaceae bacterium
GTGGAACGCATTCCCTCCTGCGACGCCGGATTGGCCGAAGACTTTCTGAATAACCGATGCGTGGAGGACCGCATCGGCCAAACGGCCTGCCGGGCACTCGTCGATGCGCTGTGGGGCGGTCAGGAAGTTGCGGCATTGCTGAGCCAGGCCCCGAAGCCCGCCGACCTTCTCGGTTTCGCCCTCGATCAGCACGGCACCACGGCGGAGCTGCGGCGCAAGGCCGAGGCCGCGCGCCGGCGTGGCGAAGAACACATTACTGATGCCATCGTAAGTCGGGTAATTCCGGAAGCGGGCCCAATCCTGGCAAAGCTCAATGATCCCGCCAGTAGAGCTCTGGTCCGCGAGATGTTCTCGGCCGAGACGATCTGCGGCGGTGATCTGGCGAGAATGGACCGCCTGATCACGATGTACGATCTGGTGCCACCGAGCCTCCTCGCGGAGATCGAGCAGGCGCGCCCGAACCCGGCCATCATCTTCGGCGCGCTGCCGATGCTTGGAATCTCGAGTGCCCATGCCGACGACAACTGGGACCCGATTCCCCTGGCCGACCCCCTCTGGCGACATTTCTTCATCGGCTACCAGGTAACGGTATCCGCCGCCAAGGGCCTGGGCGGCGGGATCAGCATCATGGGTGTCACGGATCTGCGTGGCAACGGCGGCTTCTACCTGGAACCGCAGGTCAAGGGGGTCACCAATGTCGGCGGTGGGGCCGATGTCCGGCTTCTGATCTTCTGGACCGCAAATATGAACACCTTCGGAGGGCTCGGGTTCGGTGCCGGCGTCAGTGTCCCGATGCCCAAAGCCGGAGATGCAGCCAGTCTCGGTGTGGACCTGGTCCTCGAATCCAGTCTGGACGTACCCGGCATCGGCATCGGCGGCGGCGTCGGCAAGTCGAAGCTGAATCTGCCATTGGAGGGCGGTCTGAGTGCGGCCTGGGCCTTCCCGCTCAGCCAGTACTGTGCCTCGACTCCCGAGCGGTCCTGCGAGAACTGCAGCTGCCTCGAGTGAGCCGGCTCGTCCCCGTGCACTGGCGGGGCAGCAGCCCGGTCTTTGCGGTCGCCGGATTGACGGATCGTAATGACAAACGCGCTGGCAGCGTGGATTGCTAGACTATAACGACACCGTCAACGCCGGGCTGCCCGGCACTCGCTGCAAGGGAGGCGTTCATGAACATGCTGCACCGTAGCACCATCCTGGGATTCGCCGCGCTACTGATCACCGCCTGCGGCGGCGCGGGCGACGAGCCGGCGACCATGGCCGCGGACGATACCGGCGCCGAAGAGAGCGTGATGGAAGCGGCCGAGGCCACCCCGCCGGCACCGGCTGCGGAGCCGGCGGCGGAAGCCGAAGACGGATCCGAGCTCACGCCGGAATATCTCGCGGGCACCTGGTGCTTCGCCTACACGGATCTCGGCAAGGGCAACCGCGAGGAACAGGGTATCGAGTACGTGTTCAAGGCCGACGGCACGCTCACCTATCAGCGCAATCCGACCAGCGACGAGATGGACCCGGGCAGCTACGAGATCCAGGGCGAGATGGTCGACCTGCGGCCCATGTTCATGGTGTTCGACCTCAGGATCGACTCCGTCGAGGACGACGAATTCGTGCTGAAGGGCATGGGCCGTCATTACTTCATCCGCGGCGTCTGCCCCGAGTAGCGGCTGCGACACCCTGGGTGCCGATGGCGTAACATGGGTGCGCCCCCGGCAACCGGAGTGACCATTGCTCGGAGCGGTATCGCTCGTACTGGTCGTCACCCTGTCCATCCTGATCACCCGTGTGGCGGCGATCGCGCTGATCCACACCGGCGTGACCCGGGAACTCGCGCGCTTCCAGGCGCGCTCGGCCTTCACCGGCGCAGGTTTCACCACCGAGGAATCGGAACGGATGGTCAACCATCCCGTTCGCCGCCGCATCATCATGTGGCTGATGTTCCTCGGCAACGCCGGCATCGTCACGGGCATCACCTCGCTGATGCTCACCTTCGTCGATCAGGGCGACGGCATACCCAACTGGGTCAAGCTGGCCGGCCTCATCGCCGCGCTGGGCGTGCTCTGGCTGCTTGCCAGCAGCGACTGGGTGGACCGCCATCTGTCCAGCCTGGTGAACCGGTTGCTGGCCCGTTACACCGAGCTCAATGTGCGCGATTACGCCGGCATGATGAACCTCACCGGCGACTACACACTGGTGGACCTGCGGGTGCGCGAAGAGGACTGGCTGAACGGCAAGACGCTGGGTGAATGCAACCTGCGCGCCGAGGGGCTCCTGGTACTGGCCATCTATCGGCGCGACGATACCTTCATCGGCACGCCCCAGCCCGACACGGAGTTCCATGCCGGCGACCGGGTGGTGCTCTACGGCCGCGTGGATGCCATCGACCGTCTGGACGAGCGCCGCAGGGGCGTCTCCGGAGAGGCTTCCCACGACGCGGGTGTGGCCGAGCAGGACGAGGTGGTGGAAGAGGAGAAGCGCGAGGACCCGGCGTCCTGAGGCCACACCTGACTTTGCCCGCCGCGGGCTGTAGGCTCTACCGCGGTATTCCGCAATGGGAGGCCACGATGACCGGTATCGATATCAGCAAACACCCCATCCACCTGGGACCGGGCGCCACCGCCGAAGTGGAACCGGAATTCACCGGCGACATGGCCTGGTATCAGGGTTACGGCGAGCGGCACGGCGCCGACGGTGTCGAGGCGCGGCTCGTCTCCATGCATTCGTTCGACGAGCCCTGGGATACCTGGGAAGTCCATCCCCACGGCAGCGAGGTGGTGCTCTGCGTAGCCGGGTCGATGACCCTCCACCAGGAGCATCCGGACGGTTCCACGAATACCATCGAACTGAATGCCGGGGAGTACGCCGTCAACGAGCCTGGCGTCTGGCACACGGCCGACGTGGAGGGCCGCGCCACCGCGCTGTTCATTACGGCGGGTCTGGGGACCGAACACCGACCGAGAGACTGAAGCGGCGCCGCAGTGCCGCAGGGAGAAGACATGGCCAGACTGATCGAAGCACCCACCGTCGTGCCGGCGGTGGGCGAGCCGCCGAAGCGCATCGAGGAATACGTGGGGCGCGCCAACACGCCCGATCATACGGGCGTCAGTGTCGCACGCATGGTGAGCCCCGAGGGCTGGTCGGAGCCGGGCCAGCGGCCGGAGTTCGACGAGTTCACGCTCGTGCTGGAAGGCGCTCTGCGGGTGGAAACCGGGTCCCAGTCGTTCACCGTCCGCGCGGGGCAGGCCGTTGTCGCGGAGAAGGGCGAGTGGGTGCGCTACAGCACCCCGGAGCCGGGCGGCGCCGCATACGTGGCGGTGTGTCTGCCGGCCTTCTCGCCGGACACCGTGCACCGCGACGAAGACTGATCATCCGGAGGCAACTGATGGAACTCGAAGGCTCCTGTCACTGCGGCGCGGTGCGTTTCCGCCTGCAGTCGAAACATCCCTATCCGTTCAACCTCTGCTATTGCTCCATCTGCCGCAAGACGGCGGGCGGCGGCGGCTACGCCATCAACCTGAGCGGCGATTCCCGCACGCTGGAGGTGGAGGGCGCGGAGCACATCACCGTCTTCCACGCCCTGCTTCCGGACAAGAAGACCGGCCAGCGGCGCCAGAGCCGGGGAGAGCGGCGTTTCTGCAAGCACTGCGGCAGCGCGTTGTGGGTCTGGGACCCGCGCTGGCCGAACCTGGTGCATCCCTTCGCCTCGGCCATCGACTCCGACCTGCCGGTGCCGCCCGAACGCACTCACCTGCTGGTGGGTTCGAAGGCCAACTGGGTGCCCGTCCAGG
>CAZRSA010000213.1:0-3774 GCA_964602525.1 uncultured Woeseiaceae bacterium
AACACCCGGCTGGCCGCGCCCGAGGTGAAGTACATCCTGGAGGATGCGGATGCGCAGATCCTGTTCGTGGGCAGGGAGTTCTACCCGATGATCGAGGCGCTGGAGGGCGAGCTCTCACGCATCGGCAAGATCATCGCGCTGGACGGCGGCCACGGGCGCTGGGAGTCCTACGCCGACTGGCGCGACAAGCAGTCCGCCGAGGACCCGGAGCTGCCCTACGACCCCGAGGACGACTTCGAGCAGCTCTACACCAGCGGCACCACCGGCCACCCGAAGGGCGTGCAGCTGACCCACGGCGCCTGGTTCCCGGCCGTGGACGCAGCCACGAAGGTGGATTGGGCGGCCTATGAGCCGGGCGAGACCGCGCTCATCTGCATGCCCGTATTCCATGTCGCGGGCTCCAACAGCGGCCTGTTCTCGCTGATGCAGGGCACCCGCACGGTGGTCGTGGCCGACTTCGATCCCCAGGAGATCCTGCGGCTGATGGACGAGTACGACGTCAACCACACCTTCTTCGTGCCCGCCGTGATCCTGGCGCTCATCCACCAGCCCAACGTCGGCGAGTTCGACTACTCGAGCCTGCGCAACATCGCCTACGGCGCCTCGCCCATCGCCGAGGCGGTGCTGCTGAAGGCCCGGGAGGTGTTCGGCTGCAACTTCACCCAGCTCTACGGCCTCACCGAAAACCTGGGGCTGGCCACCCAGCTGCCGCCCGCCGACCACGACCCCGCGCGGGGCAAGCTGCGCTCCTGCGGGCTGCCCTACGAGGGCTCGGAGATCCGCATCCTGGATGCCGAGGGCAACGAGCTGCCCCCCGGCGAGGTAGGCGAGATCTGCCTGAAGTCGGACTGGCTCATGAAGGCCTACTGGAACCGCCCGGACGCGACCGCCGAGGCCATGCAGGACGGCTGGTTCCACACCGGTGACGCCGGCTATTTCGACGAGGAAGGCTATCTCTACATCCACGACCGGCTGAAGGACATGATCATCTCCGGCGGGGAGAACATCTATCCGGCCGAGGTGGAGAATGCCCTGTTCGCCCATCCCGCCGTGGCCGACGTCGCGGTCATCGGCGTACCGGACGAGAAATGGGGCGAGGCGGTGAAGGCCATAGTGGTCCGCAAACCCGACGAGGAGCTGACCGCCGACGAGCTGATCGGCTTCGCCCGTGACCGCATCGCTCGATACAAGACCCCGCGCAGCGTGGACTTCGTCGACGAGCTGCCCCGCAACCCCAGTGGCAAGGTGCTGCGGCGAGAGCTGCGCGAGCAGTACTGGCAGGGTCGCGACCGGCAGGTGTCGTGAGCGAAGGCGGCGAAGCAGCCGCCGGCGCGGCCGGCGCCGCGGACCGCGGGCCGGCGACGGCGTTCCAGGTGAAGCGCGGCCGCCTCCTGCGGGCGGCCGCGGCCTGTTTCAACCGGAAGGGCTACAGCGGCACATCGCTCAGGGACGTGGCGGACAGGCTCGACATGACCGATGCGGCCATCTACCACTACGTCTCCGGCAAGGAGGAGCTGGTCTACCAGTGCTACCTGCGGGCGGCGGAAATCGGCGCCGCGGCGCTGGCGCGCGCCGTCGGCGAGGGCGGCAGCGGCCTCGAGCAGGCGCGCCGTTACCTGCGCTACCACCTGGAGGCGATGTGCGGCGAGGAGGGGCCGATCGCGATCATGAGCGAGATCCCGTCGCTCTCGCCCCGCCACCGGGACGAGATCCTGCGCCGCTCGCGGGCCCATAGCCGGGCCTTCGAGGCCATTCTCGAGCAGGGCATCGGGGACGGCAGCATCGCGCCCTGCGACGTGCGCATGACCGGCAACGCCATCATGGGCGCCGTCAACTGGGTGCCGAAGTGGTTCCACGGCGACCCCGCCGTGGCGGCGCAGATCCTCGCGGAATTCCCCGCCATCCTCACCCGCGGCCTGGCGCCGCGATGAGCCCTGCGTCACGGTATCCCGCCGACCTCGCGTCGGCAGTGGTGACGCTTTTCGCCGTACTCGGCGCCGCGCTGCCGCAGGCCGTGGCAGCGGAGGAAGAGCCGCTGCCACTCTGGGAGGTCGGCGCCGGCGTGGCCGCGGGGTGGACCCCCGACTACCCCGCGGCCGAGGACGCGAGCGTCCGTGCGCTGCCCTTCCCCGCCGTCGTCTATCGGGGCGACTTCCTGCGCATCGGCGACTCCAGCATGGTCTCCGGCCGGCTGTTCCGCTCGCCCCGGCTGGAACTCGACGTGAGCCTGGACGGCTCCCTGGACGCCGAGAGCGACGACATCGACGCCCGCCGCGGCATGCCCGACCTCGGCTTCCTGTTCGAGGCCGGACCGGAACTCGAGATCACCCTGAACGACCCGGCGGACGAATCGCACACCCTGAAACTGGAGCTGCCCCTGCGCAACGTGTTTTCCTGGGACGACGACGGTCTCCGCTCCCGGTGTCTGGTCTTCAACCCGGAGCTGGAATACGAGAAGCCGGAGTTCGCCGGCACGCCCTGGGAGCTGTCGCTCAGTGTCGCGCCGGTGTTCGCGACGGAGCGGCTGCACGATTACTTCTACACCGTCGATCCGGCGTATGCGACGCCGTCCCGGCCGGTCTACGAGGGCCGCGGCGGTTACCTGCAGACGGAATTCGGCGCCCGGCTCACCCGCCGCGACCCGAAGCGCTTCCTGTTCATGGGTGTGACGGTCAACGCCCACATGGGCTCGCGCAACGAGGCGAGCCCGCTCTATCGCCGCGACGTGACCTGGGCCGTCTACGCCGGTGTGGTGTTCGCCTTCTGGCAGAGCGAGGAGAAGGCGCCGGACTGACGGTGCCGCCGGACCCGGTGCCTAATCGGCAGTCTCCACCTCGGCGCCGTTCCCTGCCGGATCGTCTTCGGCGGCTTCCTCGTCCAGCTCGTCCGGCAGCGTCTCGAACTCGCCGAACTCCACGTAGCCCTCGAGGTACCGGTACCGGCGCTCCAGGCGTTGCTCGATGGCCCCGTAGTAGCGGCTGGCGTCCACGCTGCGCCCGTTCCGCAGCACCACGGTCATGGGAGCACCGACGGAGGCGCCCACCCGGCCGGTGCGTTTTCTCAGCCGCAGCTCGTCCAGCCGGATCAGGCGACGTACCAGTTTGCGGTCGCCGTACCTGGCGACGATCCGCTCGTACTCCGCCATGCCCGCCTCGAGTTCCGCGGGCCCGAGCTGCGCCTCGAGTTCTTCCATCGCCGCAACCAGCGGCTCGTGACCGCGCTCGGCGGCGAGCCGGTACCAGGCATAGGCCCCGGCGATGTCGGCTTCGGTGCCCTGGCCGGTGAGATACATGTACCCCACCATATACTGGGCATATTTGTCGCCGATCTCGACGAGGTCCTTGCGCCAGATCCTGAAGGCCCGTTCGTAGTCGCCTTCCCGGTAGGCCCGTTCGGCCTTCTGCTGGATCTTCACGGTAAGGCTGCTGGGCGAACTGCCCGGGAAGCGCTCCTGGGCGACGGCGGGCACGGCCGACGGCGCCAGGGCCGTGGCGCACAGCAGCAGCAACGCCCGGCGCGCTGCGGCTACTCCGGAGATGGCCGGGATGGTCATGAATCCCCCCCCTCTGCTCGGTTCGGTGTCGCGGCGGCAGACGGGGAACTTCGGCAGACCGGAGGGGCTTGCGGCGCGATCGATCTTGATCGGGCTGAAGCCCCGCCTACTTGTCACCCGGTCCCTGCTGCGACAAAGTAGCCGTATTATGAACCAGAACGCATCCCGACCGGTATTCATGGTGGTGATCGGCGAGATCACCGACCGCGAGAAGATGAAGG
>CAZRSA010000214.1:0-3727 GCA_964602525.1 uncultured Woeseiaceae bacterium
CCCACGGTCCAGGCGCTCACGCCCTTGATGCGGCTGTGCTTCTGCAGCAGCGTGAACAGCTCCAGCAGCGCCGAGGGGTCGCGCTCGAACACGTCGTCAGCCGCCGTCTGCAGATACCCGTTACGCACCTGGAAGCGCTCGTTCAGCGGCTCCGGCTCGGCCTCCGGGTCGAGCAGGATCGCCTCCTCGAACAGCTGCAGCAGGATCTCGTTCAGCCGCGACAGCTCCATCACCGTGCGGTAGTAGCGCTGCATCATCTGCTCCACCGCCAGGGTGTAGGAGGCGTCCTCGTAGCCGAGCATCTGGGCGAGCTTCACCTGGTGGTCGAACAACAGCCGGTCCTCGCGGCGGCCGGTCAGCACATGCAGGGCGAAGCGCACCTTCCAGAGGAAGCTGCGGCCCTCGATGAGCCGGTCGAGCTGACCGGGCGTCAGAAAGCGGTGGTCCACCAGTTCCGCCAGGCTCTCGGCGCCGAAGTGGCGCTTCGCGATCCAGCCGATCATCTGGATGTCGCGCAGCCCGCCCGGGCTGCCCTTCACGTTCGGCTCCAGGTTGTAGGCGGTGTCGTGGTAGCGGTGGTGGCGCTCGATCTGCTCCGTGCGCTTGGCCTCGAAAAACTCCCGGGACGACCACATGTGACGGGGTCCGATGCGCTCGCGCATGGCCTCGAAGCAGTCCGCCGGGCCGGCGAGCAGCCGCGCCTCCATCAGCGTGGTCATCACGGTGACGTCGGCCCGGGCCTCCCGCTCGCAGTCGTCCACGGTGCGCACGCTGTGGCCGATCTCGAGGCCGACGTCCCACAGCGCCGTGAGGAAGTCGCTGAGCCAGCCGGTCTCCTGCGCGCCGTCGTCCAGCAGCACCATGACGTCGATGTCCGAGCCGGGATGCAGCTGGCCGCGCCCGTAGCCGCCGACGGCCACCAGCGCGGCGGCCGGGTTGTCGGCGAAGCACTCCCAGAGATGGAGCAGCAGGCGGTCGATGAGGGCACCGCGGGCCCGCACGAGCCGGTCGACGGACTCGCCGCCGCGGAAGCGTTCCACCAGGTTCTCGTCGGCCTCGGCCAGGCCCTCCCGCAGCGACAGGGGCTCGACATCGGGCCGGCAGCTGTCGAGATGCCGCTCGAGGATGGCGATGGCCGGCTCGGCCCCGCTGGTCGTCGCGCGGGTCGTTCCGCCGTCGTCCGCCCTGTCACTCACCGCGGACCGCCTCAGCCGCTCGCGGCGGCGGCTTCTCGTTCCGCGGCCCCGAGGGTCAGTATCTCGTGCCCGGACTCCGTGACGAGTATGGTGTGTTCCCACTGGGCCGACAGCGAGTGATCCTTGGTGACGACGGTCCAGCCGTCCGGCAGGAGCCGCACGTGGCGCTTGCCGGCATTCACCATGGGTTCCACCGTGATGCTCATGCCCGGCCTGAGCTCCATGCCGGTGCCCGGCTTGCCGTAGTGCAGTACCTGGGGGTCCTCGTGGAATCCGCGGCCGATGCCGTGGCCGCAGTACTCGCGGACGACGGCGCAGCGCTGGGATTCGACGTATTTCTGGATGGCGTGGCCGATGTCGCCGAGCTGGCTGCCCGGGGCCACCTGAGCGATGCCCCGCAGCATCGCTTCCCGAGCCACCGCGGAGACCCGCTCGGCCTGCACCGAGGGCTTGCCCACGTGAAACATGCGGCTGGTATCGCCGTGGAACCCGTCCTTGATGACCGTGATGTCGATGTTCAGGGCATCCCCGGACTTCAGCTGCCGGTCGCCAGGGATGCCGTGGCAGACCACGTGATTCACCGAGGTACAGATGGACTTGGGGAAGCCCCGGTAGTTGAGCGGCGCTGGCACGGCGTCCAGCTCCTCGACGATGTAGCGGTGGCAGACGGCGTCCAGCTCGCCGGTGGTCACGCCCGGGCGCACGTGCTCGCCGATCATGTCTAGCACCGTGGCGGCCAGGCGGCCGGCCACGCGCATCTTCTCCTGCTCCTCGGGGGTCTTGATGGTCACATTCATGGCATAGGGGGTGTGCCGGGCGTGCCCTGTGGTCACCTGGTGCGTCGGCGGGGCTGCGTCCCGCCGGGCGCGCAGGCTCCCGAGGGGCCGACCGGGCCGCTCTCCGTTGGGTTTCAAGGCCGCTGCATTGTTGGACGAAGCGACCTATGGTATAAAGCGCGCGCCTGACAGGCAATCCGAAAATCCAAACCACACATGCACCGACACGGTCCGCCGGGTGCCCCGCCGAAAAAGGGGTTGCGGTCCGCGGGTGTATGGAGGCTCAACCCGAGGAGACGACATGACTGACGTGAACATGCGCCAGCTGCTGGAGGCTGGTGTGCATTTCGGGCATCAGACCCGTTACTGGAACCCGAAGATGGCCCCCTACATCTTCGGCGAGCGCAACAAGATCCACATCATCAACCTGGAGCGCTCGCTGCCGATGCTGCGGGACGCATGCGGCTACGTAAAGAACCTGGTCTCCGACGGCGGCACCGTCCTGTTCGTCGGCACCAAGCGGTCCGCCCGCGAGGCCATCCGCACCGAGGCCGAGCGCTGCGGCATGCCCTTCGTCAGCTACCGCTGGCTGGGCGGCATGCTCACCAACTTCAAGACCATCAAGGGCTCGATCAAGCGTCTCGCCGAGATCGAGACCATGAAGGAAGACGGCACGATGGAGCAGCTCACCAAGAAGGAGGGCCTGACCCTCGAGCGTGAGCGCGAGAAGCTCGAGCGCAGCCTGGGCGGCATCAAGGACATGAATTCCCTGCCCGACGCCATGTTCGTGATCGACGTCAACCACGAGAACATCGCCGTCGCCGAGGCGCGCAAGCTGGGCATTCCGGTGGTGGCCATCGTCGACACCAACTGCTCGCCGGACGAGATCGAGCACATCGTGCCCGGCAACGACGACGCCATGCGGGCCATCCAGCTCTACACGGCCGTAATCGCCGACGCCGTGCTCGACGGCAAGGCCTCGGCGCCGGAGGCGGTGCTGGGCGACGACGAGTTTGTGGAACTCGACGAGGAAGGCCGGCCGAAGAAGACCACGCGCAAGAAGGCACCCGCCAGGAAGAAGGCCAAGAAGAAGACCGCGAAGAAGAAGGCTGCGGCGAAGAAAGAGGAGTCCGGCGACACGCCCGAGGTGGCCGAGGCCCAGCAGTCGCAGCCGGCGGAGGAGCCGGCGCCCGGCGAGGAGCCGGAGCCCGAGGCCGAGGCGGCCGCGAAGACCGTGGCCGAGGAGCCGGGCACCGAAGCCGGTGCCGGCGCGCCGGCACCGGCCGCGGCTACCGAGGCAGCGCAAGAGCAGGGCGAGGAGGAGAAGAAGGAGGGCTGAGCCCTCCGGCGCCGGGCCCGCCCGGGCGCGACGATTTCGTGATTACCGACGGGCCGCGCGAGCGCGCTCCCGCCCACAAGGACCAGAGGTAGAGAGATGGCTGTAACGGCAGCGATGGTGAAGGAACTGCGCGAGCGTACCGGCGCAGGCATGATGGAGTGCAAAAAGGCACTGGTGGAGACGGACGGCGACCTGGAGGCCGCCGTGGAGCAGCTGCGCAAGTCCGGCCAGGCCAAGGCCGACAAGAAGGCCGGGCGCGTGGCCGCCGACGGCAAGATCGTGATCGCCGCGGGTGACGACGCCGTCGCCGTGGTGGAGGTGAACTCCGAGACCGATTTCGTAGCCAAGGACGAGAACTTCTCCGCCTTCGCCGACAGGGTGGCGGCACTGGTGCTGGCCGAGCGCCCGTCCGGGCT
>CAZRSA010000215.1:0-3717 GCA_964602525.1 uncultured Woeseiaceae bacterium
CGGCCCGGGCCGCCGTGGTGCAGAAGACCACCGCCGACAACGCGGCCCTGGAGACTTACCTCGGTTATCACGGCAGCATCCACGTGGCCTCCGTTGCCGGCGGGCTCGCACCACCGCCCGCGGACGTCCTTTACGAAGTCGCTGGCTACGGAGCGGAGGTCAACATGAAGTTTCTGCCGCCAGTGCTGCGGCCGCCGGCGGACCTGGAACGGCTGCCAAACGCCCCGGGCGCAGGCCCGGCCTCCGAATGCGTCTTCCGCTTCTCCCGTGCGATCGGGGAGGACGACAACGATCGGGGCATCGAGGAACGTTACGCGAGCACCTACTTCATCCCCTACAACCCGCTGGACGACGTCTGGGGTGACCTGGGCCGGGCGTCGGTGTTTCACCCGTCCGGCGACATCACCGTGGTGGTGGAGAACGAGTATCTGGCCGGTGACGTGGCGTACCCCGAATTCCCCGAGGGCCGCCACCGCCTCGGCTGGCGCGCGGACATGTACATGAACCCGATCCTGGACGTCGTGCTGCCGACGGTGCTCATTCCCATCTCCGCCTATGCCGAGAGCCGCATCGCGAAGACCGCGGCCGCCAAGATCGTGCTGAAGGAGAATAGCGCGGTTCGCCCCGTGGCGGGCCTCACCGCCCTGTTCGAGCTCGCGGTGGACGCCGGCCTGGCCGCGGCGGACGAGGGCATCAGCGCCACCGAGTGGAACGAGCGCGAGTCGGAGCTCACCGCGCGGAACAACGGCGTACAGATACTCACCGTCTGGGACACCCATCTGCCCTATCTTCGCGACACGGAGACGGGCAGCGCGCCCATCGAGGAACAGGTCATCGAACTCGAGGCCACGGACTTCGGCGGCGTGCGCTTCGGCCGGGTACGCGACGAACTCAGGGCCCGTTTCGAGCCGGTGGACGACTGCGGCAAGCCGTTCTTCACTGAGACCGATGCCCGCGACGCGCGCCTGCTGCCGGTGGACCAGGAGAGCGTCGTCACCTGGGAGGCCCGGGAGCGCAGCGGCGGCCCCTACCGCACGGCCGCGGAGACGCTGGCGCCGAACCAGCGCTGGCTGGACGGCGGTGACAACGTGCTGACGACGCTGACCCAGCGCATCCGCGTGGTGGATACCCAGGCGCCCATCCTGCTGCCGCCGGCGGGCTTCGCGCGTTACTCGGAAAACGGCATCGACCTCACGGCGGAGGACTTCCCCCTCGGCCGGCCCCGGGTGGCGGACCTGGCGGACCCGGCGCCCGTGGTCGAGAACGACGCCGGCGACTTCCTCGCGCCGCCGACGGAGGAGCAGGGCGGCCGGCGCTACCTGGTGCAGTGGCAGGCGACGGATGCCTCCGGCAACGTCACCGAGCCTTCCCCCGAGGATCCCGACCAGTACACCCAGGTGGTGACGCTGAAGCGGCCCGGCACCAACACGGCGCCGGCGGCGCAGGCCGCGAGCGCGGCCACCGTCACCTCCGAGCCGGTGGAGATACTGCTGCGGGGCGAGGATACGGACCTGATCGACGGCCGTTACGACCCGCTCGATTTCCGCATCGGCACCCTGCCGGAAAACGGCTTCTTCGAGGCGCCGGATTACCCGTTCTTCATCGAGGACTTCCGCATCACGCCCGTGGGCGAGCGCCGCGAGGGCGACGAGGTGACCCGGGTGAGCCCGCTCGGCGACCTCGCCCAGGGCTTCGTCGATACCCCGGCCAACCAGCGCGGCACCTATCTCAATCAGAACGTCTGTCTGGCCGACCCCGGCACGCCGGGCGCCGACGACCTCGGCAACGTGATCCCCGTGGACTTCGTCTACCAGCCCACCCACGTCTACGTCAGCGACGACAACCGCTACTACATCCGCGACAAGTTCTTTCTCTGCGGCGAGACGCCCGACAACCACCTCGACACACCCGGCGAGCTGCCGGCCATCCCGCGCATCTCCGTCTGGGACGAGCACGGGGAGTTCCTGGCCATGCGCGCGCTGTATCCCACCGCCGACCCGGCTTACGACAACACCGGCCTCGGCACGAACGAGTGGCCCCGGGACGAGTTCACCGTCGACCACAACGGCCGCTTCTGGATCGTCTTCGAGGGCATCATCACGAGCTACGCGCAGGCCCTTGCTTTCCGCAGCTTCGATGCGGATCTCGGCGATCCCCGTGCTCACGGAACCGCGTCCTACAACGAGCAGGAGGTCATCGCCGGCCAGGAGGTGAAGGGCGTGGTCGGCGAGTCCGGCTGGGACCTCCTCTACGAGCTGCACTTCAACGGCGTGCACGTGCGCCCCTCCACCGACGACCCGGATCTCTCCGCCGAGGAGCAGAAGATCGGCGTGCTGGACGTCTCCGCCATCGCGACGCTGGAGGAGGATCCGGACCCGCCCCTGGACGGCTCGGTACCGGGCTTCGGCGACCTGGACCTGACCCGGACCTCGCTGCGCGGCACCGACATCGCGGTGGACAGCGAGGGCGCCGTCTACGTGCTGGAGCCGCGCAAGAACCGCATCCACAAGTGGGCGCCCACCACCCGGGACGCCTTCGGCGAGTGGCAGCTCGGCGAATACGTGGGCTGGATGGGCAGCTGCCGCGCGAACAAAGCCGATCCGGACACCGGCGTGCCGTACAACGGCTGCGACGAGGCCACCGGTACCACCCGCGGCTACGCCTGCACCGACGACACCTGCAGCCAGGCCCTGGACGGCAACGGCGAATGGGCGACCGCGGGCGATGGTCCGGGCCAGTTCGATACGCCGGCGGACATCAAGATCGATCCCAACGACATCCTCTACGTGGCCGACACCGAGAACTTCCGCGTGCAGCGCTTCGGCGACGACGGCACCTTCGCCGGCCAGGCGGAGTCCACCGGCACCGGCGTGAACCAGGGCGAGGAGCCCGGCTTCATCCTGGGCAACATGGGCAAGCCGAAGCGCCTGTCCGTCAACTCCAGCTCGTTCTTCGTCATCGAGCCGGACAGCGAGAACGGCGACGACTTCGTGCACGTGTTCAAGACGCTGCCGTTCTACGACGTGACCGACGACAGCGCGAAGGTGAAGTACGTCTCCCGCTTCGACTTCTACAACGCGGCCGACGCGTTCACCTACGTGGTGGACGACGGCATCGACGAGAGTGCGCCGGCCACGGTCACCGTCAGCGTCGACCGGACCCAGCGGCCGCCCGAGCGGCTGCGCGCGCAGTGCTACACGGACGAGGCCCTGAGCGAACCGGCACGCTGCGAGCTGGACGAGGACGGCGCTATCGTCGTGCGGGTGAGTGCCTATGACCGGGACGGCTTCGTCAGCAACGGCGGTCTCGATACCCACACCTTCACGGTGGAAGAGGCGCCGGACCACGGCGAACTCACCGAGATCGCCAGCCAGGACAACTCCGTGGTGTACCGCTACGCGCCCGAGCCGGACTACCACGGCGAGGACGGCTTCGCCTTCAGCGCGAGCGACGGTGTGCTCACCTCCGAGGACGATGGCGAAGTGCGCCTGGTGATCCGGCCCGTGCCGGACCCGGTGGAGATCGATCTGCCCGACGACCTGAAGGCCGCCCGGGGCTTCACCCGCACCGTGACGGCGGACTACAGCGACGCCGACGCCGACCCCGACGAGACCCAGGACATCCTCTCCGTGGACTGGGGCGACGGCGTGGTCGCCACGGGTCCGGACTGGACCGGCTCCGGCCGCCGCGACCTGAACGACCGCGAGGTGGACCCCC
>CAZRSA010000216.1:0-3707 GCA_964602525.1 uncultured Woeseiaceae bacterium
ACATGCCGAGCAGGGACTGGGCGATGATGATGGCGGCCAGCGCCAGCGGCAGGCGCACCGGCTGATGCGGGTCACGCCGGTTGGCCCACGCGGCGGCGGCGATCGCGAAGACCACCAGGCCGAGCGTGCCGGCGAAATAGCGGTGGATCATCTCCCGCCAGGCCTTGCCGTGATCGACCGGGCGTTCCGGGAAGGCGCCGGCGGCGTAGTCCATCTGTTCGGTGGTCTTCGGCACCGTCAGCGTGCCGTAGCAGCCGGGCCAGTCCGGGCAGCCGAGACCCGCGTCGGTCAGCCGCACCCAGGCGCCGAGCACCACCACGCACAGGGTGAGTACCGTCGCCGCCGGCACGAGCAGCCGGTAGATTCTTCCCGCTCTGTTCATCTCTTCATCCCGGCGGGTCATCCTATACGCGAGATCTTCAGCAGTTTCTTCAGATCGTCCTTGATGTCTTCCGGGTCGGCGTCGGCGGGGAAGCGCATCATCAGATTGCCGAGCGGGTCGACGAAGTAGATCGCCGGGCCCGGTGACGGAAGGGCCGCTTCCAGTGCGGGGTTATCGTCCAGCGCGGCGCTGACCAGGCCCGTCTGGGTGCGCTCCAGCCACTCCGCCGGCGGCGGCTCGGCGCCCGCGAGATAGACCCGCTCCACCCGGTCGGCTTCCGCGCCTAGCGCGAGCCGGATCTGGCGCAGCTTGATGATCTCCTGCCGGCAGGTCTCGCCGCAGGGCTCCGGATTCACGTACAGCAGCGTCCAGTGATTGCGCAGGACCTGCGCCGAGGTGCTTCCGCCCGACAGTGTGTCCACCGCCACCTCCGGCAGCAGCACTACCGGCTCGATCAGCGTGCCGTGGTTGGTCTGGCCCGGCGGCCGCCAGTCCTCAACGCCGTAGTAGAGATACATTGCCAGGGCCAGCGGCCCCAGGAAGATAACCGCCAGGAGGATGAATTGCAGGCGGCCCCGCCGACGTTGTTTCCGTTCGTCCATTTCCGTTCGTCCGGCGGTCTGTCGCTCCGTCCTCGTTGTCATTCCCGGCCCGGCGGCCGGTGCCTCGTATTGACCACCACGTAGATGATGGCCAGCGCCGCGGCCAGGGCGAACCACTGCACCGCATAGCCCAGGTGGCGGGAGGCCGGCATCCCGCCCGGTTGCCATTCGCGCAGGAAGCCGTCGGCCGCCTGCGGCGAGAGCAGCAGCACCCACGGCTCCACCGGCTCGCTCAGCGCGGCGGCCAGCTCCGGGACGTCCGGGAACTGGCGTACCGAGGGCCAGCCCTCGCCGGCGGCGCGGTCGTCGCCGAGATCCAGTCCGGCCACCGGCAGACGGCCCACCCGGCCCTCGATCCGGCGCCGCTCATCGCTCACCGCGATGTCGCTCGTCGGCTGGCGGCGGGCGTCCTGGGCGATCCAGCCCCGGTTCACCAGCACGAGTTCGCCGTTCTCCAGCCGGAACGGGGTGATCACGAAGAACCCGTTGCGACCGCGGCGCACCATGTTGTCGATCAGGAACTGGCGATCCGCGTCGTAGTGTCCCCGGGCGGTCACCGGGCGGAAGCGGTCCCGCTCGCCTCCCGTCACCGTGTCCGCGGGCGCCGGCGCGCCGTCCGCGGCCGCATAGGCCTGCTCCAGTTCCGTCTTCTGTCCGTAGCGATCGAGCTGCCACAGGCCCAGGCCGATCAGCACCGGCAGCAGCGCCAGCGTCAGCAGCGTGGGCGCCAGGCCGGGTCTGAATTGCCTGCGGGTGTCACCGACCTCGCTCATCGCCTGTCCATGGACACGCCGCAATCGCCGGCGTTCCGCTCCGTTCCTCGACATCGCCTGACCGGCGGGCGGCTGTTGCGCCGGGCCGCTATACTTGAGCCACCGGGGTAAGCCCATACATCGAACTTATGAAACTCCTCGTCATCCTGATCCTCGGCGGGATCATCGCGAGCCTCGGATCGGGGCTCTTCTACCTGGTCAGCGACCGGGACGGTTCCGGCGGTCTCGTGAAGGCGCTCACCTGGCGTATCGGCCTGTCCGTGGCCCTGTTCGTCTTCCTCGTCGTCGCCGGGCTGAACGGCTGGATCGCGCCCAACACCTGAGCGCTACCGGCCGACGCGGCCGCCCAACACCGCCCCTACAGCCAGTAGACGAAGATGTAGAGGCCCAGCCAGACCACGTCCACGAAGTGCCAGTACCAGGCGGTCGCCTCGAAGGCGAAGTGGTGCTTCGCCGTGAAGTGTCCGCGCACCACGCGCACGAAGATCACGGTCAGCATGATGGCGCCGATGGTCACGTGCATGCCGTGGAAGCCCGTCAGCATGAAGAATGTCGAGCCGTAGATGCCCGACCCCATGGTCAGGTTCAGGTCCCGATAGGCGTGGATGTACTCATAGGCCTGCAGCCCGACGAACACGTAGCCCAGCAGGAAGGTCAGCGCCAGGAACAGGGCCGTCATGCTCCGGTTGCCCTCGCGGATGGCGTGGTGGGCGATGGTGACCGTGACGCTGGAGGTCAGCAGGATGGCCGTGTTGATGAGCGGCAGGCCCAGTGCGCCCATCTTCTGGAACTCGCCGCCGATGTTGGCCGGGCCGTTGCTGGGCCAGGCGTCTTCGAAACCGGGCCACAGCAGCAGGTTGGTGAAGAAGTTGTTGCCTTCCCCGTCCAGCCAGGGCAGCACGAAGGAGCGGGCGTAGAACAGCGCGCCGAAGAAGGCGGCGAAGAACATGACCTCCGAGAAGATGAACCACATCATTCCCATGCGGAACGACTTGTCCACCTGGGCGTTGTAGGCGCCGCCCTCGCTCTCGTCGATGACGTCGCCGAACCAGCCGAACATCATCAGGACCACTACCGCGGCGCCTGCGTAGGTGATCCACTGGCCGATGCCCGAGCCGTTCAGCCACATCGATACTCCTACCATGAGGAGGAAGAGGCCGACGGTGCCCACCACGGGCCAGTGGCTGCCGTGGGGTACGTAATAGCTGTCTTTGGTCTGTGCCATGGCGATGTCCCGCTTTATGACTGGCTGTGTGTCTGGCTGCGTCGTTACGATTCGCGGTGCCGCTGACGGTCAGTCCGCCGCGGCCACCTGCTGTTCGGTATCGAAGATCGTGTAGGAGAGCGTCACCGTGTCGATGTGGGCGGGCAGCGCCCGATCGACGATGAACCGCACCGGCATGTCCCTGCCCTCCTGCGCCGCGAACGGCTGATTGGTGAAGCAGAAGCACTCCGTCTTGGTGAAGTGCCTGGCCGCCACCGGTGGCGACACGCTCGGCACAGCCCGGCCGACGGTGCCGTGATTCTGCAGGTTCTTCGCAAAGAACGTGGTGTCGTAGAGCTTGCCGGGATGCACCCGCATCTTGGTGACGGTCGGCTCGAACTCCCACGGTCCCCGCTCGTTCACGGTGGCGACGAACTCCACCGTGATGAGCCGGTTCTCGTCCGGCTGTTCAGTCACGGTCACGGCTTCCGCGTTCGTGCGTCCCCCCAGCCCGGTGATCTCGCAGAAGACATCGTACAGCGGCACCAGCGCGAAGCCGAAGCCAAACATGGCGACGGTCATTACCAGGAGCTGCCAGGACAGTCCCCTGTGGCTCTTCTTTCCTTCCCGGTCCGTCATGAACTAACCGCCTCCCCGGCTGCGCAGGTACTCGACGAATATGAAACCGGCATAGAACGCCACCGCCACCAGCCCGAGTATGACGGCGTTGCGCACGGCCTTGCGCC
>CAZRSA010000217.1:0-3687 GCA_964602525.1 uncultured Woeseiaceae bacterium
CCCGTGCCGGTGCCATGACACCGCGGTACGCGAGTCCCGAACAACTGCTGGGCAAACCGATCTCGATTGCCTCCGATGTCTACCAGCTCGGGCTGTTGCTGGCGGAGGTGCTGGGCGGCAGTCTCCCGACGGAGGGCGAGGCGCTGACCGACGCCATCCAGCGCTCCGCCGCGGGCCGGCCCCTGGCCCTGCCGGCGGCGGTGCGCCAGTCCCTGCCCCGCGAGATCACGCTCGTCATCGAGCAGTGCCTGCGTGCGGAGCCGGGCGAGCGCTACCGCGACGCGAATGCGCTGCGCAGTGATCTCGAGGCCTATCTGTCCGGCTATCCGGTCAGCGCCGCCGGGCAGCGGCCGGGCTACCGCTTGCGGAAGTTCGTGCAGCGCAACCGGGCCGGTGTGGCCGGAGCGCTGCTGACCCTGGTGGCGCTCGTATCCGCCACGGCCGTCACCGGCTGGCAGATGGTGGAGGCCAAACGCCAGCAGGGCATCGCGGTGTATCAGCAACAACGGGTGCAGGCCAGTAACGAGTTCTACAGCCTGCTGATGGAGGAGATGGGCGAGGGCGCGCTCACCTCCGTCGAACTGCTGGATCGGGGCCGCAGCCTGCTGGAGAGCCAGTTCGGCACGAATCAGCCGTTCATGGCATCCGTGCTATTCGACGTGGCACGCAGGTATTCCAGCCTCGGCGAGCGGCAGCGCGAGGCGGAACTGCTGCAGGAAGCCGAGCGCATAGCGCGGGACCACGGCGATTCCGGCGTGCTGGCCGCCGTCATGTGCCGACGGGCCCGGACGACCATGCTGCAGGACCCCGAGGGCTCGGCAGAGCGGCTGGCCGAGGGCCTGGCGCTGTACGGCTCGCTGGCGGCTCCCGGCATCGACACCAGCGTGGAATGCCTGCGTGCGAGATCGCGTGCGGAAGTGCAGGCGGGCCGCGGCGACGAAGCGCTGGCCACACTCTTTGCAGCGAAACGGCTGCTCGATGCACATCCGGCCCCGGGCACGAACCTCCGCGGGCTCGTGCTGAACGACATCGGTTTCCGCTATCACAGCGATGCAAGGCCGAACGAAGCCATCCGTTACCTGGACGAAGTGCTGGAGCTGCTCGAATCGACAGGCAGGGGCGGTACCCTGGGCTACCAGCGCGTAGCCGCCAACAGGGCCGTCGTGCTCCAGAACATCGGCCGCATCCCCGAGGCACTCGCGGCATTCGACGACCTCGTCGGGCGTATGCGGGCAAGCGGTTTCGCGGGACGCGGGGCCGCCTCCCTGCTGGCCCAGTACGGCAGCCTGCTCGCCTCCGTCGGGCGCATGGACGAGGCCGCAGACATCCTGACCCAGGGCCTGGCCCTGGCCGAGGCGGACGGCAACCGCAGAGTCGCGGCCCGCCTGCACCTCGGCATGGCGAGCGTCCACCTGGCCGGCGACGCGTATGCGCGCGCGACGCAGAGCCTGGAGGCTGCCGAGGCCCATATCGAGAACCCGCAGGCCGACAGGGCGCTCGCGATGGCCATTCGCGTGAACCGGGTGAAGGTGCATCGCGGTCTCGGCAATCTGGAGACGGCGGCGCGCGAGGTCGATGCCCTGCTCGCCGCTGCCGGCTATCCGGACGCACGCGAGACGCCCGGCATGGTCTCCGCGCTCATCGAGGCGGCAGAGGTCCGCCGTCGGCTCGGTGACCTGGCGGCGGCACGGTCACTCGCCGACGGCCTCGTCGAGCGGCTGCGGGCGCATGCCCGTCCCGACTCGGGCGGCAGCATCCATCTCGGCCGAGCGCTCGTTCAGCGGGCCGAGGTCCGGCTGGAATCCGGCGATCGGGCCGGTGCCGTGCGCGACCTCGAGTCGGCGCTGCCGCACCTGGTGCAGGCGCTCGGCGACGATCATCGTGAAGCGGAGCTGGCCCGGGATCTCCTCGCCGCCGCCGCCCCGTAACCCCCTCGTCACCCAATCGTCAAACGGGCGCAATCCGGGCCTGCTGCAATGCCGGCGGTGGTTTCCCGGCAGTCGCCGGGCCCGGACAAGGACAGATAACAATGAATCATCGCCTCATCGCGAGCGTGGCGGCGGCCGCGCTGCTCGCTCTTCCGTGTGCCGTTTTCGCCGGCGACATCGCCGGCCAGGTCAGTGACGAGAACACCGGCCGCCTGCTGGCCGGCGCTGCCGTCAGCGTCAGCCCCGGCAACAAGCGTACCGTGGCCGACAGCGCCGGCCGTTTCCGCCTGCGCGACCTGCCGCCCGGGGAATACCGGGTGGAGGTGCTGCAGACCGGCTACGATTCGGTGGGCTTCACCGTCAGCGTGCCTGCCGCGGGCACGGTCTCACGCGACGTCTCGATGGCTTCCAGCATGGAGACGATCGTGGTCACGGGCTACCGGGCCGCGCTGACCAACGCCATCCAGGACAAGCGCTTCGCCGACACCATCAAGGACTCGGTCACCTCCGACGACGTCGGCAAGCTGCCGGACCGCAACGCGGCCGAGGCCCTGCAGCGGGTGCCCGGCGTATCCATCACCATCGACCAGGGCGAGGGCCGCTACGTCACTCTGCGCGGTATCGATCCCGGGCTGAACCAGGTGACCATAGACGGCGCCACCGTCGGCGCGCCGGAGGACACCCGGCGGATCGCGCTGGACACTATCCCGTCCAACGTGCTGTCCAAGCTGGAGGTCATCAAGACGGTCACCCCCGACATGGACGGCAACGCCGTGGGCGGCGCGGTGAACCTGGTCACCCCCAGCGCCTTCGACCTGGCGCCCGACGAGCGGATCAGCGTCTCCGCCGATTTCGGCTACTACGACATGAGCGGCGAGAACCCCTACGGCGCCAGCGCCAGCTGGGGCACGGTGTTCGGCGACGACGACCAGTTCGGCCTGCTGCTGAGCGCGAGCCATCTCGTGCGGGACTACGAGTCCGAGAACATCCAGGGCGGCAACATCTGGGAAGAGGAAGGCGACTTTTTCGTCCCCGAGGAACTGGTGCTGCGCGACTACACGCTGGAACGCGTGCGCACCAGCCTGGTCGCGAATCTCGAGTGGCGGCCAAACGGCGATACCCGTTTCTATTTCCGCAACATCTGGAACGAGTTCCGCGACACCGAGCAGCGCCTGGAGACGCTGTACGACTACCGTAACGGCGATCTGATCGACCAGACCCCCACCTCGGGCACGTTCACCGAGGGCGAGGGGGAGCGGGCCTCCAAGGACCGCCGCGAGGAGCAGTCCATCCTGAACAGCACCCTGGGCGGCGAGTTCTTCCTGGGCGACTGGACGCTGGAGGGCTCCTACACCTTCGGCAACGCCGAGCAGGACACGCCCTACGACGAGGAGTACGTCTTTGTGGTCTCCGACCCGCTGCCGATGACCTACGACACGTCAGATTTCTTCTTCGACGTCGACGCGGGCCCCGCCTTCGACGACCCGGCCAACTCCGAGTTCGACGAGGTGGAGTTCGCCAGCCAGATCGTCGAGGAGGACCTGAACGTCATCAAGCTGGACATCACCCGGGACCTGCAGTTCGGCAACAATCCCGGCTCCATCAAGTTCGGCGCAAAGTTCACGGGCCGGGAGAAGACCAGCGACGAGAACGCGCTGGTCTACGACGGCTTCGACGGCGATTTTCTGCTGTCCGACGTCCTTCGGCCCGGCAAGTCCGGCTTCAATTGTGACGAACGGTGCTACGAGTTCGGTCCGAC
>CAZRSA010000218.1:0-3624 GCA_964602525.1 uncultured Woeseiaceae bacterium
CAGCAGGACGGCGCCGTAGAACATGGCCAGCACGCCGAAGCCCTTGCCGAGTTTCCGGGCCCCGCCGGATTCCGGGGTGAGCGGCGTGAGCGCACCCAGAAACACCCCGGCCATGAAGATGAGCACCGCCCACAGCGCCAGGGTCACGGCGCCGGGCAGCACCCGGTCCAGCATCCAGACGGCAAGCCCCAGCATCACGAAGCCGAAGGCGTTCTTCACCGCCACCATCCAGGGGCCGGCCTTGACCATCAGCTTGCCGGCAGAGGCACCCACGGCGAGCAGCGGCGCACCCATGCCGAGGCTGAGAGCGAACAGGGCGGAGGCGCCCCGGACCACGTCGCCGGTCTGGCCGATCACCGCCAGGGCCGCCACCAGCGGCGGCGCCACGCAGGCGGTGACGATCAGCGACGACAGCGCGCCCATGACGAAGGCGCCGACCATGGTGCCGCTCTTCTGCTTGCCGCTGAGGGCGGCCAGCCGGGTCTGCACGGAGGAGGGCATCTGCAGATCGAACAGACCGAACATGCCGGCGGCCAGGACCACGAACAGGCCCGCGAACGTTACCAGGATCCAGGTCTGCTGAAAGATGGTCTGCGCCTGCTGTCCGGCCGCGGCGAACAGCGCGCCGGCCACGGTGTAGGTGAGCGCCATGCCGAGCACGTAGGCGAGCGAGAGGGTGAAGCCCCGGGCCGGGGTCACGTCCTTGCCCTCGCCGGCGATGATGCCGGAGAGGATGGGGATCATGGGCAGCACACAGGGGGTCAGCGCCAGCAGCAGGCCGGCGCCGAAGAAAGTGGCGAGCACGGCGAACAGGTTGCCCTCGCCAATCAGGGTGGCCAGCCGGTCCTGCTCGGAGACGGGCGCCGCCGGCGCGACCTCTGCCGGCGGCCGGGGTGCGTCCGCAGCGCTCGCCGGCGGCAGCGAGACGTTCACCTCCCGGGTGAGGGGCGGGTAACAGATGCCGTCCTCGGCGCAGCCCTGGAAGCCCAGCTCCAGCACGAGGTTTCTGCCCTCGCGGCCGGCACGGTTCAGGGGCACGCGGGCGATGACCTCGTCGTAATACACCTCCGTCTCGCCGAAGTACTCGTCGAACTTCTTTTTGCCGGCGGGCGTCTGCAGGCCGCCGAGCTGCACGCCGTCGCTGACCGCCGCCGCCGACAGCTTGTCCCGGTAGAGGTAGTAGCCCGGCTCGATCTGCCAGGCCAGCTCCACCGTGTAGGCGTCCAGTGCAGTGACGACCGGCCGGAACGCGACGTCCGGCGGCAGGAATTCGCTCTCGCCCATAGCGGCGAGCCCGGCCGGGGGGGTGCCGCTGCCGAAGGGAGAGGCGGCCGGTGCCGCCTCGGTCAGCGTCACTTCCGTGCTCCAGCGCTGGGGCGGATAGCACAGGCCGATGTCGGCACAGCCCTGGGAGAGGAGTTCGAGGGTCGCCCGGCCGGCGCCTTCGTTTACGTAGGGCACGCGCATCGTAAAGCCGCCCCGGTAGATCTCCTGGCGGCCGAAGTACTCGTCCTCGTGGATCTCGCCGTCCGGGAGCACCGGGTCGCCCAGCAGGATTTCGGCCTTGTCCGTCTCGATGCCGAGCTTCTGCCGGTACAGGTAGTAGCCCGGCTCCACGTTCCAGCGCACTAGCAGCGCCTCGCCGGTGTCCTCCACCTCGTAGCGGAACGCCTGCTCGGGCCGCAGCAGGTCTTCGGGGGAGACCGCGGCGGCCGGCGGCGCGTAAGCCGCTGCCAGGAGGCCGGTGACGGCCGCCAGGGTCAGGAGCGCCGCGCGCGCGGCGCCGGAGGAGTATCTGTTCGGGCTCATGCTGTCTCTCGCTGCCGGCTTTGCCTCGGACGGCCCGCCACCGGGTGATACCGCGGACGGGCAGCCTTACAGTGTGACCGCGCCGGCCGCCGGATTATTCCTTCTCCGTCACAGAATCGGCTACCCAGTCCAGATAGGCCCGGGAGCCCGCCGTCACCGGCGCGGCGATCACCTCGGGCACGTCGTAGGGATGCAGCTCGACGATGCGGGCCTCCAGCGCGGCATACGCTGGCTCGGTGGTCTTCGCCATCAGCAGCAGCTCGGATTCGTCGCAGACCTCGCCCTGCCAGCTGAACACGGAGCGCACGGGTCCGATGATATTCACGCAGGCGGCCCGTCCCTCGCCGACCAGCCCGGCGGCGATGCGGCGGGCGGTTTCCTCGTCGGGGCAGGTACAGAGTACGAGCAGCGTTTTCGACATAACGTCTCCCGGGTCGGCGCCGAGGATAACGGGCGCCGGCCGCCGTGTCATGGCCCCGCCGGTGCCCGCGGCTCTTGAAATATTCCTGACCGGTACTATCATTAGCACTCACTGATGGCGAGTGCTAACAGCACGGTCATCCAGAATTCCCTAATTCATTTCAAAAACAGTAGTTTACCAGAAGGAGACGCACCCATGCAGATTCGTCCGCTTCACGATCGCGTGATCATCAAGCGCATGGAGGAAGAGCGCACCACCCCCGGTGGGATCGTGATCCCCGATACGGCCGCCGAAAAGCCGATCAAGGGCGAAGTCATCGCCGTCGGCAAGGGCAAGATCCTCGAGAACGGCGAAGTCCGCGCCCTCGACCTGAAGGCAGGCGACAAGGTGCTGTTCGGCAAGTACAGCGGCACCGAGGTCAAGGTGGAAGGCGAAGACTACCTGGTGATGAAGGAAGACGACGTGATGGCGGTCATCGAAGGCTGAGCCCGCGCCGATCATCCACGCGTCGATCATCGAATAGACACCAACCGAATCTACGAACAGAGGAATTAAGACAATGTCTGCAAAAGAAGTCCGTTTCAGCGATGACGCCCGCCACAAAATGATGGCCGGCGTGAACGTGCTGGCGAACGCCGTGAAAGTGACCCTGGGTCCGAAGGGCCGCAACGTCGTACTCGACAAGAGCTTCGGCGCGCCCACCGTGACCAAGGACGGCGTGTCCGTCGCCAAAGAGATCGAGCTCGAGAACAAGTTCGAGAACATGGGCGCCCAGATGGTGAAGGAGGTCGCCTCCCAGACTTCCGATGTTGCCGGCGACGGCACCACCACGGCGACCGTGCTGGCCCAGGCCATGCTGCGCGAAGGCCTGAAGGCGGTCGCCGCCGGCATGAACCCGATGGATCTCAAGCGCGGCATCGAGAGAGCCTCCGCCGCCGTGGTCGAAGAGCTGCACAAACTGTCCAAGCCCTGCGAGGACGACAAGGCCATCGCCCAGGTGGGATCCATCTCCGCCAACTCCGACACCGAGATCGGCGAGATCATCGCCGAGGCGATGAAGAAGGTGGGCAAGGAAGGCGTGATCACGGTCGAGGAAGGCCAGGCGCTGACCAACGAGCTGGAGGTCGTCGAAGGCATGCAGTTCGACCGCGGCTACCTGTCGCCCTACTTCATCAACAACCAGCAGAGCCAGTCGGCCGAGCTGGAAAGCCCGTTCATCCTCCTGTACGACAAGAAGATCTCGAACATCCGCGATCTGCTGCCGGTACTCGAGAGTGTCGCCAAGTCCAGCCGCCCGCTACTGATCGTCTCCGAGGACGTCGAGGGCGAGGCCCTCGCTACGCTGGTGGTGAACAACATCCGCGGCATCGTGAAGGTGGCTGCGGTGAAGGCGC
>CAZRSA010000219.1:0-1533 GCA_964602525.1 uncultured Woeseiaceae bacterium
GCGCCGTACATGCCGTCCGGCAGATCGGTGGCGGCCGTGACGATGAATGCCTTGCCCATGCGGAAGTTCAGCGAGTGGCGGTTGCGATAGCGCTCCGCGTCGAAGTCCGGGTCCTGCGCGAAGCCGTCGAGCCAGGTATCCAGGTCGGCCGGTTTGGCCGGCTCCAGCACGCCGGATTCCTGCAGCTGGGCCAGGCCGAGCTTGCCGGGCAGTATCTGCTCGGCGGGGTCGAGCAGCACGTCCTCGACGGTGCGCTCGCCCTGCAGCGTCGGCTCGCCGGCGAGTTCGCCGATGCGGAAGTAGTCGCCGCCGTGCACCGTGTGCATGCGCGCGACCGGTTCGGCGAAGATCTCGAACAGCCGGTCCTGAACCTCGGCGTAGTCGCGGCCCTCGTCCTCGTGGGCGTAGAACGAACGGCAGGCGTTTCTCGCGTTCGGGTCGATCTCCAGCAGCGGCACGCCGGGCTCGAGGCCGACGACCCGCTGCAGGCCGCGGCCGCTGGCGACGACGCCGGCGATGTTCGCATCCGGCGTCGAGAGCACCTTCCACACCGTCGGCTCGCCGGACATCAGCACCAGCACGAGCGGTTGGGCCGTGCGCCCGACCGCGACGGCCTGCTCGCCGGCGCTGTCGTCGGTGGGGTCGATGGCGACGCCTTCCAGATCACGGTCGCCGCGGCGAACGCCCACGGCCTGCAGCTCGATCTGCTCGGGCAGCACGCCGAGGCCGCAGGGGTGATTCGGGTCCCGCGTCGGCGGCTCGACGTGGGCGTAGAGCAGGTCGTTCGCGGGGTAAGCGCCGGACAATCCGGCGGCGAGTGTTTGCTTGAAGCCGTGATCGAAGCCCTGCTCGGGCCCGGCGATCATCACCAGTCCGCCATCGTCGAGGAACAGGAAATAGCTCAGCACGTTCTGGCCGTGGCGCTTGTCGCGGTGCTCGTAGGCGGCCACCTCCCGGCCGCCGGCCTCGATGAAGACCTCGTTCAGGGCACCGCCACTGTCGTCGGCGAGCACGAAGCGCTGCAGATCGCGATAAGTCTCGGCCTCGGATTGCCGGTCGTTGGAACGGATGGCGAGCACGATGGTGTGCTCGCCGGGGCTGAATTTGATGGACTCGCCGCCCTCGAAGATGGTCTCGGGGTCGGCATCGGCCGGGATCAGCGCGACGATGCTCGCCCCCTGCACGCCGAAGAACCCGATCTGCATGCCGAAGGCGCCCTTGTAACCAGGCGGCACGCTGATGCCGAAGTCCTCGGCGAGCTGGGTCTCCATCTCGGCGGTATCCGCCGTGACGGTGCTCGAATTCACGAAACTCATCAGCTTGCCGAGAGCGAAGGGGATGCCGAGGATCAGCAACAGGATGATGACGAGGATTTTGCGCATGGCACTGCCCTGCCCGGCCGAGAACTGCGACTGCTGGCATCCTAAGGCGATGGTGCTCGCTCGGCGCGGGCGCAGGGCGAGCCTGTGACGACTTTCACCAGAAGGCGGCCGATAACGTGATCTGTCTCACAGTCGCATCGTGTCATCTGCG
>CAZRSA010000219.1:1633-3594 GCA_964602525.1 uncultured Woeseiaceae bacterium
GCGTGGATGTCTTCGCGGATGTCCGCCGGCGGCTCCCGCTCGGTCAGGCCCTGCTCGTACGCGATGCGGGCCACCTCGCCGGCGATCTCCGCCGAGACCTGGCGGATGCGTGACAGCGGCGGGTAGATGCGCCCCTGTTCGAGGTCGGCATCCGTGACCTGGTCGGCCAGGCAGTGGGCGGCGGCGAGGAACATCTCGTCGGTCACCCGGCGGGCGCGGCTGACCACCGCGCCCAGGCCGACGCCGGGAAAGATATAGGCGTTGTTGCCCTGGCCGGGGACGAAGCGCCGGGTGCCCAGCGTGACCGGGTCGAAGGGGCTGCCGCTCGCGTACACCGCGCGGCCGTCGGTCCAGCCATAGGCCTGCTCCGCGGTGCATTCGGCCTTCACCGTGGGGTTGGACAGCGCGAACACGATGGGCCGCTCGTTGATCTCCGCCATGGCCTCGACCACCTCCCGGGTGAACAGCCCCGGCTGGCCGCAGAGCCCGATGATGGCGGTGGGCCGGAGGCTGCGCACGGCCTCGAGGAAGTCCGCCACCGGTGGATGCTCGTGGGCGTAGGGCCGCTTCTGCGGTTCCAGGTCGGTGCGGTGGGAGGCGACCAGGCCGCGGGAGTCGACGAACCAGCAGTGCCTGCGTGCCTCGTCCGGGTGCATGCCCTGCTCGGCCAGCGCCGCGCAGAACACCTCCGCCACGCCGAGGCCGGCCTCGCCGGCGCCCAGGAACAGGAGCTTCTGCCCGGCGAGTTCGCCGCCGGTGAGCCGCATGGCGCTGATGAGGCCGGCCACGGTCATGGCGCCGGTGCCCTGGATGTCGTCGTCGAACAGGCAGGTGCGGTCCCGGTACTCGGCGAGCAGCCGGAAGGCGTTCTCGTTGCCGAAGTCCTCGAGCTGGATGAGGATGCCCGGGAAGACCGCGTTCGCCGCCGTGATGAACTCCTCCACCAGGGCGTCGTAGGCCTCGCCCCGCACCCGGCGGCGCTCGACGCCGTTGTAGAGCGGGTCGTCCAGCAGCGCCTTGTTCTCCGTGCCCACGTCCAGCATGACCGGGATGCAGTGGGTGGGGGGGATGCCCGCGCAGGCGGTGTACAGGGCGAGCTTGCCGATGGGGATGCCCATGCCGTCGGCGCCCAGGTCGCCCAGGCCGAGGATGCGCTCGCCGTCGGTGACCACGATGATGCGCGCCTCCGGGTGCGGCCAGTTCTCCAGCAGCTGGCGGACCCGGCCCCGGTCGTCGATGGAGACGTACAGCCCGCGGGACTGGCGGAAGATGTGCTGGAACTCCTGGCAGGCCTTGCCCACGGTGGGCGTGTAGATGAGCGGCATCATCTCCTCGATGTTGTTCATCACCACGCGGTAGAACAGGGTCTCGTTGCGGTCCTGCAGCGCCACCAGGTAGAGATAACGCTCGAGGTCGGTGGTCTTGGCGCGGACGTTCTCGAGCACGCGCAGCTCCTGCTCGGCCATGGGATGGACCCGGGGCGGCAGCAGGCCGCGCAGCTTCAGGTAATCGCGTTCCGCCTCGGTGAAGGCGGTGCCCTTGTTGCGCACCGGGTCATGCAGGATCTTGACGCCGCGATGGAGTTCCGAAGGGGCCTTGTCGTCCATGGTTCACCGCCTCGCCGGGGTGTCATCACTGACGATAGGCCCATCCTGCGGCGGGCTGAATGCCGGATTTCACTTAGCGGGGCTGGTGCACCGGCACCTTCTCCACCTGCCGCAGCGCGAGTTCGTAGTCGCGCTGCAGGCGCGGATTGTCCGGGTCGTTCTCCATCGCCATGCGGTAGTAGCGCAGCGCCGCATCCCAGTCGCCGCGGTCGATGGAGATCACGGCGAAGCCCCACAGGGCGAGCGGGTTGTCCGGGTCCAGCGGCCAGGCCTGGTTGAAGCGGCGGATCGCCATCGTCTTGTCCCCGGAGTAGAAGACGTTCCAGGCGTTCTTCGCCGCGATCTCGGCGGCCT
>CAZRSA010000220.1:0-3560 GCA_964602525.1 uncultured Woeseiaceae bacterium
TCTCCCGGTAGGCGATGGACGGCGGTGCCGTCTCCACCTCGATGCCGTAGCGGTCCCGGATCTCCTCCAGCACGGTCCTGAGATGCAGGTCGCCGAGGCCGTTCAGCACGATCTCGTTCAGCGCCGGGACGTGCTCGAGGTGCAGCGACGGGTCCTCGGCCTCCACCGAGTGCAGGGCGTCGGAGATCTTCTGCACGTCCGCATCGTCGGAGAGCTTGATCGCGAGTCCGTACATCGGCCTGGCGATACGCAGCGACTTGAGGTGATAGTGGTCCTCCTCGTGGGAGTCGTGCAGCACCGCGTCGTAGTGCGCCTCCTCCAGCCGGGGGACGGCACAGATGTCGCCGGGAACGCCGCGCTCGGCCTTCACGTGCTCGGCGCCGCTCAGCTTCAGCAGCTGGCTCACCTTGACGGGTTTGCGGGCATCGCCGACGTAGAGCTGCATGCCCGGACGGACCGTGCCCTGGTGGATGCGGAATACCGCGAGCCGGCCCTTGAAGGGGTCGATGTTCACCATGAAGACGTGGGCCACCACGTGGGCGTCGGCGTCCGGCTTAGCCACCACCTCCTCGGCATCGCCGTCCTCGCCCTTCAGGAAGACGGGCGGGTTGGCCTCCGTCGGATTCGGCATGAGCCGCTCCAGGATCCGCAGCAGCTGGCGCACGCCGGCGCCGCTCTTGGCGGAGACGAAGCACACGGGTACCAGGTGGCCCTCCCGCAGGGCCTTCTCGAAGGGGTCGTGCAGTTGCTCGGGCGCGAGCTCCTGGCCCTGCTCGAGGTAGACCTCCATCAGTTCCTCGTCCAGCTCCACCACCTGGTCGATGATCTGCTCGTGAGCGCTGGCCACGTCGCTGAAAGCCGTCTCGTCGCCCTCGAGCTGGAAGAAGCAGTCCACGACGGCGTCCCCGGAGGCCGACGGCAGGTTGATGGGCAGGCACTCCGGGCCGAACACGGACCGGATCTCTTCCATGATCTTCGCGTGGTCCACTCCTTCGGCGTCGATCTTGTTGACGATGACCATGCGGCAGAGGCGCTGCCTCGCCGCGGCCTCCATCATGCGCCGGGCGGTGAGGTCGACGCCGTTCTGCGCGTCCACCACGATGGCGGCGGTCTCCACGGCGGGCAGGACGGCCAGTGCTCGGCCGTAGAAGTCCGGGTATCCCGGCGTGTCCACCACGTTGACGTGAATCCCCTCGTGGTCCAGGTGGCACACGGCCGGGTGCAGCGAGTGGCCGAATTCGTGTTCCCGGGGATGGAAATCCGCGACGGTGTTGCCGCGCTCCACTTCGCCGCAGCTCTGGATGGAGCCGCCTGCCTTCAGCAGGGCCTCCACCAGCGTGGTCTTGCCCGCGTTACTGGGCCCCGCCAGGCACACGTTACGGATGTCAGCCGTCTGATACGCCATGGATTCCTCCCTTATCGAGGTGTCTCTTATATTTCTAGGGGATGCCTGGGGGCTAAGCTTACCCCCTGCGTGAGCCTGCCCTGTATCCGGGCAATTACGACCCCCGGCGGGGCCCCGTTGGCGGCCCTATCCCCTTGATTCTGCCGCCGGAATCGGGCAGGCGGGCGCGCCTCCGGGTTGCGCCGCACGCCCGATCCGGTAAGGTGGGCGGGATGAGCAACAGTAAACGCGAAAGCGCGGCGCCGGCGCAGGATTACCAGCAGCCCTTCGAGTTCGTGGAACTCGAGCAGGTGGAGGCACCGGACGGCAGCGACGACGGCCGCTGGTACCGCTACGTGATCAGCCAGGGTGGGCAGTCCATCGTGGGGCATCGCCGGGGCACCAAGAAGAAGGTGCGCGAGGCAGTGAACGACATCGTGCAGCGCATGAACGAGCGCCGCATGGGCCGCTCGGGCCGCGTCCACCTCTCCATGTCGAAGAAATAACCACCCTCGTCCTCCAGTCCCACCGCGACCCCCTGCCGGCCCCCTGGCTGGGCCGCTGCCTGGCCTCCGTGGAGGCCTGGGCGCACACAGCCGGCTTCGACTACCGCTTTCTCGGCGACGAACTCTTCGCCCCGATCCCGGAGCGCCTGCGCGGGCGGCTGCGTCCGCAGCCGGTGGTGGCCAGCGACCTCGCCCGGCTGTTGGCGCTGCGCCGGGCGCTGGAGGAGGGCTACGAGGCCGCCGTCTGGTGCGACGCGGATTTCCTGGTCTTTGCGCCGGAGCGCCTGACCCTGCCGGCCGCGCCCTACGCGGTGGGACGGGAGGTCTGGATCGAGGACCGGGGTGCCGGGCGGACCCCGCGTGCCCGTGTGAAGGTGCACAACGCCTTCCTGTTCTTCCGCCGCGGTAACGCTCTGCTGGAGTTCTGCATCGACGCCGCCCAGCGGCTGCTCGGCGCCCACCCCGGCCCTTACCCGCCCCAGTTCGTCGGGCCGAAGCTGCTGACCGCGCTGCACAACATCGTGGGCTTCCCGGTAGCCGAGCGGGCCGCCATGCTCAGCCCGCCGGTGATCCGCGACCTGGCGGCCGGCGGCGGGCCGTGCCTGGGGCTGTTCCGCGAACGCAGCCCCGAACCCCCGGCGGGCGCGAACCTGTGCGCCTCGCTGGCGGGAGGGCGGGATACGGCGGACGGCGAGGTGGAGGCGGCGATCGACGCGCTTACCGGATCCACCCCTTCTTCTTCGCCGACACCGACGCCCACATCAGGTAGGCGGCGATGAGCAGGATCAGCACCGGCAGCACCAGGTCGGCCGCGGTGCCCTCGAAGGCCGTGAAGGCATAGCCTGCCCAGCCGAAGACGGCGAGGAGCGACACCGCGAACATGGGCACCGCCCAGGCCCGGCGCAGCAGCAGGCCGACGGCGCCGAAGGTGCCGCCGAAGACGGCCAGCGCGTAGGCCCCGGTGACCCAGGCGGGCACCGGTGGCGTGGCGCCTGCCTCGCTCATCACGGTGCCGAGATAGGTGGCGACGCCGATCAGGTTCCATACCAGCGCCACCCAGGCAACGGTCCAGTAGAGGCCGGGCGGTTTGTTGTCCAGCTCGCTCATGATTCCCCCTGTTCTGTGCGTTGTTATGGGGAAGGAGTGTGCGCCCGGTCCCGGTGTCGATCAAGTCTCCACGGTGAAGCGCAGACCGGCGTTGTCCACCAGGCGGCGGATCAGCTTCTCGCCCATCGCCGGCGCCGTCGTCCAGATGCCGCCGGGGGTGTCGGCGGCGTCGCGCAGCAGGCACAGTGCGGCCTCGGTGATCATGCGCGAGGTGGAGCCGTAACCGGGGTCCAGGTCGCCGGCCACGCTGGCCCGCACTTCGCTGCCGTCGGGCATCTCGCCGATGAAAAGCACGTCGTAGGAACCGGCTTCACGCTCCTCCTTGCTCGGGCCCTCGCCGGGCCGGGGCGCATTGTCGCCGCCGAGGGCGTCCGCCTTCGCGATCGCCTTTGCCTTCGCCTCGCCTTCCTCGCCGGGGCCCGCCACCAGCATCTCGTCGTAGACGAATTCCTCGCCGTAGGCATGACCCAGGAGCGCGTTGGAGCGGTGCACGTTGCGGGTATTGATGGGCGCCATGATGAAAGGGGCGCACCATACGTCCATCGTTTCGTCGTACGCGGGCT
>CAZRSA010000221.1:0-3511 GCA_964602525.1 uncultured Woeseiaceae bacterium
CCGGCCGTCGATCGTGCAATGCGGGGTCTTTTCCGCGGACCCCGCCACTGGCCCGCCGAGATGGCGGCGCTGATGCTGGTGCTCACGGTCATCCAGATCGTCCGCGGCAACTTCATGGCGCCTGCCGTATCGCTGCTCTGGTACGCCTCGGAGGCGATGCACTGGGCGGAACTCGAAGCCTCCGAACGTTAGGGCCCTGCCATGGCGTCGGCAGCCACCGACTCGAGCTGGCAGATCCGGGTACGCCACCAGGCGGTGCCCGGGCGGCTGCGCCTCAATGTGCGCGGCCTGCGCCGCCGGCGGGACCTGTGCGAACAGCTGATCGGGCAGCTGGCAGACCGGGAGCCCATCGAACAGGCGCGGATCAACCCGGCAACCGGCTCGCTCCTGCTGATCTACCCGGCGAACGAATCGGCTGCCGGCATCGAGGCGCTGGTGGCAGCAGCATTGCGCTCCGTCGCCGGCGTCCCTTCCGGCACGAACGCGAGCGAAACCGCCGGGACGCGGCAGGGCCGCGAAAACGAATCGGACGCGCCGCCCTGGCACGCCCTCAGCGCGCGGGAGGTCGTCGAGCGTTTCCGGGCCGAGCCGGTCCGCGGCCTCGGCCGGGCGGAAGCCGAGCGGCGCCTCAGTGAGTTCGGCCGCAACCAGCTGCCGGAGCTGCCCGAGGCCTCCGAACTCGAGGTGCTGCTGCGCCAGCTGAAGTCGGTGCCGGTGGAGATCCTGGCCGGCTCCGGCGTGATCGCCATCCTGACCGGCGGCTGGGTGGACGCGATGGCCATCGCGGCGGTGGTCGCGGTGAACTCGGTCATCGGCTACAAGACCGAGTGGGAGTCCGAGCAGACGATACGCACGCTGGGCATACGCCCGCCGCCGGAAACCGAGGTGGTGCGCGACGGCGAGGTGGTGTCGGTGGCCAGCACGGAGATCGTGCCCGGCGACATCCTGCCGCTGCGCCCCGGCAGCTATATCGCCGCGGACGCGCGGGTGGTCAAGCACCGCCATCTCAGCCTGGACGAGTCCTCGCTCACCGGGGAGAGCGTGCCGGTGTCCAAGTTCGCCACCGACGACTGCCCCGGCGAGGCGCCCCTCGCCGAGCGTCCCAACGTGGTGTACCAGGGCACCAGCGTCACCGGGGGCAGTGGCCGCGCCGTGGTGGTGGCCACGGGTGAGGAAGCCGAGCTCGGCCGCATCCACCGGGTGAGCGGCGAGATCGAGGCGCGGCCCACCGTGCTGCAGAAGCAGCTCGACGACCTGGGTACCGAGCTCGGCATTGCCAGCATCGCAGCCTGCTTCGGCGTGTTCGCCCTCGAGCTGCTGCGCGGGCAGCGCTTCGTCGACGTGGTGAAATCCGCCGTATCGCTCGGCGTCGCGGCGGTGCCGGAAGGGCTGCCCACCGTGGCCACGACCACCCTGGCACTCGGCATCCGCAGCATGCGCCAGCAGCACGTGGCCATCCGGCGGCTGCCGGCGGTGGAGGCACTCGGCTCGGTGCAGGTGCTGTGTCTCGACAAGACCGGCACGCTGACCGAGAACCGCATGAGCGTGGTGGCGGTGCAGGCCGACCTCAGGAAACTCACCGTCGCAAAGGGCCGCTTCCGGCACCGGGGCCGGCGCATCGACGATGAAGAGCAGCGCGCGCTCCGCCGGCTCGTGCAGTTCGCCGCCCTGTGCAGCGAGGCTTACGAGGAGCCGGAGACCGCCTCCCCCACCGAAAAGGCCCTGTTCGAACTGGCGGAGGATACCGGCACCGACATCGACCGCTTCCGGCAACGCCACCGGCTCCTGTCCACCCATTACCGCTCCGAGCAGCGGCCCTACATGAGCACCTATCACGATTTCCGCCGCGGACGCGTGCTCGCGCTGGCGAAGGGCCGGCCCGAGGAGATTCTGAAGAAGTGCGACTGGATACGAATCGGCGCGCAGCGTGTGCGCCTGACCCGCAAGATGCGCCAGCGCATCCTCACGCAGAACCGGCGCTGGAGCGAGGAGGCGCTGCGCGTGCTGGGCGTCGCCTACGGCCGCCGCGACGACCGCGACAAGACCCGGTTGCAGGGCCTGACCTGGCTCGGGCTGATCGCCATGACGGACCCCGTGCGGGCCGGCATCCCGGAGCTCATCACGAAACTGCAGGGGGCGGGCATCCGCACCGTCATGCTCACCGGCGATCAGGCCGTCACGGCCCGGGAGATCGGCAGCCGGATCGGCCTCGCGGCCGACGGCGACGTGCATGTGGTGGACATGGGCGGTCCGGAGGCCGAGTCGTTCGACGAACTGGTGGGCGAGGCCGACGTCTTCGCGCGGGTGAGCCCGGTGAAGAAGCTCGAGATCGTGCAGGCGCTGCAGCGCCAGGGCTACGTCGTGGCCATGACCGGCGACGGCGTCAACGACGGCCCGGCGCTGCGCGCGGCCGACATCGGCATCGCCATGGGCTCCGCACCCCAGGACGTGGCCCGGCTCGTGGCCGACGTGATCCTGGAGGACGACCGGCTCGGCACGCTGCTGAATGCCGTCTCCCAGGGCCGCACCACCTACGGCAACATCCGCAAGGCACTGCATTACCTGCTCTCCACCAACCTGTCGGAGATCCAGGTGATGCTCGCCGCCGCGGCACTCGGCCTGCCGCCGCCGCTGTATCCGCTGGAGCTCCTCTGGATCAATTTCGTCACCGACGTGTTCCCGGCCCTCGCGCTGGCGGTGGAACCGCCCGAACCGGACGTGCTACAGCAGCCGCCGCGCTCGCCCAGGGAACCCGTGGTGCGCCGGGAGGACTGGAAGCGGCTGCTGCGCGAGTCCGGTCTGATATCCACGGGGACGCTGGCCAGCTTCGGCTACGCCCTCGCCCGCTACGGCCCCGGCAAGCACGCGAACACGCTGGCCTTCTCGACGCTGACCCTCGCCCAGCTGCTGCATGCCTTCACCTGCCGCTCGGACCGCTACAGCGTGTTCGGCCGCGACGGGCTCGAGCGCAATCCGTATCTCGACGCGGCCATCGGCGCCTCGGTCGTGGCCCAGCTCGGCACGCTGTTCGTGCCGCCGCTGCGCAGGCTGCTGGGCGCCACGCCCATCACCCTCGTGGATGCCGCCGTGATCACCGGCGGCGCCCTGGCGCCGCTGTTCCTGAACGAGTGGATGAAGCCCGGCGGCCAGGACCGTGACCAGGGCGCCACCGGGGGCGGCAACACGGCCGGTGCGGGAAGCGCCGTTATCCCACTGTAACAGTCTCGTGCTTAGCTTCGGCGTCGGAACGGCTCCCCGGCGAGGCTCGCGATGCCCACTGCCCTCATCCTGCTGCTGCTGGCGGCGATTGGTTATCTGGCTTTGAAACTGCCCGCGCGGCTGCGACTGTCGCGGGCGAAGCACCCTTCCCTGCAGGGTCACGTGCGCCTCGCGCGCCTGGTGGCGGGCCTGGTGCCCTTCTACCGTTACGAGGGAGAAGCTTTCTTCGCCAGTGACGACGCGCCGGCCGAGATCGCGGAGCGGCGGCGGCACGGTTTCGAGCGTCTGGCCG
>CAZRSA010000222.1:0-3495 GCA_964602525.1 uncultured Woeseiaceae bacterium
CCCAGGTCTCCTCCACGGCGAGGCCGTAGCCGGCGCTGAGGCTGTCGCCCAGCACCAGGACGGTGGGCGGCGGGGCGTCTGCAATGTCGCTCCGGGCAGTATCCGCCAGGGAAACATCCGCAATGGCCGGTACGCCGAATACCAGCAGCAGGGTCAGGAAGAGCTTGTTCATGTCAGTGGATTCGAATGCGGCGCTAGTCGCCGAGCATCTCAGTAAAGAGGTTACCAGTCCCGAAGGAACTCTGACCATTCTGGACGACGTCGGTTTCGCCATCGGCCGGGCGGAGTCCGTGGCCATCGTCGGGCCGTCGGGGGCCGGCAAGTCCACGCTGCTGGCGCTGCTGGCCGGGCTGGACACGCCGAGTTCCGGCCGCGTGTGGCTCGAGGGCCGGGAACTCTCGGCGCTGGACGAGGACGGCCGGGCCGCCGTGCGTGCCGCCCGGGTGGGCTTCGTGTTCCAGTCGTTCCACCTGGTGCCCTCGCTCACGGCCATCGAAAACGTCATGCTGCCAATGGAACTCGACGGCGCCGAGGACGCCCGGGAACGGGCCGCCGCCATCCTCGCGGAGGTGGGGCTCGCCTCCCGCAAGGGCCATTACCCGAACCAGCTGTCCGGCGGCGAGAAGCAGCGGGTGGCCATCGCCCGGGCCTTCGCCACGAACCCCGCAGTGCTGTTCGCGGACGAGCCCACCGGCAACCTGGATGCGGCCACCGGCGAGCGCATCATCGAACTGCTGTTCCGGCTGAACAGCGAGTCGGAGGCCACCCTGGTGCTGGTGACCCACGACGAACCCCTCGCCGGCCGATGCGACCGGCGGCTGTCCCTGGAGGCAGGCCGCCTCGTCGGGCAGTGATGAGGACTGCGGCGTTCGCATTCACGGCGCTCCGGCGCGAGGCGCGTTCCGGCGAGCTGATCGTGCTGGCCGCCGCGCTGGCCATTGCCGTCACCTCGTTGACCGCCATCGGCTTCCTCACCGACCGCATCGCCCAAGCGGTCTCGCTCCAGGCCGCCGAGGTGCTCGCCGCCGACATCCGCCTGCGCTCGGCGCGGGAGATGGACGACGCGCCGCTCGCCTCCGCCCGGGAGATGGGACTCGATACCGCCGAGACGCTCACCTTCCCGAGCGTAGTTTTCGCCGGCGAGCGCAACGCGCTGGCCACCATCAAGGCGGCGGGCCCCGGCTATCCGCTGCGCGGCAGGGTGCGTATCGCCGACGAGATTTTCGGTGCCGAGCGTACCGTGGACACACTGCCGCCGCCGGGTAGCGTCTGGGCCGACGGCGCGCTGCTGGCCCGCATCGGAGCCCGGGTGGGCGACCGGGTGGACGTGGGCGCCTCCACCCTGACCGTCGACGCCGTGCTGACCTACCGGCCGGACCAGACGCCGGGTTTCGCCGGGCTCGCTCCCAGCCTGCTCATGAACCTGGACGAGGTGCCGGGCACCGGTCTGGTGCAGACCGGCAGCCGGGTCAGCTACGCTCAGCTGTTCGCCGGCGACCGGGAGGCGGTGCGCCGTTTCGTCGCGGCCTGGCAGGAACGACTGCCGGACACGGTCCGCCTCGAGGACCGGGGGGATGCCGGCGAGGAGCTGAACGCGGCGGTGGAGCGCGCAGGGCGATTCCTCTCGCTGGCCTCCCTGGTGAGTCTGCTGCTGTCGGCGGTCGCAGTCGCGATGTCGGGCCGGCGCTACGCCGAACGTCGCCTGGATACGGCGGCGCTGATGAAGAGCCTCGGCGCCTCCCAGTCCTTCATCTTCCGGGTCTCGCTGCTGCAGCTGCTCATGATCGGGCTGGCCGCAGGCCTGGTCGGCGCGGGTATCGGCTACCTGGCCGAGACGGGCCTGTCCCGGCTGCTCGCCGGCCTGATCGGCAGCGACCTGCCGGCGCCCTCTCTCACGCCCGTAGCGCTCGGCGTGGGCACCTCGCTCATCCTGCTGCTCGGCTTCGCCCTGCCCTCGCTGATGCGGCTCAAGAGTACGCCGCCGCTCAGGGTCCTGCGCCGGGACATGACGCCGCCGCCGCCCGCCGCCTGGCTCACCACGCTGGCCGCCATCGCGGCGCTGGCGGCGCTCGTCTACTGGGCCGTACGGGACGTCGCGCTGCTGGTCCTCGTGCTCGGCGGCACCGCCGTCATCGCCGCCGTGCTCTATCTCGCCGGCAGGCTGCTCGTGCTCGTGCTCGCACGCATGCGGGGCCGTGTCGGCGTGGCCTGGCGCTACGGACTCGCCAATGTCGCCCGGCGCGGCAGTGACAGCGCGGTGCAGGTGGTGGCATTCGGCCTCGGACTGATGGTGCTGCTGCTGCTTACCCTCGTGCGCAACGACCTGCTGGCCGGCTGGCGCGCCACCCTGGACGAGGACGCGCCGAACCACTTCCTGATCAACATCCAGCCGGACGATCGTTCGAGTGTGGCTGATATCCTCCGCGAGGCCGGCGTCGAGGACCCGGAGTTCGTGCCGCTGGTGCGCGCGCGGCTCACCGCCATCGACGGCACGCCCATCGGCGAGATCTCGTTCGAGGACGAGCGGGGCCGGGGCATGTCGGAGCGGGAGCAGAACCTGTCGTTCACGGCCGAGCTCGCGGCAAGCAACCGGGTGACGGCAGGCAGCTGGTGGCCGCCGGGCTACGACGGCCCGCCGCTGGTCTCCATGGAGGCGGACGCCGCCGAGGAACTCGGCGTGGGCCTGGGCGACGAGCTCTCCTACCTGGTGGCCGGCGAGCCGCTGACCGCGGAGGTGGCGAGCATCCGCGAAGTGCAGTGGGATTCCTTCGAGCCCAACTTCTTCATGGTGCTCTCGCCGGGCGCCCTGGAGGGCTATCCGCGCACCTACATCTCCAGCTTCTACATCGACCCGGATCGCAAGGGCGCCCTGCTCGAGCTGGTGCGCACTCATCCCAGCATCTCGGTGATCGACATCCAGGCGCTGATCGCCCAGGTGCGCGGTGTAATCGACAAAGCCGCCCTGGCGGTGCAATACGTCTTTCTGTTCACCCTGCTGGCCGGCCTGGTAGTGCTGTTCGCCGCCGTGCAGTCCACCCTGGACGAACGCCGCTACGAGAGCGCATTGCTGCGCACCTTCGGCGCGAAGCGCCGCACGGTCATGGCGGGGCTCGCCTCGGAATTCCTGGCGCTCGGCCTCCTCGCCGGCGTGTTCGCCGCGGCCGGCGCGACGGTGCTCGGCATGCTCGCGGCCTCCCGGCTGTTCGACCTCAACTACACGGTGGACCCGGTGCTCTGGCTGGCCGGCATGATCGCCGGCATGCTGCTGGTGGGCGTCAGCGGCACGCTGGCCGCCCGCGGCGCGGTGAACGCCCCGCCGGTGAACACGCTGCGCCGCGCATAACCGCCTTCTTTGGCGGCGGCCCTGCGGGGGCATTCATCTTGCTCCCGACAAAAGGTCGCGGCGATGGATACCCCCGCATGACGGCCACGCCTTCAGTGGCCTGAAGGCCTTGTATGGTAACTGGCGCCTGAAATCAGGATGATGAAGGCGCC
>CAZRSA010000223.1:0-3494 GCA_964602525.1 uncultured Woeseiaceae bacterium
AGAAACCGCACCGATGGAGAAGCGCCGCCTCGTGCGGCGCTTTTTCCTTGGGGCCCATTTTCCGTGGACCCCGTCGTCCGGATTTCCGCAGGCTTCGAGCCGGCCTCGCCTAGGCCTCCGCCTCCACCCGGCGCCGGACCCGGCGGATCAGGAACCACACCAGCGCCGCCACCGGTATGACGGAGAGCGCCGAGAGCACCCGGCCGCTGGGAACGAGGCCCACCTGCTCCATGAGCGCGTAGGGCCGGTCCAGCAGGCCGACCGAATAGTATGTGATGGCGGCCACGGAGAGGCCTTCCACGGTGGTCTGCAGCCTGAGCTGCATGCGGCTGCGCCGGTCCATGGATGACAGCAGCGTGCGGTTCTGCTCCTGCAGATGCAGGTTCACCCGTGCCTGCAGCAGCGAGGTGGCCGAAGACAGGCGGCCGGAGATCTGCTGGATCTCCGACTGCACGGCGGTAACGGTGCGCATGGCCGGTCCCAGGCGCCGGCCCAGGAAGGTGGAGAGCATGGGCACCCGGCCGAAGGGTTCCTCGTCCAGGGCCTCCAGGCGTTCGTTCACCAGCTGGTGGTAGGCCCGCGTGGCGCCGAAGCGGAAGCTGGAGCGCGCCTGCAGCTCCTCCAGGCTGGCCGACAGCTCCGTGATGTCGATCAGGATCTCCCGCTCCCCCTCCATCGTGTCCGCATGGCGCAGCTGCTCCAGCAGGGCCGAGAGGCCCGTATTGATCCGCGCGAGTTCCCCGGTCATGCCGCGGGCCATCGGGAAGCCGAGCAGTGCAAGGATGCGATAGGTCTCCAGTTCCACCAGCAGCTGCAGCAGCTGGCCGGTCTGCCCCGGCGTGAGATTGCCGACGAACACGACGTAGCGCGCGCTGCCGTCGGTGTGCAGCCGGAAGCTGGTCCACACCGTGGCCCGTCCGCCCATCACCCGCGCGCCGGTCACCGTGTAGTTCTCCAGGTGCTCGCGGACCTGGGCGGCGTCGATCTCGGTATATTCGTCCGGGATCAGCTTCACGCTGTTGTGGATCATCAGGCGCCCCGGCAGGCCCTCCAGCCAGTCCGCGCGCACGGTCCGACGGCGCCCGAGCATGCCGTCCGGCGACTCGTTCTGCCAGGTGAAGAGGTAGGAGCAGAATTCCCGGTGGCGCTCCAGACGCACGGTGTAGCCGTCGCCCTCGAGTAGCAGTGTGTTCGACTTGGGCGGATCCTCCGGGGGGCTGGCGCCGACGAGGCTGTAGAAGTGGGTGATGATCTCGTCCGGATCCGCGTCGGCCGTCATGGTGACCAGGTGGCGCACCGACGTGGGCGGCGTGATCCTGGGGAACGGGCGCGCGTGGACCTCTTCATAGAGTCGGCGAGCGCCCGGATCCAGTCTCGCGACAGCTTGTTCTTCCATGCTCGACTCCCGGTGTGCCTGCCCGCTTCTGCGCCGCCGCATCGTAGCATCGCGCCGGGCTATCCGCCCGCGTGCCGAGTTAGAATACGCCATTACGACCGGATTACGGGGATTCCCGGGAGCTGCCATGTTCGATACCGCGGAACTCGGCCAGAGCATCGCCAAGGCCGAATTCAAGGAGCGCGAGAAGGCGTTGCGCGGCGAGCTGCTCGAGCTGCAGTATCGCACCCTGGAGCTCGCCCGGTTCCCGGTGATCGTCGATTTCGCCGGGGTGGACGGCGCCGGCAAGTCCACCACGGTGAACATCCTTAACAAATGGATGGATCCCCGCTTCGTGCGCACCATCGGCTACCAGGAGCCTACCGCGCAGGAGCGGGCCCGTCCGCGGTTCTGGCGCTACTGGCTGGATCTGCCGCCGAAGGGCCGCGTCGGGCTGTATCTGAGCGGGCGCTATTCCCGTCCCCTGCTGAAGCGGGTCTACGGCGAGCTGGACGAGAGCGGTTTCGACGACCGGCTGGGCGAGATCATCCGTTTCGAGAACGCGCTCGGCGACGACGGCGCGCTGATCCTGAAATTCTGGATGCACCTCAGCCGGGAGCGGCAGAGGGAGCGCCTGGAGGCGCTGTCTGCGGACCCGGCGCTCGCTTACATGGTGGGCGAGCAGGACTGGCGCAACCACGAGAACTACGACACTTTCGTCGATGCCGCCGAGAAGATCATCACCCGCACGAACCGGGCGCTCGCGCCCTGGTACATCGTGGAGGGGGCCGACGAGAACTTCCGCCATCTCCGCGTGGGCGAGGTTCTCGCCGCCGAGCTCCGCCGCCACCTGGAGCAGGAGGAGCACCGCATCGCGACCGAGAGCGATACGGCTGCGGCGCCGTCACGCCAGTCGGACGGTGAGGAGAACGGTGCACGGCGCATAACGGTCTTCGACCGGCTCGACCTGTCCCTGAAGGTGCCCCGCCGCGAGTACAAGAAGCGGCTGAAAAAGAGCCGGGCCCGCCTGGGCGAGCTCGCCCGCCGGGCCACGGCGGAGGGGCTCTCGACGGTGCTCGTGTTCGAGGGCCCCGATGCGGCAGGCAAGGGCGGCGCCATCCGCCGCACCGTCTGGGGCCTGGATGCACGCACCTACCGGGTGCATCAGTTCGCCGCGCCCACGGAGGAGGAGCGGGCCCATCATCATCTGTGGCGTTTCTGGCGGCGCCTGCCCCGGGCCGGCCACGTGGCCATCTTCGATCGTAGCTGGTACGGCCGGGTGCTGGTGGAGCGCACGGAGGGCTTCGCGAGCGAGGACGAGTGGCGCCGGGCCTACAACGAGATCAACGATTTCGAGTGGCAGATCACCGACCGGGGCATACTGCTGATGAAGTTCTGGCTGCACGTGAGCAAGGAGGAGCAGCTGCTGCGCTTCCGGCAGCGCGCCGAGTCCGCCTACAAGCACTGGAAGCTTACCGACGAGGACTGGCGGAACCGGGAGCACTGGGACGACTACGCCCTGGCCGCCCATGACATGATCCAGTACACCAGCACCCGCCCGGCGCCCTGGATCCTAGTGGAGGGCGACAACAAGCACTACGCCCGTCTGAAGGTGATTGACGCCCTCGTCGATCACCTGGAGGAGAAGCTGGGTCGGGCCTGAGCCCGGCGGGGGGGTCGGCCGACGTTCAGGCCGGCGCCGCGCCGGCGTCGCCGTAAAGGTGGCAGCGCACGTAATGGGGCTTTGCGGCCGTGCCGGCATTCACTTGCGGCGGTACCACCTCCCTGCATTGCGGCATCGCCTCCGGACAGCGGGGGTGGAAGGGGCAGCCCGACGGCGGGTGCATGGGCGAGGGCACATCCCCGCCCAGCACGATGCGCTTCGACTTCCGCTTCACGTCGGGCACCGGGATGGCGGACATCAGCGCGCGCGTATAGGGGTGCTTCGGCTCCCGGTACAGGTCGTCACTGGCGGCGAACTCCACCAGCGCGCCGAGATACATCACGCCCACGTCGTCGCTGACGTGCTGGATCACCGCGAGGTCGTGGGAGATGAAAAGGAAGGAGACGCCGTGCTCGCGCTGCAGCCGGGCGATGACGTTCAGCACCTGGGACTGCA
>CAZRSA010000224.1:0-1803 GCA_964602525.1 uncultured Woeseiaceae bacterium
CGGCGCGCACTCCGCGCTCTTCCTCGTCGCCGACGGCGTGCCGGAGCCCGGCGGCGACCGGGGGCACAATACCCTGTTGTTCACCGACGGGCGCTGTATCGGGCCGGCCTGCCCCTGAGGTAACGCAACTCTTAGGAGGGCCCTGTAGGAGGGGCTTTAGCCCCGATCCACTAAAAAAATCGGGCCTGAAGGCCCTCCTACCCTGCCAGCATCGGGAACACCGCCGCCAGCGCCCAGGCGAACGCGGCGGCGGTGGCGATCCCGCTCACCGCCGGATGCCCGGTCGCCCGGTAGATCCAGCGGGCGAAGAAGCCGTAGACGAGGAAATACAGCACGATCACGGCGGCGATGATCAGCAGGAAGAACAGATCCTCGAACGACAGCGCCACCGCGATGCCGAGCGAGACCAGGAAGCAGAAGCGGGTGAACAGATGCCCGCCCCGGGCCGTCTCGGCGCCGCGGGTGAGCCATTCGTCGGCGAGGAAGTAGGCGAGCGTGCCGGCCAGCATCAGGAACACCAGCGGCACCCGCGGCGGCGTGATGGCGAAGGAGGTCACGTAGGTGTCGAGCAGCAGCGCGATGACGCCGGCGATGTACGCGGTGGCCAGCAGGGTGGCCACGACCAGCTTCGGCCGATTCGTTTCGCTGCGGACGGGCGGGCCGTCGGCGCGCCGCACCCACACGAGACAGCCGGCCGTCACCAGCCCGTACACCAGGAAGTGAACGGCGAGGTAACCGCCCACCAGCACGCCGAGGAAATCCGCCGGGAACCACCACAGCGACAGCGGCGTGACGACCGCCGGAATAGCGGCGGCGGGCAGCAGGCGGCGCCAGCCGAGTGCTGCACCCTTCGCCGGACGGCTGACCACGGGCAGCAGCTTCGACAGCGGCCAGGCCAGCAGCCAGGCGCCGGCGATCAGCAGCGCGATGGCCAAGCCGCGCGTAGCCGTGTAGCCGCTGCTCTCTCGTCCGTACACGTCGTTCAGCCACGCGACCGTCGCCGCCATGCTCTCGGCGCTGTACAGCACGCCCACGTGCTCGACGCCGTCGGCGAACACCACCCGGCGCGCGCTGCCCTCGTCGAAGCTGCCCACCGTCACCCCTTCCGCGGGGTCATCGGTCACCATGCCGAGCACCCGCAGCGCCTCTTTCTTCAGGAACCCCTCCAGCCCGCCGACGATCACCAGGAGATTCTGCGGCGACTCCGCCGTGACCGCCGGCGAGAACATGGAGACGGCGACCGCCGCGTCGACCCGTTCGTCCTGCTGCGCGTAGCGCACCATGACGTCGGAAGCCATCGAGTGGCCGAGCACCGCGAGCCCCTCGTCGGCCCGCGGCAGGGACACCGCGTAGTCGGCCACGGTGCCGGTCTGCTCGAGCAGGTTCCGGGTCGCTCCCTCGATCTCGGTGACGTCGCCCCGCAGCGGTTCCAGGTTCCGGCCGTGACCGTAGTAGTCGAAGGTCACGGCCAGGTAGCCGTTCTTCGCCAGCGTGACGGCGAAGGACTGCATGAGCTGCTGGGAGCCCGCGAATCCGTGCGCGATCACGACGACGGGCGGGGCGACGTCGGCGGGCGCATCCGCCGCGCGGAACACCGTTACCGGTGTGGGGCCGAGGCGGGTCTCGTCCGTGGCGACGCCCACGTTGGTCTCGGTCAGGCGGTACAGGCCGAAGGCGATCATGGCGACCGACATCAGGACAGCGGCGAGCGGCAGGTTTTTCGTTATGGCAGCCCCGGGCATTCGCGGAGAGTGCCACTACGCCGCCCGCGGCGCACGCAGCGCTTCACCGGCACGGCTACGA
>CAZRSA010000224.1:1903-3477 GCA_964602525.1 uncultured Woeseiaceae bacterium
AGAGTGCCACTACGCCGCCCGCGGCGCACGCAGCGCTTCACCGGCACGGCTACGAGGTGCTGCCGGAGCATCCCGTCACCGGCTCCGGCCACGATCACTTCCGCACGCCGCGTTACCAGTGGGGCGCGAAGGGCGGCTGCAGGGTGGCCGGTGGTCTCCTTCGCGGGGCTTGCGGTGGATGCGGATCTCAGGGTGGTGAGGCGCTCAGGCGAGGCGGTAGTGAATCTCTATGCCGTGGGAGAGGTGACCGAGATAAAGGTAGTGATAGTAGAAAAGAGGTATTCGGGTGCCAGAATACCTCTTTAAGTCACCTAATACCCCTTTAACTGAGTTACAGTGGCTGTAACTTGTATGTACAAAGCGGGCGGTCGCATCCATGTAGAACGGTTACACAGTGTGTAACCTCGCCATCGGCTCCAGTTCATCCTTGTAGTCCCGGGTCAGGGCGTCACACGGTGTGCCGAATCTCGCCGTCGAGCCCAGTTCCAATAGAGGTATTAATCTCATAAAAGAGGTAAAGTAGAGCCAAAATACCTCTTTAGACTCGCGTATACCTCTATGAAGTCCCTCGACCCGCGGTTCCTGGACCGTCTGTCTCCAGACCTCGATGACCTCACGACGATCAGCACGATCTCCGAATACTGTGGGAAACAACAACTTTATGTTAAACAGAGCCCGGATATCCTCGAGAGCCTCCGCACCTTCGCCTCCATTGAATCCACCGACGCATCCAACCGCATCGAGGGTGTCACGGCCCCAGAAGCCCGGATCAAGGACCTGGTAGCCAAGAAGACTCAGCCCAGGGATCGCTCCGAACAAGAGATCGCCGGTTATCGCGACGCACTTGAACTCATCCACCAGAGCGGCGAAGACATGCCCGTCACGGTCAACGTCGTATTGCAGCTGCACAACATGCTGTACAGCTATTTCAACGCGGATGGTGGCCGCTGGAAGATGGTCGACAACGACATTGTCGAAAAGGACGCCGACGGAAATACCGTCAGAGTGAGATTCAAACTCGTCTCCGCCGTTGCTACGCCACAAGCCATGGAGGACCTCGTCTCCAACTATCACCAGGCGCAGAAGGACCGGTGCCTGCCGCTGATCGTAATACCGCTGTTCATTCTCGACTTTCTCTGCATTCACCCTTTCCGAGACGGGAACGGGCGGGTATCTCGCCTGCTCACACTACAGCTGCTCTACCACGCCGGCTACGAGGTGGGCCGATACATCAGCCTCGAGAGAATCGTCGAACAATCCAAGGAGTCCTACTACGAAAACCTCGAAGCCAGCTCCCACGGTTGGCATGAGGGCGAGCACGACGTGAAGCCCTGGCTTCGCTATTTCTGGGGAGTGCTCATACGTGCTTATCGTGAACTCGAGGAGAGAGTCGGCAAGGTCGACAAGCACCGTGGTTCGAAGTCCGACCGCGTCAGAGAAGCCGCCGCGCGGAAGATTGCGCCGTTCAAGATCGCGGAACTCGAGCGTGAAGTACCCGATGTCAGCCGGGAGTTGATAAGAAGGGTGCTCAGAGACATGAAGGAAGAAGGCCTGCTCGAGCAGCAGAGCCACGG
>CAZRSA010000225.1:0-3449 GCA_964602525.1 uncultured Woeseiaceae bacterium
GCAGCAGGGTGCCGCCCTGGGCCTGCTCGAACTTGCCGGGGCTCGCGCTGGTGGCGCCGGTGAACGCGCCTTTCTCGTGGCCGAACAGGACGGCCTCGAGCATGTTCTCGGGGATGGCGGCACAGTTGATGGCGACGAAAGGCGCGCCCGCCCGCGGTGAGCACTGGTGGATATGGCGGGCGAAGACCTCCTTGCCCGTGCCGCTCTCGCCGCTGAGGGTGACCGTCGCCTCGCTGGCGGCCACCCGCTCGGCCACCTTCAGCAGCACGCGGGTGGCCGGGTCGCCGGCCACGGGTCCGCTGCCGCCCGGCGCGGGGCGCAGGTGGCGCTCGACGGTCTCCACGAGTTCCCGCGCCTCGAACGGTTTCACCATGTAGAAGGCCGCGCCGAGGCGCATGGCCTCCACCGCCTTCTCGATGGTGCCGTAGGCCGTCATGAGCACCACGGGCAGGCTGGCATGCCGGCGGCGCAGGGCTTCCAGCAGCGCCACGCCGTCCATCGGTTCCATCTGGACGTCGCTGACGACCAGGTCCACGGCGTCGCGGTCCAGCGCCGCAAGTGCGCTCTCACCGCATCCGGCGGTCACGACGCCATGGCCGGCCGCCTCCAGCGTCGCGGCCAGCGCCTCGCGCAGGTCGGCGTCGTCCTCCACGATCATCACACGGGTCTCGTTCGCCGGGCTCATGGCTGACTCCTGAATTCGTTCCGGGGACGGGCGGCGGCCGCAGCCTCGCCGGCGCGGGCGAAGGTGCTGCGGCTCGCCAGCAGCGGCGTACCGTCACCGCCGGGCAGGCGCAGCAGGAAGATGGCGCCCTCGCCGTGGTTCTCCACGGACACGCTGCCGCCGTGGGCGGCGGCGACCGAGCGCACGACGGCCAGGCCGAGGCCGGTGCCCTGCCGGCGGGTGGTGAAAAAGGGTTCGAAGATGCGCTCCCGCAGGCTCTCGTCGACGCCCGGGCCGTTGTCGCTTACGGTGAGCCAGATCTCACCGGCATCCGTGCGGGCGGCGCCGAGCTCCACCCGGACCGCCTCACCTGCCACCTGCAGGGCGTTCTGCACCAGATTGCCCAGCGCACCGGCCAGCGCCGGGCGGTTGCCGCTCATGCGCAGCTCCGGGTCGGCCATTACCACGGCCACCGCCGCGGTGGCGGGCAGGTCCGGCGCCGCGGCCTCGGCCACGTCCTCCAGCAACCCGGCCAGGGCGAACTCCTCGGCGCCGCCGCGCCCGCCGCCGGCGAACACCACCATGTCGTTGATCATCTGCTCGAGCTCACGGAGCTTGACGATGGCACGACCGGCGAAACGGCGGGTGAGTTCGTCGCCGGCAGTGCTCTGCTCGATCTGGGAGACGTACAGCAGTGCGGAGGCGAGCGGCGTGCGGATCTGGTGGGCCAGGCGGGCCGTCATCTCGCCCATGCTGGAGAGCCGGCTCTGGCGCTCTGCCGTCTCCTGCAGCCGGCGGGTCTCCGTCACGTCGGTGAGCAGGAGGATCTCGCCTGGCTCGCACCCGAGCGGCCGCCGCGACAGGGCCAGCCAGCGCCCGTCGGGCAGCCGCAGCTCGCCGCCCGAATCGCGCACCGCGCCGAATTCCCGGTCCACCACCTCGGCCCAGGTGAGGCCGATCAGCGGACGGCCGAGGAGTTCGACGGCGCGGGTATTGCACTCGACGATGATCCCCTCGCCGTCCAGCACGACGACGGCGCCCGGCAGGGACTCCAGCAGCAGCGCCAGCCGGTTGCCCAGCCGTTCCTTCTCCAGCAGCTGCTCCAAGCGCCCGGAACGGGCCTCGGCCAGTTGGCGGTTCAGCGCCAGCACCTCGCGCTGGAATGCGGCATACACCGCCGCCAGACCCGGCTGGTCCGCATCGGCGCCCGGCACCCGGTCCGGTCCGCCTTCGGCTCGTGCTGTCGCTTCACTCGTCAATCGGCTGCTCCGTCGTTCCCGCCTGTCCGTCCGAACCCTTGCCGTCGAAACCCTGGCGGCACCGCGGTTCGGTGCGTCCAGGATCGGGCTCCGGTGTTAGCTAAGCAAGTTTGATGCCAACCCGGATTGGTTGATGAAACAGGGAGTTACGGGATCCGGGCCGGGCGGCCGGCGTCAATTTCCCGACGGGGCGTCGGTATTCAGGCCGTGCTTGCGCAGTTTCTCCACCAGTGTGGTGCGCTGCATGTTCAGCCGGCGGGCGGCCTGCGCCACCGTGCCGCCGGCCTCCCGCAGGGCGCGGGAGATGAGCCGAACCTCGATGTCGGCCAGGTGGGAGCGCAGGTCCAGGCCGTCGGCAGGGAGATCCGCCGCCGGTGCCGCGTCCGTCGCGGCCCGGGAGCGTCGGTATTTCTCCGGCAGGTCGTCCAGGCCGATCACGCCGGCGGGATGCAGGATGGCCAGCCGCTCCACCAGGTTGCCGAGTTCGCGAACGTTGCCGGGCCAGGGATAGGCCGACAGCGCCTCCATCGCCTCGGGCGTGAGACGGAAACCGTCGCCGCCCTCCGGCGAGCGAGCGATCATCAGCTCTTCCAGCAGCGACGACAGGTCGTCGGCGCGTTTTCGCAGCGGCGGCATCTCGATGGGGAACACGTTGATGCGGAAATAGAGGTCCTCGCGGAATTCCCCCGCCTCGATGGCGGCCCCGAGGTCCCGGTGAGTGGCGCAGATGATCCGGCAGCGGCACGCGATGGCATCGGTGCCCCCCACGCGCTCGAAGCTGCGCTCCTGCAGCACCCGCAGCAGTTTCACCTGCATGGCGAGGCTCATGTCGCCGATCTCGTCCAGAAACAGCGTACCTGCACCCGCCAGCTCGAAGCGGCCGGGCCGGGCCTTCACCGCCCCGGTGAAGGCGCCCTTCTCGTGGCCGAACAGCTCGCTCTCCAGCAGCTCCGGCGGAATCGCGCCGCAGTTGACCGGCACGAAGGGCTCGTCCCGCCGCGGCGAGAGGTCGTGGACGGTGCGGGCCACCAGCTCCTTGCCGCTGCCGGACTCGCCGGTGACCAGCACGCTGGTGTCGAAGTCCGCCACCTGCTCGATGGCATGGCGGACGGCCTGGATGGTCATGGAACTGCCGGTGAGGCGCTGGCGGCGCTCGCCGTCGCCGTAACGCTTCGCACGCTCGAGCAGTCGGTTCAGCTCCGAGCGGCGCATGCCGGCGGCCAGCGGCCAGACCGGATGGCCGGCGAGATCCGCCGGCGCCCGGCGGTCACCGCCGTCGCTCAGTACCAAGAGCGGGATGCGGCGCCGGGCGCCGAGGATCGAGCCCAGCAGCGTCTCCAGCGTGCCGTCGCCGCCGGTGTTTCCCAACAGCACCGCCGTCCAGCCGTCGTCCGCATCGGTGTCGGCCTCCGCGGCCACGGCCTCGCAGCCGAGGTAGTCCAGGCGGCTCAGCAGCGACGCGCGTCGCTCCGCATCCTGCTCCAGCACCAGTATCCGGCTGGCCGCCTTGTCGCTCTTGGTCTCGC
>CAZRSA010000226.1:0-3446 GCA_964602525.1 uncultured Woeseiaceae bacterium
AAGAAGATGTTGGCGTGCATCAGCGCCTTCTCCTCCGGCACGGTGATCCAGTGGGCGAAGTGCTCCTTCCAGCGGCTGACCGTTACGCGCCAGCGCGGGTTGATGGCCATGATGCCGCCGGGGCAGTGCACCCAGCCGCAGGCATCCAGGCCGTCGTTGACGATGCGTGCCAGTCGCTCGAAATACGCGTCGGCCTCGTCGCCCGCGCCGTCTTCCAGCACCAGGGCATTGTCCTGGTCGCTCACGGCGGACTGCTCGTGGCGGGCCTGGGAGCCCAGCGCAATCCAGGCGTAGCGGCAGGGCGGCGGGCCCAGACCGTCCCTGGCGATGCGAATGAGCCGGCGCGTGACGCTGTCGGTGATGGCCGTGATGAACTTGCCCAGCTGCTCGGCGGCGATATCACCGTCGACCTGCCCCGCGATGAGACCAGGCAGCCGGGAGCAGGCCTCCGCGAGGCCCTGCACGGACTCCTGCCTGCCGATGTCGCTCACGAGGTAGAGCGGGTGTTCCGTCTCCAGCCGCATGAAGTCGCTGCGCGCGACCATGCCCAGCAGCTCGCCGTCGTCGGTGATGGGCAGGTGGTGGATGACATTCTGCATCATCACCAGGGCGGCCTCGTAGGCGTGGGACTCGGCGTCCAGGGAGATGGGGTCCGGCGTCATGATCTCGGCCACCGGCCGATCCAGCCTGTAGTCCTCCGCCACCACACGGCTGCGCAGATCCCGGTCGGTGACGATGCCGGTCATGCGGCCGCCCTCGGTGATCAGCATGGCCGAGACCCGCTCGGCCACCATCTTCTTCGCGGTCTCGCGGATGCTCGCCGAGGCGTCGATGGTCACCGGGCCGCGGCTCACCATGTCACGCACGCTGCCGGCCGCGGCGCCGCGGATCTCGCCGGTCACCGGGCGGGTAGTGAGCCGGTCGGAGAGTGCGCGGATGAACCAGGTGTCGAAGTCCCGGTTGCCGCGGCGCAGCGCCTCGAAGGCCTCGCCCTTCAGGTGATAGATCAGCGTGTCTTCCAGTGCCACGGAGTGATTGCGGGTGGGCGCGTGGTTCATGAGCGAGGGGAAGCCGAAGCACTCGCCCTCCGCCAGTCGGGTCACCAGGTCGCCGTTGCCGTCGGCGAGTTCCACCGCGCCGCTGCGCACGATGTTGAGATGGGTGTTCTCGACTCCGATCGACAGGATGTCCTGCCCGCGCCGGTAGTAGGCCACCGAGACCGACCGCGCGGCCCGGTGCAGCTCGTCCTCGTCGAGGTGGTCGAAGCCGGGCAGCCGGCCCAGGAAGGCCTCGATCTCCGGGATCTCGTTCATGGGGCGATTGTTACACGTCCGGCCCGCCGGGAAGGAGGGCCGGCGATGTCAGGGCGACGCCGCCGGCCGCGGGGAGATGCGCCGCTTCGCTCAGAAGCCGTATTTCGTGGAGAACAGGAACCGGGTGAGGTCGCCGTCCAGGCCCGACTCGATCTCGCGCTCCGCATACATGATCTCGCCGCCGATCACGAGCTTGGGCAGCGGCTCGTACAGCAGGTTGGCATGGATGCTGTAGACGTCCTTCGTGACGCCGGTGCCGGTGAGCGCCGTGTCGTTGTCGATGGCGAGATACGACAGCGTGAAGCTCGAGCGCCACTTCGGCCGCCAGAAGTGGCGGAAGGCGAGGAAGCCGCCGAACTGGTCGATGGCCTCCAGGTTGCCGTCGGCATCCAGCACGGCGTCGTTGGCGGTGTTGAGGCCGAGATAGCGGCCAGTGCCGCTGCCCCAGGTGGCCATCCAGCGCACGTCGTCCTGGCCGAAGCGATGCTTGCCGGACAGCGACAGCCCGTAGGCCGTCTGCGTGTCGCTCTGCCCGCCGATGTCGTAGTCGAGCTGGCGCACCAGCGCCGCGGCCTTCACGTAGCCGTCGTCCAGGTTATGGGTATAGCGGGCCACCAGGTCCGGGATGGTCCCGTCGTCGCTGACGATGCGGGTGCCGCCGCCGAAGGGCGTGATGGTGGTCTCCGGGTTCTCGGCTGCGAATTCCCAGGCGCCGGTGGTGTAGCGGATCAGGTCCTGACGGCCGAAGGTGGTGCCCTCGGAGGGGCCGATGAAGTCCAGCTGGTCCGGCAGCGCGCCTACGTCCTGGAAAGTGGTCCAGGTCTGGCCGAAGGTCCAGTTGTTGTATTTCACGAAGGCGTGGCGCAGGCGTGGATTGTAGGAATTGCTGATGCGCTCGTCGCCGCCCGGGCTCAGGAAGAAGTCCATCTCGATGTAGGCCGACACCTGGTCGCCGCCGGCCGTCTCGTGGTCGGCGCGAAAGTTGATGCGGGACTCGCGGGCCTGGAAATCGGCGTCGTAACCCTCGCCCTCGCCGCCCACCGGGATGGTGGCGGGGATATAGAACTGGGTGCCCGCGCTGCCCGGCGCGAGATCACCCGCACCGTAGTCGCTGAACATCGCGTCCGCCTTCACGTAACCGCCGAAGCCGTACTGTGTCTTCGCCGGTGTCTCCACCGTCGGTTCCCGTTCGGACACGGACGTGGGGCCGGCCTCGGTCTCACGCACGCCGACGAGCTGGCGCACCAGCGCCTCCAGCTCGGCGACCCGGGCCTCCAGTCGTTCGATATCGCTCTGGCCGGACTCCTGCGCGAGCGCCGGCCCGCCGGCGGCGAGCACGAGCCCCGCGGCCAGCGCCGCGGCCGTCAGTCTTGTGATTCCTCTGGTCATGTCCAGTCCCCCTGGAATGGTCTGCAGGCAACCCGATGGTCACCGAGCGGGAGGGGAGTGGCCATTAGCCAAAGGTCGAATCCGGGGCCGATCCGGCGCTTCCCTAGACGAATGTCTAATGCTGCCGCCGGGCGTGCGACGCAGAATAGGCTCACGCGCGGCGGCGGAGGCCGCCGGGGACAAGCGAGTGGAGGCTGCCAATGAGTGATATCCATCCGGTCAACCGGTACTACCGGCAACACGGTTACGTGGACGAAGAGAAATACCGTGAGATGTACCGCCGCTCCGTTGAGGACAACGAGGACTTCTGGCGCGAGCAGGCCGCGATCGTGGACTGGGCGAAACCGTTCACGAAGGTGAAGGACGTCTCCTACGAGTCCGACGACCTGCACATCCGCTGGTACGAGGACGGCGAGCTGAACGTCTGCTACAACTGCGTCGATCGTCATCTGCATGACAAACGGGACCAGCCGGCCATCGTCTGGGAGGGCGACAATCCCTCGGCGGAGGCCACGCTCACCTACGGCCAGCTTCACGAACGGGTCTGCCGTTTCGCCAACGTGCTGAAGTCCCTGGGCGTCACGAAGGGAGACCGGGTGACCGTCTACTTGCCCATGATCCCCGAGGCGGCGGTGGCGATGCTCGCCTGCGCCCGCATCGGCGCGGTGCATTCGGTGGTGTTCGGCGGCTTCTCGCCGGATGCGCTGGCCGGGCGTATCGTCGACTGCGACTCCAACGTGGTGA